>CBFGMX010000019.1:0-52012 GCA_965649955.1 uncultured bacterium
TAAAAGCAAAAGTAAGATGCTCACTCATGATAAAAACAGTCGAGTGGACAAAAGACGGCATACGAATGTTGGACCAGCGGCTCCTGCCGTCGGAAGAAACCTACCTGATGCTCCGCTCTTACGATGAAGTTGCCGAAGCGATCAGGAAGATGGTCATACGCGGAGCTCCGGCAATCGGCGTCGCCGCCGCAATGGGAATAGCACTCGGCGCCAGTCAATCAGTGGGCACTTCCGTTGCCGATCTGGAAGACGATCTGCTCTACATCTGTGACGTGATGGGCCAAACGCGCCCCACCGCCGTCAATCTTTTCTGGGCCATCGAACGAATGCGCGGTGCATTTCAGCGCCATAAACACCTCAACGACGTCGAGGCCGTCAAAAAAGCATTGGTAGCCGAAGCGCAGGCAATCTTCGAAGAAGACATCGCTGCGAACCGCGCCATCGGCAAACATGGTGGACCACTGATCCCTGATGGCGCGACAGTCCTAACGCATTGCAACGCGGGCGCGCTGGCAACCGCCGGAGACTACGGCACGGCGCTCGGCGTCATTCGTGGCGCGAGAGACGCGGGAAAGAAAGTCGCGGTGATCGCCGACGAAACCAGGCCGTTCCTCCAGGGACTGCGCTTAACCGCCTGGGAACTCGCGAAAGACGACATTCCCGTCACGGTCATCACTGACAACATGGCCGGTCACGTCATGAAGAGTGGAAAGGTCGACGCGGTTGTAGTCGGCGCGGATCGTATTGCCGCCAACGGCGACACGGCAAACAAGATCGGAACTTACATGGTCGCTGTTCTCGCGCGCGAACACGAGATTCCGTTCTACGTCGCAGCACCTTTGACGACTCTCGATCTCTCGCTGGCTTCCGGCGATCAGATTCCGATTGAAGAACGCGACTCGACGGAGATCACTCACATTCGCGAGTATCAACTCGGGCCTGAAGGAGTTGCAGTTCACAATCCGGCGTTTGACGTCACGCCGAATCACTTGATAACCGCGATCATCACCGACGCCGGAGTCGCACGCCCGCCGTTTGTCGAGAGTTTAAAGAAGCTGTTCGAAGGACGCTGAACCGCCCGCTCAACTGGATCACGTTCCGTTCCGCTTGCGTTGATTCGCAATGACGCCCGAATCGACCGTCTCACCCTTGCGTGATATCACCTGGAAGTGCATTTCGTTGTCGTCAAGCTCGATCAACATGAACGACATGTCTGCATCGTAGGCCTTTGCAGTCAGCGGCGATCCTTTTTTGACGTCGCCTTTTCTTAACTTACCGCCCGAACCGGAGATGAAGTAGTAAATGCCCTTCTGTGGTTTGATCCGTTCGTAAAAGTGTTCGTGACCCGCGAAGATCACGTTCACGCCATGTTTCAGGAATATCGGTTCGATGATCTCGCGCAGTTTGGTGTCGGAACCGTGCTTGCCCCCCGACGAGTATGGCGGGTGATGGAAGAAGGCGATCTTCCAGGCAGCAGTGTCGGTTGCAAGCTTGTCAATGAACCAGTCGATCTGCTTCTTGTCCATGTAGTTGCTGTTTAGCGAATAGAAGCTGACATTTCCTTTCTTGAACCGGTAGTACTCCTGGCCTTCCATGTTGAAGAACTCGTAGAAACGCTGGTTCGACTCGTCATGATTGCCAAGAGCGGCGTAGAACTTCACTTTTTGATCGAGTAGCGGCCGGTAAATGTTCTCGAATTTCTGTTTGTAATCGAGTGCCTTCTCGCTTCCGTACATGTTGTCGCCGAGCATCAGCACAAACTCGAAGGGAAACATTTGTCGATACCGCAGCATGACTTGCGCGAGTTCCTGTTGCTTGGCGGTGCCGGTTCCAGTGTCGCCAATCACCAGGAAACGGACCGAGCCCTCTTTGTTGGGGAGCGTTAGCGAAAACGGCGCGGAAGACGGCGCGTGTGCTCGCGAGTCTCCATTCGTGCGTGCCCCGTTGTTCTGCGCGTTTACAGCCGTGAGCGTTAAGAGGAACGTTAGAATTAGTGATGTGATGACGCGTTTCATGATTTCACCCCTTGCCTTTACGGAAGCGCCTTAGTCATGTAGTCCACGATGAGACCATTCTCGCGATCAACTAGCAGCAGACTCTGACCGACAAAGCGGAACCTCAGTTGTTTTGGCAGTTGCGGCAACCGCAGCAGAAGTGTCGGAGGCATTTCCAACAGCTCCTGCGATTCCGGATACGGATAGTTGACGCGCAGCGGCACGGCCTTCGTGTCTGATTCCCTCAACACGGTGTCGCGTAACTCGACTCGTTCTCTTCCTTTGAATTCGTCCTTGATAATCGCGCGAATCAACGTCGTTGCCTGCGGCGTAAATACGTCGCCAGGTTTTGCTCCGGCGCGTGCTGCGCGGACTCGGTCCTGAAATTGCTTTTTGTGTGTTTGGATTTCTTCGGGCTTTGCCTCTTTGGAGAGCTTCGGCATCTTCTCTTCCAATGCCTCGCGCATCTTCACGTAATCCTTTGCTCGACTCTCAAATGCCTCGAAGATTTGTTTGTCGGCTGGGGACAACGGAGGCGGCGCGGGCGTTTGTGCTGCGACGCGCGCTGACGCCGCAAGACACGCGGCGATAATCCCGGCCATCGCCAGTAGTTGTTTGCTTCTCATAGTTGCTTTCCCCGCAACTTAAGAAAGCAAGCAAGATGCCGAGCCGGGATTTACCCGCGGTTAGTGGGGTTAGACTGAGGTTATGAAATGTTCCGAGTCGGTGCTGTTCGATCCCGGTACGTCGAGACTTCAGGCGGGGCGTAATGCGAAGCGGCTTGTTTTCCACCAATTTAGCGTGCGTTGCAACCCTTCGCGAAGATCGACCCTGGATTCGTATGCGAGTAGTTCACGCGCCATCGAGATGTCGGCGAGACTGTGACGTACGTCGCCCACGCGAGGTTCGCGGTATTCGGCAGGTATTCGTGCGAACCGCTCGAACTGTCGCTATTCGTATCGCAGAGTCACCAGGGGATCGACCTTCATCGCTTTGCGTGCAGGCACGTAGGAAGCTAACAAGGCGACCGCAATCAACAGAAACGCAACGCCCACGAAGACCACTGGATCAGTGGCGCTTACGCCATAAAGCAGATTGTTTAGCAAACGTGTCACCGCCCATGAAATCAGCAAGCCGACGCTTACGCCCACGAGCGTGAGGATTAGACCCTGCCGCCGAATAAGACAAAGCACGTCACGCTTTTGTGCGCCCAACGCCAACCGTACTCCACGCAACCCCGTCGCACTTCGGCCTGACCAGCTACTCGGCCTGGCTCAAGCTCTCAATGTTTCAGTAGAAGATTTGGTGGGTTCTAACGGTACCAAGAAACGCGGGGCTGGTCCAACCGGCAAGATGAAGCAGCTATTCGAAGCCGCCTCTCAACTCCCCCGCAGCCAGCAACAGAAGCTTGCCGCTGTCCTCGAAGCTTTCGTTAACCAACACGCTAACCGTTAAGTTGCCGAACGCTTACTCGAAGGTTAGCCAATTCTCCCAGAAGCTTGTATCAATTCCTGCGTTATCTCTCTGAATCCGCTCTAGAACATTAGCACGCTCGTCGGGCTCAATCGGATTTGCCTCAAGCTGAACCGGATTCTCTCGCCCCTCTGCGACCTTGGCGATTTCGCGCATCGCTGCCGCGAAGTTCCGAAGCCCAGTGGCAATTAAACTTGGCTCCCAAGCTCCGGTGCCGTGCATTGCTGTGTAGACAGGAAAGCCGTCTGCCTCGATATCTGTAAAGATCGGATCGCCGGATCCGTCCTCATAACCAATGACAACCCAGTTCCGTTGCCAACTTCCAGGATTCTCATCGATCAGCGAAGTCCCGGAGGGATGAATAGAGTAACCGATTTGAGCTTCCTCTAACTCGTCGACATCATAAATACGAATGGCGATATACCCCAGACTCACGGTCGGAATCACCAGTCTGGTCAAAAGTTCCTTGTAACCCTCTGAGATCATGCGATATCTCTCTATCTCGGCTTAAGCGGGGTACGGTTTCGAAAGTTTCCACCATGCTCTGCAAGGTGTGCTGCTCTGCCCTGCACAAACTTAATCTTGCTCGCATCTCTTGCGGCTTGTGGGTTTCCACTGACGCTCTCGGTATGATGACCTTCGAACCCAGAAACCCTACCAGTATCGCGCAACTCCCTAAGTTGATCTGCCGTGAATGGAGTTTTAGTCGGTTGGCCGTTTCTCGCTCGTTCGGCTTCTTGCCTCCACGCCTCTCTTACTGCAGCCTGTCGATCAGCTTGTATACCGAGAGCAACTGCATCTCCACCCCCTCCACCTCGTGAAGCATTTTACGGATATGGAACTCTGTCAATGCAATGAGTCTTACAACCGTTATGGGAACGGATGTCAGAGAAGGCTTTCTTTTGTTGGTCCAAAGGTGCGGGAAAGGTGCGGGACTCACCTAGTGATACGAAGCGGGACGTAAGGTTGCTTTGACGGCTGAAACGTCGATAAATACTGCTTAGTATCGTTTGGTAGCAGTAGGTAAGAAGCCGGAATAAGGATTTTAAGTCCGTTGAGTTGCGAAGCGGCTTGTTTTCCACCAATTTAGCGTGCGTTGCAACCCTTCGCGAAGATCGACCCTGGATTCGTATGCGAGTAGTTCACGCGCCATCGAGATGTCGGCGAGACTGTGACGTACGTCGCCCACGCGAGGTTCGCGGTATTCGGCAGTGACGTTTGTGTGACCGGTTAACTGTTTCAATTCCTCTAGTAGCTGGTTGAGCGTCACTCGTTGACCGTTCGCAACGTTGATCACTTTGCCGGCAGCGTTTGGTGCCGACGCGGCGCTGAGGTTCGCCGCAACCACGTTGTCGATGTAAGTGAAATCGCGAGACTGTTCGCCGTCGCCGAAGATCACCGGACGTTCGTTGTTCAATAGCGCGCTAATGAATCGCGAAACGACGCCTGAATACTGCGAGCCGGGATCCTGTCGTGGTCCAAAGACATTGAAGTAACGAAGCGAGACCGTTTCGAGACCATAGACTCGCGTGAACACGCGGCAGTAATACTCACCGACAAGCTTCGCGACTGCATACGGCGACAACGGATCGGGAGACATCTGTTCAGACTTCGGCAACGTCGGTTGATCGCCGTATGCGGAACTCGACGCCGCATAGACCACGCGTTTGACGCCGGCTTCTTTCGCAGCGAGCAGCAGTGAAAATGTACCGTCGACGCAAGCGACGTGAGTATTTCGGGGCGCTTCAACCGATCGCGGCACCGAGGGGATCGCCGCCTCGTGAAATATCAACTCGACGTTCTCGAGGGCTTTGGCCAGCAGTTGCTCGTCGGCGACGCTACCCCGAACGAAATCAATGTCGCCGCCAATCTCGTCGAGATTCTCGCGATGGCCCGTTGATAGATCGTCAAGTATTCGAACCCGAGCGCCGCCGGCTAACAACGCGGCTGCTATGTGCGAACCAATGAAACCCGCTCCACCCGTAACGAGTGCGATCCCTGACAGGGCCATTATCGTCCCACCCCCACGTACTCGAATCCCATCTCACGCATGTCTTCCGGTTCGTAGATGTTTCGCAGATCTGCGACCTTCGGCGACTTCATCAGGTCGCGAATTCGCAGCATGTCGAGCGCGCGAAACTGGTTCCACTCGGTAACAAAAACAAGCGCATCCGCTCCCTTAACAGCCGCGTATTCGTCGTCGACGTAGTCAATGCCCGGGAGAATCTTCATTGCTTCAGACTTTGCGACGGGATCGTAGGCGCGCACTTTTGCACCGTCGTCAATAAGGTTCTTGATGATCCCGATCGCCGGCGCCTCACGCATGTCGTCAGTTTCCGGTTTGAATGCAAGACCGAGCACCGCAACCGTTTTGCCCTTCAACGTGCCGACCAGTTTGCGAATTTTGAGCAACATCAGTTCCGTCTGCCGCTGGTTGACCTCGATGACCGCGTCAACGATGCGCGACGAGGAACCGTAATGTTTGGCGACCGATGCCAGTGCCCTCGTGTCTTTCGGGAAACACGAACCGCCGAAGCCCGGTCCCGGGTGGAGAAACTTGCTCCCGATACGCTTGTCCATGCCGATTGCGCGCGCCACGTCGTGTACGTCGCAACCGATCTTGTCACACAGGTTCGCTATTTCATTGATGAATGAAACTTTCGTGGCGAGGAAAGCATTAGCGGCATATTTCGTTAATTCCGCCGCCTCCAGCGAGGTGATTACGAAGGGCGCTTCGATCAGGTAAAGCGGACGATACAGATCCTTCATGATGGCGATCGCTTCTTCGTCGCGGCTGCCGATGACGACGCGATCCGGCCGCATGAAATCGTTTATAGCAGCCCCTTCGCGAAGGAACTCGGGATTGGAGACCACGCCGAAGTTCGCTTTTGTCTTTTTTCGCGCGCTGATCAGTTCGCGAATGTGCTCGCCCGTGCCGATGGGGACTGTAGATTTGGTGACGACGACCTTATAGCCGTTCATGTGGTCCGCAATCGATCCTGCTGCTGCTTCGACGAAACTGAGATCCGGTGAGCCGTCAGGCTTTGGTGGGGTTCCGACTGCGAGAAAGATGACGAGAGACTGTTGGATCGCCTGGCTGACGTCAGTTGTGAATTTGAGGCGTCCAGCCTGTGTGTTTTTAGCAACGAGTTGCTCGAGCCCTGGCTCGTAGATCGGCATTACGCCTTTGAGGAGTTGGGAAATTTTCTCTTCGTCGACGTCGACACAGATGACCTCAACGCCAAACTCGGCAAAACATGCTCCGGTTACGAGTCCGACATAACCCGTCCCGATAACGGCAATGTGCATTTCTAAAATCCGTATTGAGACAATCAAAACCTTGCGGGCCACGCGCGATAAACATCGCGTGACCCGCAAGGTTCAAATTAGGTGACCGCAGCGCTGGTGTCCAGTGCCACAGTGTTTTTGTGCAACGCGGACGAGACTTTACTTGGTCGGGCTGACTACGGTAACGCTGCCGCCGAAGTTAAGATCGTTGTTATGAAGTGTCGCATAAAGGACGGCTGCAACGGCGCCACCAACGGCTAGCAACAACACCGCGAGTGCACCACCGCTCATATCGTCGTCGTCATCATCAGTCTGCGGATTCGGCACACCTGCCATGGCGCTTTCACCAGCGGCGACCTGCTTGACGCTCGTTCCCGTGCGGAACTCTGCGACGCCGGACAAAGTCGTCATTGAGGTGCGACCACGGGAGGCGCTCACCGCGAAGCTGGTGGCTTCCTTACCGTCGACAATAACGGTGCCGTCTTTGGTTGTCAGATTAACTGTCGTTCCAGCTAAGGTCGATACCTGGGCGCTTCCGGTTTCAAGCATCGCGCTGATGCTGCTGTCCGTGAAACTCAGCCGGATATTGCTGTTGGCGGAGAGTTCAACTCGGCCCACCTTCGCAATGCTCACCGATGCACTGCTTTGAGGAGCGGTGCTGATCGTCGAATCGGTGAATACCGTACCACCAGATACCATTTTTTGGCCGTTCACCGTAACTTGCCCGGAGACCGACAATTCGCCTGAGGCCTTGGCGCCTGCTCCGGCCAATGCCACCATTGAGTAAACACTCAAAACGGCAACCGCCACAACAGTCGCGATAGACTTGCGGCTCCAAGATTTACTAGTCATTAACTTTCCTCCCGTATAGTGAAACACAAAGGTCTTTATTGCGTACCGCGACGGCCCTCACAGTCGTGGGAATACGTGATTAACTTTCCCAACCCGTCCAAAGCCTTTAATGCATGAAAAATTACGGCCCGGAAAGGCAGTAACACTTCGGATTTATTACACTAATTACAATCCCTGTGTCAACAATCATTTGGCCTAAGTTTGCCACAAAACTGTGTCGACCTCGAATGACCATCGAGGGCCGAAGTCTACCACAGGTCCAACCCGCGTTTACCGTTTTTTTCTACTCCCTCCTGACAATTCTGAAAGGACCAAAGACGAACGGCCCAACACCTCCGGGATGTTGGGCCGTTTCGCCGCATTTCAAAAGACTGGTCCATCGGCGCCGCACGCGCCATCAAGCGATTATTTGAACCGCCTGGTTACAACTGCTGTTTAGTGCGTCGTTTTCCGAAAACGCCTCCGCGCATATGCACCACCCGCAGCCAGACCGGTCCCCAGCAGTAAAACTGCCGCCGGCTCCGGATTAGGGATGGTGCCGCCCCCCGACGATTGCGGCGAGTGTGGCTGCTTGAAAAGTCCAAATTTCATACCGCGACCATTCGTCGACGCCACGCTAAAACCAAGGTGTTTTCCGTTATTGTTCTCGAAAACCTCAGAAAAAAGCAGCACCGTTCCAGCCCGACTCTGCTCGGGAAGAGTCAGTTCGTGCTGTCCTTCGACGTTGTGCAGCTTCACAATCATCTCGTCGACACCAATCACGTCCGCACTGGCAGACGAGGCGGTCAGAGTGAGTAGCAATAAGACACCTAAACAAGCAGTTAGCGTTTGAGAGTTACGCATACATGATCCTTTGGGATCGAACCCAGATTCAATTGTTGTCCGCACTTTAAGGGGTTTAAAAGGGACCTGTTTAATAACACATAACCCGCTTTATAGCAACGTACGATTTCGCTATCTTGAATGTTTTTTTAAACATGTGACACGTTCGTGATGGGTGTTTAGGTGCCCGAACGATCGCGTCCGTACAGACGATTCAGATTTCGGAGCCGGATGGCCACGCCTTTTGTGAGTGTTTCCGCGGAAAATCGCCACATCCAGTTTCCGGCCGTGCTGTTCGGAAGATTCATCCGGGCTTCGCTTCCAAGCCCTAATACGTCCTGCAACGGCGCAATTGCGCGGTCGGCGACCGAGGCCCAAACAGCACGTATGAAATCCCAGTGAATCTCCTCGCCTGCCGAGTTTAGGTATTGCAAACAAAACAACCGCTGTTGATCGATCTCCGCCTCGGTCCGCAGCGACCCTTCGCCCGCGACGCTGTTAAACCAACCTACGGCAGTATCGTTGTCGTGTGTGCCGGTGTAGGCCACGACGTTCCGGACGAAGTTATGCGGCAAATCGACGCTCGTCTGTGGATCCCCGCCAAACCCGAACTGGAGCACTCGCATTCCCGGGAAACCAAACTCGTCTCGCAGGGCAATAACGTCCGCCGTAATGACGCCCAGGTCTTCGGCGATAATCGGAAGATCGCCCAACGCCGTCCGAATACTATTAAACAACTCGCGTCCCGGGGTTTTAACCCATCGGCCCCGTTCGGCAGTTCTGTCGTCGCCCGGAATCTCCCAGCAGGCTGCGAAACCACGAAAATGGTCGACTCGCGCGACGTCAACTATTGCAAACATCGCTCGCACCCGTTCGATCCACCACTTGAACCCGTCCGCCCGCATCCGTTCCCAGTTGTACAGCGGGTTACCCCAGAACTGACCGGTCGCGCTGAAGTAGTCCGGCGGGACACCGGCAACGACAAGCGGCTTTCCATCAGCGTCAAGCTTGAACTGTTCCGGACAGATCCAGACGTCGGCGGAATCATGGGCCACGAAAATCGGAAAGTCGCCGATTATCTTGATGCCGTGTTCATGACAGTAACGGCGCAGGGCCGACCACTGTCGGAAAAAAAGAAACTGGTAAAACTCATGAGCTTCGATCTCAGCCTTCAGCCGCTCGCGGGCATCTCCCAAAGGTTTCCATTCGGTCCAGGCAGCGCCACCATGTTCGTCTTTCAACGCCCGGAACAGTGCGTAATCAGGAAGCCAGTATGACTGCCGGGTCACGAACGACTCGAATTCGGATTGAAGATTTGTGTCGGGCGTGGTCAGAAAACGCTCGTAGGCGCGACCGAGTATCCTGGCTTTAAATTGATGAGCGAACCCGTAGTCGACTGGTCCAACGGGCCTTTCTTCGAGATCGGCATGGTCCAGTAATCGTTCTTCAACCAGTCGTTCAGGGCTGATCAGCAGTGTATTGCCGGCGAATGCGGAATATGAGGCGTAAGGCGAGTTGCCGTAGCCGGTCGGTCCAAGCGGCAAAACCTGCCACAAACTCTGACCGGCCTCGACAAGAAAATCGACGAACTTGTAAGCCTCCGGCCCGAGATCGCCGATGCCGAAACGGCTCGGCAAAGACGTCGGATGGAGAAGAATACCGCTTGTTCTACCCACGAAATTAATTGGCCGTAATCACGACGTAATCGCGACGACTGTAAAACCGAATTTCCTGCCCCGACGCGGTCATCATCAACGGGCGCGGGCGCCTGAGTTCCTTGTCATTCGTTGACGAAACGGAGAGGACGTCGTTGCCCGCGATATCCATCACGTTCATCTTTCCATCGTTCGAAAACCCAAACCCGTACGCTCCTGCCGGCAGCGATTCTCCATTCACTTTGATCGGCGAATCGGTAATGAAGAAGCCCTCATATTTCGCCCGTACCTCCGCGGAGTAACCGGAGGTGTCAACCAGTCCGACAATCACAAAGCGTTCGGCGCCGAGTTTCGCGGCCGCGGTGTTGCGCATCTGCGTCGGCGCGCTCTGGCCCTTAAAATAGAAACTGTTCGGCACGAGCCGCGTCAGATCCGAACCGGTCACAACCATGGGTTTGTCCTGGACCACGGCGCCGAAGGTGATCGAGCCAGCTACAGCCAGGAACGTCGCAGTCACAAAAATATGCTTTTGCCAGCGTTTCATAATCGTCATCCTCAAATTATTTGATAATAGGAGTTGCGGGTTCTGCTATCGCGTCATACTCTGAACGCAGAGTTCATTTAAGGCAAGAGGAAAAAACAGAAAAGATGGCTGACACACGCGTGGGGGTGTTGACGGGTGGCGGAGATGCGCCCGGATTGAACCCCGCTATAAAAGGTTTGGTCTATCGAGGTTCGGAGCTGGGCCTCGAGGTCGTAGGTTTGTTTGATGGTTGGCGCAGCTTGATGAATCCCGTGCCTGACGTGCTGAAACTTGATCGTCAAGCGGTGCGCCGCTGGGACCGCGACGGCGGCACCAATCTTGGTTCTTCGCGAACGAACCCGTTTCGCCAGGTGAACGAAGAAGGTGAATCGATCGATCGCTCTCAGGAAGTGCTCGACAACATCGAAAAACTTCAACTCGACGCGCTCGTCGTTTGCGGTGGTGAAGACACGCTCGGCGTTGCCGCCAAACTCTCGTCACAAGGCGTGAAGATCGTCGGCATACCGAAGACGATCGACAAGGATCTCAACGGCACAGACTACACCCTCGGCTTCGATACCGCGCTGAGAAACGTTTCCGACGTGATTGAACGATCCCGCACGCCCGCAGGCTCGCATGGGTGGGTGCAGATCATCGAAGTCATGGGGCGACACGCCGGGCATCTGGCATTGTGGTCGGGCGTAGCCGGACAATCGCATTTAATTCTGATCCCCGAGCATCCGTTTCGCTATGAACGAGTATTTCACTTGCTGCACGAACGTTTGGGTGAGTCGGATTTGAGCCGCGGCGTGGGTGTTCGCCCGCGCTATTCAGTGGTTGTGGTGGCCGAGGGCGCGCGTGCCGAGGACGGCGAGATCGTAACGATAGACGATCGGCACGATGCGTTCGGGCATGTCCGGCTTGGCGGTATCGGCGAAGTGCTGGCCCGAAGAATCGCAAGCGAAACGCAGTATGAAGCGCGGGCGGTAGTGTTGGGCCATCCGCAACGTGGCGGACCACCGAGTCCGATCGACCGCGTGATGGGATTGATTTTTGGCGCGCGGGCGGCGGAGGCCGTGGCGGCGAAACACTTTGGCAAGATGGTCTCAGCGCGCGGCGTTGCGCCCGCATGCGACCTGTCGCTAGTGGACATCGAGATGGTCCAGGGAAAGATCAACATCGTCGACGTCGAGCGCTATTACGACACCGAGCGCTACCACCTCAAAGGCATCGGAATGTAGCGGCTGTGGTTATTGGTCCGCTTTGACACAAAAGAGGCACTAGAGCGGGTGAATATTTCCCGCAAAGGCGCAAAGACGCAAAGAAAGCAGTTAGAAGCACGGTACACTTTGCGTCTTTGCGCCTTTGCGGGAGTAATATTCTTCCCATAGGGCACGCACACGAAACTCAGTTGCTCGCTTTAATCGCCAGATTGGGCGCTGAACGGTTCGTCTGTTGTCAGTCGATTGTGAACACGCTCAACCAACATCGGGATCGTTGAGTCGTTGTTTGGCTTGGGGATTATCTGTGGGTCGGGCGCAATCACCGGCCGAATCATTTTCTGTTGCAGTTGTTCACGCGCGTCCATCATCCACCCGAATCCGCGGAAAATGTAAGTCAGCAGTGTTCGATCCGCTTCTTCGATTCCGAGTGCTTCCTGCACGCACCAGGCGCCGAAGTCGGTGTTGGCAGTGAGTCGCAATGGCGCTTCGTCCTGGCGGCCAGGCTTCAGAACTCCATTGACGAAAGCGGTGAGATAGATAAGTCGGGCAATCGAGAGTCGCTCCTGCTGCCGGGCTGAGATCGAAAGCTTGCGGGCATCGATCGCTTTGAAAACGGGATCGATGTAGATCGCCGGACGCGGATCCTGTTGCACCTGATTTCCTCTTCCGGCGGCTGAGATTTCCGGATGGCCAAACGTTGGTAGCCCGCCGCCCAACATCTTCTGCCGTATGCGTTCGGCCCGTTGTTCTGCCGGCAAGGCTTCGAGTTCCTGGACGAAATCGGACATGTCGTGAATCGCACCAAAGTGCCGGGCGCCGTCGAGCGCCATTTGAGAAGCGACGAAGAAATCTGAAACTGAAAGCGTGTGCAGGGTCGCCATGTACCGAGCGACCATACTCGATCCTGCCGACCCGTGATGTATCTGGATCGTTCCCATTCTTTCCAGGATCAATCGTTCGTGTTCGTTCGCATGACGGCCAAGGATCAGGCTGTACGAGATCTGAAATGCATTCCGTCCCTCGGCAACTTCCGCGGCGATGAACTCATTCGCTGCTGCCGCCAGGTCTCGCTCGGTAGCTGCCGGGTTCGCAGCCAGCACGTAATTGAGATAGGCGGAAACGCCGCCCACAGCGACGTTCTGCATGTGAAGACTGATCATCTCCATCAACAGCGAAACCGGATCGCGCTCGTCGTGTACGCCGTGGTCCTGCGGTTCATCACGCGCCAGCCGGGCTTTTTCAAGCGCCGCCATATGCTGGATTGCTACTTCCGGGCCTAACCCCGGATACCTCTTAACGAAACTCGCCAACTCCTCGAGTAGTGGTCCTCCTCGAAAACTGCTGCCTTCGCGAGTCCCGACGCTTTCAAAAAACTTCTGATCTATAAGTGCGGCAAGCTTCTCTTTGCCCGTGCCTGAATCGACTTGCTCGCCGGCGCCACTGAAAAGACCAGTGAAAATGACGTCCACCGGCCCGGCGTTGCCGCAAACGATGTCGTGTTCAGGTATGACTCCGCGGATCGTGAATGATCGGATGTCGAGTGTGATCGTGGTGCCGTTACAGTTAACCGGCTGGTGATACAAGACCGGATTCGCGATGATTCCGGTGGAAGCAGGCATAGTGGCAAAGTAACCCAGTGTTGTCGCGATCGATTTCTCGCCGAGCTCGTTGGCCCGGTCGGTGGCCTGCTTGACCGGATTGTGTGCAGGCGCGGGCGGCAACAATGCGAAGGTGGTGTCCATTGAAGCGTCTCCCAACAAAGATCCCTTTTGGTCCTAAGAATAACGAATTATTGGTCACAGGCGAAACAACGAGTGCAATTCAGACGTGTCGTGATCTGGAAAATCAGGGTTTGCTACTAATCGCACACGAATCGAACAAGACATACGATGCTAATCGCGTCGTTGGTGGCCGTAAATCTTATTGAACTAAAGCTTCAGGCAAAGTATAGTTACGCCGCTCTAAATGTCTACGGCTGAATTCTCACGAGAAGTAACGCGCCCGGCTCGCTAATCCAGCCTGTAGTTTTTCGATTCCCAAGTAACTCCCGTTAGCGCAAACAGTATCGTGTTATGACGCAGACCTCACTGATCGCTACTCTTTTGGCTCCGCCATCGCAGAACGGCGTCGAACTGACTAACCTTCCCGATTCGGTGCAGTGGCTCGAAGTTCGCGCCGACCTCGCCGGGGAACTGGATACAGATTGGGTACGCGACCACTTCAGCGGCCGCCTCATCTACTCGTTCAGAAACGATTCAGTCGATAGACACCAGCGTCTCCTGGCGGCGGCTGAACGGTACGATCGCGTGGAGCTCGACGCCGATCGAGATTTCAGCGCCGGTCTGTTGAACCACGTGCCCCAGGAGAAGCGTGTCGTTTCATGGTACGGACGGATCACGAACTCCTCGGAGCTGCGCGAGCGATTTGATCAGGTTGCTTCGGCGCCCGCGTCTCTGTACAAAGTCGTAACGAAGTCTGAACGCATCGGCGAAGAGTTTCTACCGCTGTGGCTGCTCAAATCGTTGCGGCGTACCGACACTGTCGCATATTCGGAAGGCACGCTTGGTTTTTGGAACCGGTTGTTCGCCTTACAACTAGGCGCGGCCGCGATCTATGGCGCGGTATCAGCGAACGGCGCATTCGAACCCACGGTCGATAAGTTGATCGACGATTACGGTCTACCCGAAGTAACGCCGGTGAAAGAGACATTTGCAATCATCGGCAACCCGGTGTTTCATTCGCTGTCGCCGCGTCTGCATAACGCATCGTATCGTGAGATGCGATATCCGGCTTTGTTCGTGCCGTTGCACGTCAACTCGTTCGACGAATTCTGGCGAGAATTTGTCCTTTCAAAGACACTCGACGCACTTGGTTTTCCGATCAACGGCATGACCGTCGCTTCGCCGCACAAAGAAGCGGCATTACAAGCTGCCACCAACGTCAGTTCGATGGCCCGGCAGGCAGAGGCCGCGAATATCCTTGTCAGAAACAACGGTTGGTGGAATGCTGATACTACCGATCCGGACGTGGTGTATGCGGCGAAAAACAATCGCAGCGTTAACGTTCAAGAAAAGCGTGCGGCGGTAATCGGGTGTGGCGGCGCAGGACGCGCGATAGCTGCCGCACTCGTCCAGTCAGGCGCGGGCGTGACGTTGATCAATCGCGGCGCCGAACGTGGCGAACATGCCGCTGCCCTGCTCGGCCTTCGTTATATTCCGCTGCCTGACTTTGACGCCCATGGTTACGACATAGTCGTAAACGCCACTCCCGTCGGCCGCGACACCGATGAGATTCCATTTAAGATCGAACGGTTGAATAATGAGGCCGTTGTGATCGACTTGGTTTACGGCTCACGCCCAACGCCGTTGATTGGCGGTACGCTGGCGCGCAGTCAGATCGCGATCGACGGCCGCGATGTGCTGTTGACGCAGGTGCGACACCAGTTTCAACTCATGACCGGTCGCGAAATGCCTGAAGCCATATCCGTTAATGATAACCGCTGACTCCAAAAACGATACGTACAGCCAACTGGAACTCAACGCCGGCCAGCAGGACCTGATCAACCGTGTCAGCGTCCTTGCCCGCGAGAATTTTGCTCCGCGCGCTGCGGAATATGATTCGTCTGCGACCTTCCCTTTTGAAGACTTCGACGATCTTTTCCGGGCTGGTCTTCACGCGCCGGTCGTTCCAAAAGAATATGGCGGACTCGGGCTTGGTCCATACGCAGGCGACGTCTTCACGTTATGGATGATGACGAAGGAGATCGCGCGCGTCGATCTCTCGCTGGCGCGTTGCTGGGAAGGACACGTCAATTCACTAGTGCTGCTCGATGGTATGGCGACCGAAGAACAAAAGGCGCGCTGGTTTCGAGGAGTCGTTGAGCGCGGTGAGAAGTGGGTGGCCTGGAGTGGCGAACCTCAGGCACGTAAACCGGGCGAGCCGGTCCGTTTTGGAACTCGCGTTGAGAAAGTTGACGGCGGCTACTTTATCGAAGGCAACAAAGCCTTTGCGACCAGCGCGGGCGGCGCGCAATGGGCCATCCTGCTGGTGAATACCGCCGGGCCGGGCGGTGTCCGCCACGCAGAAGCCGGTTCACTCGATACGCAACTGATGATGGCGTGCAATCTCTCCGATCCCACTGTGGAGATCGATACCTCGTGGTGGGATCCGATCGGAATGCGAGCGACCGTCAGCCACCTGGTCCACTTTCAGCAGACGTTTATTCCTGATTGCGACGTCATCGGATCTCCGGGCCAGTATCTGAAAGAAGGGTGGCAGACCTGTTTTATCCCGCACTACGCCGCGACTTTCCTCGGCGCCGCCGAAGCCGCCTACGACTACGCACTCGAGTACGTCACGTCGCAAAACAAGATCGAGGATCCTTACGTTCAACATCACATCGGTCAGATGTCAGTGAATGTCGAGACGGCGCATCTTTGGCTTCGTCACGTGGCGCGGCTGTGGGAAACCGGACGCTATCTCGAAGCGCAAATAGCCGGAAGCCGCGCGAGACATGTTGTCGAGCATCTGGCCGAGTCGACTGTGAAGGACTGCATACGCGCTTGCGGTGCGCGCTGTTTAATCCGTCCGAGCGTCCTCGAACGCATCTATCGCGATCTGTCTTTCTACGTTCGACACGATAACGACGATCACATTCTGGCAATGATCGGTAAGTCTGTCCTTGGACTTACTCACGATCCGTCTTTCTATAAACCGTGAGACACGGATTTGAAGAACAGGTTGAGGCATGCAATCGACTCCTCATCGGCGACGCTTCAAACTCAGGATCTGGTGGCTAGCTCTAGGCTACTTCGCGTTCTACGCGCTTTACAGCTTTCTGATCAAGATCCTTACGACTCAGATTTGGCCCGGCGTCGATGGACCAGTCTCCGGGTTTCGCCTTCTGCCCGCGGTCACAATCGCCACGGCGGTGGTGCTGTTGGCGATCATTACGTGGCAAGGCTGGTGGAAATACGCTTCGCGTAGCGAGTTCATCGGCGTCAAGATTCCCACGCCACCCACGTTGGTTCTGCTTTCAGGACTTGGCACGGCGGTCATAATCGCCACGACAACTCTGGCGTTCGCGTTCACCGGCGTCTCCATCCTCTTTGCACTGTTGTTGATGCGTGGCGGCGTTCTGATCATCGCGCCGGCGGTCGATCTTTTATTCAAACGACGCGTGCGCTGGTTCTCGTGGGTCGCGTTAGGATTAACGCTTCCGGCCCTCGCGATCGCTCTGCTCGACGTCAACAATTACCGGCTTACCAGCGTGGCCGCACTGACCATCGGTGCGTACCTCTGCGGGTACCTGCTGAGACTTCCCTGCCTGACCAGTCTCGCAAAACAGGAGGACGACGAGATCACTCGACGTTATTTCGTCGACGAATCAACAGTCGCACTTTTCCTGCTGGTCGCGACACCCGTGTTGCTCGCTTTGGTTGGCCGCGGCGAGATCATGCTCGAGCTGCGACGCGGCTTTGTCGACATTTTCGCCAGCAGCGTGACAGTGCCCGCGCTGACGATCGGCGCGCTGTATGCCGGTCTTTACCTTTTTGGCACGCTCATCTATCTCGACTGCCGCGAAAACACGTTCTGCATTCCGTTGAATCGTGCGTCAAGTTTGCTTGCCGGGCTCGTTGCTACTTTCGGCCTGGCTGTTTTGTTTGGACAAACAGTTCCGAGCGAAGCACAACTCGGTTGCGCGGGCCTGATTGTGTTGGCGCTTCTGTTCCTGTCACCGTTACATCACATCGATCGTTACTTGCCGTTTCTCAAGCCGCGCCGGTTGCCCGTGGTCCAACCCGAGCGACTCTTTCTCTTCGTTTGCAGTGGCAACACGTGTCGCTCGCCAATGGCGGCGGCGATCGCCAACGCCGAGATCGCGCGACGCTTGCGAATACCTATCGAATCACTCGAGACGGTAAACGTGCGCGCCCTAAGCGCCGGTGTTTCGGCACGCGCCGGTGCACCGATGACAGCGGAAGCCGACGAAGTGCTGCGTTCGCTCAACGTTCCCGTCAAACCGCACGCTGCGCGAAGTCTGACACCGGAATTGGCCGAACGCGCGGAACTGATCTTCTGCATGACCGCCGAACATCGCCAGAAAGTGGTCGAATTGCTACCCTCGGTGGCGGGCAAGACCTACTGCCTCGATCTCCAGCGCGACGTCGAAGATCCTATTGGTAAAGGTATCACCGCTTACATCGCATGTGCGCGCCGCATCCAGGGCGCGGTCCAAGTGCGATTCAACGAGATCGGCCTGGCTGCGTGAAAACCAGTGTTGAAGTGCGACGTCATCGAGGTCCTCGGCGCAACATGGTTTGCCGCGTTTCCCGCCACTCAATCTGACGGCAAAGTCGTTTGGTGCAATTTTGATCTGGCGCGTGAGTTGGGTTTCGCTGTTCCACACAGCAATCAAATGACGGCGGAATTGCACGAGCAACTCATCAACGCTTTTTCGCTCCGGTCAATTGCCCCCAACGATATCAACGGCCACAAACCAGTCACGATGTACGCCGACAAGTACGGTGGCGACGGCGTGAGTCCGGCGCTGGGCGCGGGACGCGCCGGATTTCTTTCCGACGGCAATCTTTACGTCAAAGGCATCGGTTTCACACCGCTCTTTCTTCACAACGACAAAGACGACTTCGTTCATTCGCACGGCGGCGTGCACTTCGAAGACTGTTTGTCGGAGGCAGTCTTTGGCGAGGTGAACCATAACCTGTTCACACGCGGGTCGACTCGCATCGTGGCGATCATCGATCAGGAGATGCACGTGACGGAGCCTTCGGGCAGGCGGCGTGACATCGCGCTTGCCGTTCGCGCCGGACCCCAATTGCGCCCGGGCCATTTGCTTGCCAAACGCGCACGCGGCAGTCTGTCGCCGCTCGAAATGTTCGTCCGAATGACTGCAGCTACGCATCAGCTGGTGAGCAATGGCGTTGCAGACGTTGGTGCCACGATGCTGCGGGTTATCGACGATCACGCGCAGGCGGCGGCCGAGTTGTTTCGCTGGCGCATGATTCATGGCGCGCTGAGTCCGTCGAACATGGAGCTGAGCGGGGCCATGCTCGACCTGCCGACGCAGTCGACGCAGCCGCGGACCGCGCCGATCTTCAAACTCGATTACCTCCATTCCAATTTCGGCACCGAGCACAAGGACCGCGGCTACTATCTCGCCGAGATGTACAGGCGAATACTCAAGGCGACCGATCCGTCGACCCGCGAGCGATTTAACGCGAAGTGGATCAACGTCTCAAATGAGATGGACCTAGCCTACAGTCGCCACTTGCAGGTAAAACTGCTCGGCGCCGCTGGTTTGAAATCGCATGTCGCGCGACAGATTTGCGCCGGCCATTCGGATCTCGCGCGCCGCTTTACGGACGTTCTACTCGAAATGGCGGCGTTGAAGAACCAGGGTTCTGCGTGCGTGGCGCGAAAAGTCGTTAAAGATCTCGCTGTCCTGGACGTTTTCAATCTCCTACGCCGGCTGCCTCGCGAGTATTTCGCCGGAAATCCACGCTACCTGAAGCATTTGCGACCGGCCTATAAAGGAAACCGGTTCCACATCGCCAGCAAGAAGAAAAAGGTAAAAGCTCTGGTGCACGAGTTTGCCGGCCTCTATCGTGAGTTGATGACCATCTGCGGGGAATACAAGCAATCGATCATCGCCCGGGCGGAGTTTGAGAATGAACCGATCGACGCGCTCTACTGTTCGAACCTTTACGCGGACCTCAATCGCGCCATCGCCGAATACAGGGCAACCGGCAACGGCGAAATCATTCGCGAAGCAATTGACAGCCGCGTCGCTCGATCGTTGCGCAGCGTCGACGGTCTGTTGGCCCAGGGAAGTTCCCGGCGCCTGCCCCGCGGTGGACTGGAAACACAGATTCGAACCATCGATGGCATCAGATACTCCGTGCGCGCATGGAACGATCGCCGGCAAACACGCAAACTTCACCTCAGCGTTCCGAACCCACAAACGAGACGCGGATCAGCGCTCGAGTTCGAATTTGAACCGTCATGTCTGGTTGGGCGACTTCGCGGATACACTTTTGCGATTCCCGACCGCGACGATCTGCTGCGAATGATCTAATGTGGTCCATCGGCATCTACACCGGCAGTTCGCCTTTTCAACTTGGCGCACCAGCGAATCACGCCAACCCGATCCTGAGACACGCCGACGTCACCGATGCCACGGCTGATTTCGTTGCCGACCCCTTCATGCTTCGCAAAGACGGCCGCTGGTACATGTTCTTCGAGATGTTGGACCGAGTGACGAACCGGGGCGAAATATCTTTGGCGACCAGCGACGACGGTTTCACCTGGGCTTACCAACACGTCGTTCTCAGAGAGCCGTTTCACCTTTCCTATCCCTACGTTTTCGAGTGGCAAGGTGAGTACTACATGATTCCGGAAACGCTGGGCGCCTCAGCGTTGTGCCTTTACAAAGCCAATCCTTTTCCATCCCACTGGTCCTTGCTTCGGAAACTGATTGACGGTGTTCACGCCGATCCGTCGATCCTGCGATTTGCCGATCTGTGGTGGATGTTTGTTTGCACGAGGCCTTTCCAGCACGACATCTTGCGACTGTTTTTTGCACGCGAGCTTGAAGGGCCATGGAAAGAACATCCGCAGAGTCCGATTGTGGACAACGACGCGGGCCGCGCTCGTCCGGCCGGAAGAATCGTGCAAGTTGGCGGTCGCGTGGTTCGATTTGCCCAGGACTGTACGCCCGACTATGGCACCCGCGTCAGAGCTTTCGAAATCTCCGAGCTGTCTTGCACTCGCTACGTCGAAGCAGAACACAGACACAGCCCGGTCTTGTCACCGTCCGGCCTGGGCTGGAACGCGAAAGGAATGCACCACGTCGACGCCCATCAATTAGACGACGGAAACTGGATCGCCTGTGTCGACGGACGCGTCGGCGTCCACCTCTGCTAACAACATGCGCATCCTGCTTTCATCCGAGCATCGTTACCCAGCGTTCGGCGACGTCGGCGCCGGCCCGCATCCAAAGCCCTACCCGTCCGGTTCGGGTTTCTGGATTCACGATCTGCTCGGTAAAGGACTCGCCGAGTTGGGCCATGAGGTTTTCTATCTGCTGCGACAGGGAGCAGCGAAACCACTGCCGCCCGGCGTTCGCATGGTCTCACAACCGGTGTGGGATGCGGACATCCTGCACACGATCTCCGATCGCGACGACTTGTTAATACGCGAGTGGCAAGCGCGCGGACGGCCGTGGGTCTCAACGTGCCACATCGACATGCGAACGCGCGGCATGGCCCAACGGCCCACGACCGAAAACTGGATCTTCGTTTCCCGCACACTCGCGCACCGTCACGGTCGCCGTCGTTTCGTCCTGAATGGTGTCGATCCGGACGCGTGCATCTACTCGGAAGCGAAGCGCGATTATTTTCTGTTCATGTCGTCTCTGGATTGGGAGATGAAGAAGGGTCTGGACATCGCGATCTCGCTCGCGTTTCGTATGCGCGTCAAGCTGGTGGTTGCAGGCACGGCGAACAATTACAAACGGATCATGAGAATCGCGGGACTGTGCCGGCAGATTGGCGCGACGTACGTCGGCGACGTCAGAGGCAAACGCAAGGCAGAGCTGCTCGCAGGCGCGCGCGCTTTTCTTTTCCCCACACGGGTTGACGAAGCGTTCGGTTTGGGAATGGTGGAGGCGCTGATGTCAGGCACGCCTGTGATTTGCAGTAACAAGGGCGCGTGTCCGGAGATCATCTCGCCTGACGTCGGCTTCATTTGTCGTGACGATCGCGACTACGTGGCGGCAATCAGGAAGGTTAAAACTATTTCACCGCAGGTGTGTCGCGAGAAGGCGACGCGAGAGTTTCATTATTTGAGAATGGCGCGAGATTACCTCGCGGAGTACGAAAAGGAGATCGCGCGAAACAACTCATCCCACTGCTCGAGTGCCGACTCGAACGGAAATCTCTCGACGACCTCCGGCGCGCGCGACGCGTAAGTTTTGCGCGTGCTTTCGTCACCCATCAACTGCGCCAGCGCTTCGGCAAGTGCAGCCATGGTGTTCTGACTCACGATTACGCCGTCAACGCCATGCCTCACCAGTGTACGCACGGGTGGTCCGGCATCCATTGCCACGACCGGAACGCCGCACGCGAGCGCTTCCCAGATCGCATTTCCGAAACCTTCAATCCTCGAGGCGGACACGAACAGATCGGCACTCGCAAGCACGGCATAAGGTTCGTTCGAGAATCCGCGGAAGTGAATGCGATTCGGCGCGAGTTTTTCAACCAGGTGTTCGAGCATGTTTCGCTGTGGTCCATTGCCGTAGATTTCGAGGTCCCAGTCGGGGTAATCGGCAGCAATACTCGCAAAGGATCGCACAAGAAACTCGGGTCGTTTTTCTGAGGATAGACGAGAGAAAGTAGCGACGTTACGACGTCGATTTTCGTTTCTGCGAACCAGCTTTACCGGCGCGATTAATGGGTTGTGAATTGCTCGTGCACGTGCGCCTTTGGCTGCGAGCCAGCGCGCGATTGTGGGATCGGGCGCGACCACCGCAGTCGCGTGGCGATACAGCTCTTGGCGTGCCCCCTGCAATTGGCCCAACGAAATACGGCGCGCATCGGTCTGTTCACAAACTACGATCGGCACGCCTGTCTCAGGCGTCGCCGCGAGAACGCGCACGTTAGTCTTATCGATAAAGCTCACGACAATGTCAGGCTTGCTCGCGAGAATCGCGTGTCGAAGCATCGCGAGCGTTGTGATGTCCGGAACAAGTTGCGGGCAGCGGGCGGTCCGAAGCAAACGAAATATCGGCGCGACCGCGCTGTAGTTGAGTTCGATTGAGTGTGCCGGGCGAGGCCAACCGAGGTCGCGCAGTTCAACGCGCGCATCGATGGTGTAGGCGGGCGCGCGATTGTTTTGTGAGATCGTAAGGAGCGTCGGTCGATGTCCGCGTGTGGCCCATGCGTTCGACAGGTTGATGCAGACGCGTTCGGCGCCGCCACCTCCGAGTCCCGCGATAACGAGCGTGACGCGCACGGTTCATTCCGTGGGGAATGCAGCGATCACGTCGAGCATGACGAGCGCTCCCGCGGGCAGCGAGGCTGCGGCGAACGCGGTGCGCGCCGGTAGCGGGGTTATGCCCAGCCCCGGCAACCACGCCGCATAAATCTGGTCCACTGCTTTGAAGTCCTTGATGTCGGCGAGCAGCAGCGTCACCTTTACAATGTCCGCCGCCGAACAACCAGCGGCGTTCAGGATCGCGTCGATGTTCGAGAGCATGCGACGCGTTTGTGCTTCGAGACCTTCTT
Source organism: uncultured bacterium (assembly GCA_965649955.1). Lineage (GTDB taxonomy): Bacteria > Acidobacteriota > Blastocatellia > Pyrinomonadales > Pyrinomonadaceae > PSRF01. The sequence goes on from CBFGMX010000019.1 coordinate 23,134, forward strand.
CGAGTTTTCCCGTGTCGGGATCGCGGCCGGTCTGCGCCGTCACAAAAACGAGATCGCCGGTACGAATTGCCTGTGAATAAGTGCCGAGTGCAGGAGGCGCCGCGTCGGTCTTGATCCGTGTCTTATTAACCATCCTCAATGCTCCTCGTTAATCGATACGCGCGGCCCGCAGCGGAATTTCACAATTCACCTTCACTGGTCCACCGCTTAAAGGGGAAAGATCCAACAGTTGGACCTGCCCGGGAAAGATGATCTGTAACAGGACCACGTTCACCGGATCGGCAAACTCCAGGTCGAAGTAGTGGAACTCGGTGATGTTGGAACAGTAGATCCAGAGGTTGTTCTGTTCGCGAATCCAGCTGCGAAAACCGTCGCTTTCCATGGGTTCGGTACGGATCTCGAGCGGCACTTCGGTCAGTATCCGTTTCGTCAGGTCAAAGTGTTCAAACGCATATTGCCAACTCTGTTCGTACGGACGCTTAGTCGAGCCACGCTCGCGCGGAAGTGTGCCCTGCTGTTTCATGCAGATATTTTCGCGCACAAAATGCTCGCGTTCGCCGTCGACTTCATAATCGCCATCGGTGAGCCGCTGCAGAAAATGCGCCACGTCGCGGCTGCTGGTTAAGACCCGGCGAATGATGTTGAAGTAGGTGACGGCGGTGGGATTGATGTCGAAGATTGTCAGCCGGGTCGGGCGCCACAGCGGGATCAGGTTCAGACCGTATAGACCACCGACGACACTGATCATGTGAATGTCTTCGCGGCGTTTGGGGGTGACGTTGTCGTAGTGCGACTTGATCTCGGCAAACTCGCCGAAAGAGCCATCCTGGTAACCGTCGTCGGTCCCGTAGAACACGTTTTCCGGATGGTCGTGGTACATCTCGCGATTGAAGGCTCGGGGTGCTTGTGTTGTCACGATTCCTCTAATGGTTAACGACCTCGATATCCCAGGCCGGCTTGTTGAGGTGTCTGAAGTTATGCAGGCGTTCGGTCCAAACGGTTTCTGTAGGTTGTGGACTGCTGTAACCGATGCGAATGGTTTGGTCGATGAAGTCGAGGGCGTTTTCAACGACCGAAGTCTCAGGATGGCGAATGGTGATGAAGCCGTCGCCGGTATAAGTGGCTGACTTCGGAACCTGGATCCTGGGCCAGCGTGCTTCGACGATCAGCGTGTTGAGTTTTTCGTTCACCGTTTCCACGCCGTGGACGCGCTCCACGAATCCGGAACCGGTGCCGCGAAGAAAGATCGTTCCGACAGCGTACTTCCGCGCGAGTGGTCCATCGAAGGCGCCATCGACCGCGACCCTGGCCCATACACGATACGCATCGACGTCGTGTGCAAATCCAAACATTGGACCCATGCGGGCGCCTGCGGGTCTGAGTGTCGCATCGACGAAGCCGGCGGGACCGTATTCGTCGATGAAACCTTCCATGTGCGTTATTGCGTCTCCGACCTGCAAAGCCCTCACAGCCGCTAAGCCTTGTTGGATGAAGGGTTTGTAGGCGGTTAGCTCACGTGGCATCACGCAGCGCCATTGCGTCGCCGGATTCTCGATCGCTTCGATGATCGACGGGTGGTAGCAGCAGATTGAGTAAGACTGAGGCTCGTTCCGAAGCGTAACTGTATCGAAGCAAAGCTCCTGACCGTTTAGATAGGTCTCCGCAAGCGCCGGTAGTTTTATCACGCTCAGTATTGTCGTGAGTTGATCTTCAGTTGTTATTCGAAACGTCGTGAGTGCGCCGCTGCCGTTAAGGGGCTTAAGCACGATTGGAAACCCGACTTCATCAACGAATCGTCGAGCATCGTCAAGGGTGTTTACGAGTTGGTCTCGCGGCGTCGTAAGTCCGGCGTGCCGGAGTGTCGATTTGAGCTTTGATTTATCTAACGTGCGCGCGACGACTTCAGGTCTCATCGCGTCGAGTCCGAGCGCTTCGTTTGCTTCGGCGACGGGCCCGAGCAGCGTCTCCTGCGCTGTGACGATTTTCTTTACGCCGCCGAGGCTCCTAGCTGTTTCGATCAACTTCCGAACATCATCAGTGTCACCTACACAGATCGTTGACAACGTAACATCGTCGAGCTCCTGAATCGCTCTTGCACAGCGCAACGCCTCACCCGCTAACGTGCGACACACAAAAACGATCCGCCGGGTCATGCGTTCGCCTCCTGCATTGCAAGCCGGCGGGCCAACTGCGCTTCGCGCGCGGCTTTGTCGTGTATGACGTACTGGATAACGTCGCGTCCCGCTGTTCTCGCCACATCGTGCTCCGACAGCGGCTCCAAGCCGTGAAACGAAATATCCGAACGCACAAACGCAAGCAGCGAATTGGGCCGGTACTGCGCGGTCTTTACCCTGATGAAATCTTCAAAGGGATAGTGCTTGCTGTCAGGGCAACTGAAACCTGCCTGTTTCGGACGATAAAGCGAAGTTCCGAGATGTTCAGCGCTGTCGTCAGGCGCGAGATAGAGCAGCAGCACTACGAGCTTCGTGTACAGATCGGAGTGTGGCCCAAGAAAGTAACCCGCCCGGTGGCGAATAAATTGCGACTCGACCGACACCGCCGGCCACGATTCCCGGCCAAAGGATTTCATTACTGCTTCAGCCAGTTCCTCACTCAAAAACCACTCGTCAAAGGAATTCCAAAAACTACGCTGCGCGGCGGGTAATCCCGCGGTCCACCCGTGGACCATGTCGCGCTGATCTCGGTGACGAAAATGATCGAGCTTAAGATCCGTGACCTCGTAAAGGTTTTCGTAAACGGCACTTGCAGGCAGGTTGCGCAACAGCTCGCGATAATAGTCGTCGGGAAAAACCTGCTCCACGAAATAATGCGGAAACGGGTCTGACTCGACCTTTGCCTCACGCAAGCGACCGATGAAATGTTCGAGAGGTCTACTCATGAGACTCCGCTTTACGGACCAATGGAATGACCTCCCGCCCGAAGATCATCATCTCGTCCAACTTGGGCCAACCCGCGATAATGAATTGAGTCACGCCGATCTTTTTGTACTCGAGAAAAACATCGGCAAGGTCCTGAGGTGATCCGACCAGCGTGATCGCCGACGATCCGTAATACGGCACGAGACCCGCCCACAAATTGCGGTTCATCCATCCGACTTCGTCAGCGGCCGCAAGCGCATCCTTGAGCGTCTTCGAGTCGCTACTGGAAAGAATGCGTCGCTCCTGCCTGCCGATCTCTTCAGGCGGCAACAGATTTTCCGCTGCCGCAAGCGCCTCTTCATGCGTCGGCCGGCACACGACGCAGAGCCGCAAACAGACCTCAACTCCGTTCTTTCGAAAGCGCGTCACAAGGGGTTCGAGGTTTTCGGGCGTATCGATCAAGCGCAAATAGCACGTACCCTGAGAGAGCGCGAGATGCTGCGCCTGCTCGGAATGGCCCGACACATAGATCTCGGGCATGGTCCGATCCGGCGCGAGAAACGGCGTGAACAGTTTTCCATGTTCAATACGACAGTATTTCCCCGTGAAATTGACCTCGCCGTTGTTGGCCCAAAACGATCGGCAAACGGTGAGAAACTCCTCGGCACGCGCGTATCTTTCGTCGTGTTCGAGGAAGTCGCCATACCCGCGCTGCTCGACCGTCGAACTGCCGGCAACGATATTCAAACTCACCCGCCCGCCGATCAAACCCGACAACGTGTTGATCTGCTGAACGAACGTTGCGGGCTGCATCAGGCCGAGTCGATAGGCGACGATAAACTTGAGCTTCTTCGTCGCCTGGCCCACCGCGCATGCGATGAGAATCGTGTCAGGTTCATACCGGCTAAACGAAAGTAAAACCGATTCGATCCCCGCTTCCTCGGCGCAACGCGCAAAACGCACCCACCCTTCCATGTCGGGCAACGCCGCTGCCGATCCGGCTTTCGTCGTCGCGACACGCGAAGTCTCCTGCGCGGTCTTCATACCGACCTCGCCGCCTTTCGGCAACATCCAGTGGAATCTGAGGGTCATTTCTGTCTGATTAAGGGCAACACTTCGCGGCCAAACACATTTACAGTCTCAACTTCCGGCCAACCCGACATGATGAACTCGGTGACGCCAATGCGTTCGTAATCAAGAAACGCCTCGGCCAGTTCCTGCGGCGAACCCAGCAAGGTGGTCCATACCGGACCGTAGTGCGGAACCAATCCGGTCCACAGTGAACGATTCAGCCAATGCGAACCGTTGTCGGTGGCCCGCCGTCCGCCTTCGCGGTACATCTGCGAGTCGTTTTTAAGAGTGGTCGTGCTTTCTTTGCTGTCCTCCGGTAACAACCTCTCCGCGACGGCGATCGCCTCTTCACGCGTTGGCCTGCACAGAAGACAAAGCCGCAGACAAACTCCGATCCCCCGCTCACGCACGCGCGCAACGATCGGCGCAAGCTTTGCCGGATCTTCCGCAACCCGCAACCAGCACGTCCCTTGCGAATACGCGAGTTGCTCGGACGGTTCGGAGTGACCGGAGACATAGATCTCCGGCGACTTTCGATCCGGCGATACGAACGGCGTGGCGAGTTTTCCCTGTTCGACGCGATAGTACTTACCGTCAAACTCAACGTCTCCGTTGGCGCGCCAGAACGCGTTGCACACCGCAAGAAACTCTTCCGCCCGTTCGTAGCGTTCATCATGCGAAAGAAAATCGCCATACCCGTGTTGTTCTTCACTCGAGCTACCGGCGACGATATTGAACGCGACGCGCCCGCCGGTCAGCGCCGCTACGGTGTTCATCTGCTGCACGAACGTTGTCGGCTGCATCAGTCCCGAGCGGTAAGCGATGATGAACTTGAGTTTTTTCACCGCCTGGCCCAACGCGCACGCCACGACGAACGGGTCCGGCTCGTAACGGCTGAACGAAATGAGCACTGACTCGATTCCCGCTGCTTCCGCCTGACGCGCAAAGTGCGTCCAGCCGGTTATGTCGGGCCGTGGCGCAGGCGACGTCGTTTGCATCGACTCGATACGATAGCGCGCCGCTTCGCGCGGCGTTTGGTTGCCGTCCATCACAACTTCGCCGCCCTTCGGAAGCATCCAGTGAAATCGCAGGCTCATCGACTCTTTAAAATGCAGCAGTGTTGCCACTCGCGACAGACGGGCTCCCGGATGATTCCACCGGGAAACAGTGATTTCACGAAGGCCGCGGTGAAAAACGAACAATACGATTCGTGCGGTTTACCCCTTCGCGTCTGGTGGTGCAACGCGTCTCCGGGTTCGACATACAACGTGTCGTCAATCAACACGAACCAGCGCGCGCGTTTGACGATTTCATGTTGCCCGCGTGGTCCAAGATTGCGCAGCACAGTCGATCCTCTAGGCAAAGAAGGATCCGACAGTGACCGATCAAACTTCGGTTCGAAGAACGTAAACGCCAGCACGCCATCAGGCGCGTGCATACGACGCAACGCGCCCACCAACTCAACCATCTCTTTCTTATCGACGTGTGTAAAAACTGAGAACGCGAGAATGATGTCGAACTTCACACCACAATCCGGTAGGGGTTGATTTCGTTTTCCGTACGGATTGTATTGAGGGCTGTAACGATTGAAGTGCACGAAGTGCGCGCGTGGATACGTCAACCGGCCCTGTTCGACAACGGCTGGATTGATGTCGATGCACCAGTAGTCCTGATGGTCGACCTTGTCGCCCGCGCCAGCGAGAAAGGTGCCGACATTGCCGCCAAAATCGAGGATTTTGCGACCTTTCCATTCGGGGTGACCAAGCAGTTCGTCGAAATACGGAAACTGCGTCAACCGTGTGGAGACGAGGTTCCACGAAAACGAACGGGTGCTCTCGAAGAGGCGTTTCGCGCCATCGACAAGTCGTTTGTCATCATGCAGCGACATCGAACCTTCAGCCTCCTCCTTCAGATTTCGATGGTCCAAGGGACTGTGTTGCGAGTCAGCCCATGACGTTTGGCCCAGCGCTCGATGGCCCACGCGGGGGTGTCCACGTCGCGATACCCACCGACCAATTGACGCGTAATCGGATCGGTTGCTAGTAGTTGCTCTTCGTCAGGGTTCTCCAGATACACCTCGGGTTTCATCCACCGATAGGCGTAGCCGTAAATAGCGACTTTCGAGACGCGGTCGCTCCGGTTAGGCGCCGCGGTGTGGTAGATGCGGTTTTCGAAGAACAAGGCGTCGCCGGCGTTGAGTTGAAGATCGCATACTTCGACGCCGAGCGGATCCACCGCTCCTTTCGGAATCGTGAGTGGACCAGGCAGGCGATGAGAGCCACGGACCATCAAAGTCATGCCGCTGTTGGGCTCGTGAAAATCGGTCAGGCAGTAACAGACCTTGATACCGACAAGTGGCAACTGTTCGTGGCCGAGATCTTTTGGGATACGGATGTCGCGGTGCCAGCCACGACGGAAGGGCGGATCGTCCGCGGTTTCCGGACGCTTGTAGATGACCGTGGTCGAGTGAAGGTGAATGTTCGGACTCAGTAGTTGGACCACCAGCGGGACGGTGGTTGAATTTGAGACGAGCGCCAGGAGTCCTTTTTGCTTCAGCAAGCCGCGGCGCAGATCGAGATGGTTGTATTCCGGTTTGCCGGAGATCTCTGGCTTTCGTAGAAATGCTTCCGCCAGGCGATCCGCTTCTTCGACAAGCTGCTTCACGGTGCCGGCGTCGAGCGCATTGCGGACCACAAGAAAGCCGTCATCGTTGAAGGCGGTCCGTTGTTCGGAAGTGAGTTGGACAAAATCCATGTCAGTTATTTCCCGCAAAGGCGCTAAGACGCAAAGGAAAGACGCAAAGGGCTTCCGAATCTTTCTTTAGTACACCGAACAACAACATTACTTACTTGGCGGTCTCTCTTTGCGCCTTTGCGCCTTCGCGCGAGACTTTCCTGATTACACAACAGTGCTGCATTTCGTCGTTCACCGGCGGCAGGATCGTCGCCTCCGGAAACAACGACTTCATGTAGTCAACCGAGTAGAACGTATGATAAGTCCGCTGTCGCGCGGGCTCATAGTTCTGCGTAATCTCAGTTTCGAGATACAAATCCTCGCCGTTCACCAGTACAAACCAAGGCGCCCCCCGCGCGCGTTCGCTCAACTCGTAGACGTCGATGTCCAGCGTATTTCCCTTCTCTTTCTCCAGAAAGATCTCGCGCTCCAGTCGCCAACGAAGGTTGTTGCCGTCGTACCGGCCCGGCCACGACACGTAATCCGGGTCGATGAACGTAAACGCCAACGCGCCTCGATCATTCAGGCAGGCCTTTAGTTGCTCAACCAGGTCGAGCATGTCCGTGCGCGACGTGTTCGTAAAGACCGAATAGGCGACGATGTAATCAAACTGCTGAGAAACTTCGGGAAGCTTCAGTTGCGAAACTCCATACGGATTGAAAAAAAAGCAATAGCGATCGTAAAAAATCCAGTGGGCCTTCGGAAACGCCGCCTTTCCGGCCTCAATCGATTCCTGGACCACGTCGACGCACCAGTAACGCTCCTCATCGATCGTCGAATTCGGATCGCGCAGCATGTTCCCGATGTTTCCGCCGAAGTCGAGAACGTATTTTCCACCCCAGTCGCGTTCCCCCAATTGCATCGCGAAATAGGTAAACTGGCCCGTTTTTGTCGACAGAAACGCCAAGCCGTGTCATCCGTGCGCGTAGAAGAATTCACGATTGAGATAGTTGGACCGCCCGCTGTCGTCGAGAAACGTTGCAAAGAGCACAATAACCAGTACGCCTTTATTGATCCTGATATGCGTTTCGGCGCGCATGAAGCCGAATTCGAAGGTAGCCATCAGCGCACCGGTGCGCTGGCCCGCCTCCTCTTCAAGGTTAGCCAGCGAATGCGCCGTCACGGTCGGCCACGGAATTGGCCCGGCGTCGCCGACGCCGGTGACGCTTACCTTTATGGCGTTTCCTTCGCGCGTAATGGTGCACTCGGCGATCCCGCGCGTCTCACGATTTGTGTTCAACCAGCGGCCGAGAAGTTTGTCGAGGTTCCCGGCGGCCGCGTATAGCTCGGGATTCAAATGACTGCTCTGTTTGAAGGCTGCTTGTGTCATGTTTTCAGAAACGGTCGTGACTTAAAGCAAAATACTCGCGCAGGAAATAGTCGGCGCGTCCGCTCTCGTCTTTGAAGAGATGAAATTGGGCCAGCACGAGCAAGCCCTTCATGATCATTGCCTGGAGGCGCGCTTCCGCGAACCCGAAATCGTAACGGCAGGTGAAGCCGGCTCCTGCGTGCGACGATGGTCCAGCGGCGAAGACCTGCGCGTCGCTCGTGCCCCAGTCAATCAGTCCATCTGGTCCCATCGCGAACACCTGAAGCTGGAGTTTTCCGTTCGCTTCGGAGATCTTGACGCGAGCGATGCTGTTTGTATCGACGTTTGAGTTGATCCAGGTGCCAAGCAGGGGCGTTCGATTGATCTCGCCCGCGCTTGCTTCTACTCGATCGCATACTTGTGCGAATTGCATAGTTTCAGTCTCTAATTCTGATCCAACTGCGAATCATCAAACGATCTGAAGCGGTGCCCGCCGCGATCGGCGTGCGGGCGTGAATCGTGCGCCGGTTGTCGGAGAACAACAGTTCGCCTTCGCGCATCAGGAAATCGAGCGTGCGCGGCGTTGTCGAGATGACGTCTTCGAAGCGTTCGAGCGAGCGCAGCATCTCACCGGAGAGTTTTCCGCCCGTTGAATCCAGCGCCAGGTCGATCGTGTAACGGCGCCAGCAGACGCTCGATTGCGTCAGAATCGGGCGCCATTTGACGCCTCCACCCCAGTAACTCGCCAACTGCCACGGCACGGCTTCCGTCTCCAATTGTTCCAACGTCGCGCGGCCCAGTCTGTCGTTAACTTCCCTGCGGATGGAGTCGACGTCGAGGATGCGCGAACGTCCACCACCATCGGGATCGGCGCGCACACAGACCATCGAGATCAACTCGACCGGTGGTTCCCAATCAGCCGTGTCGGTGTGCAGTCGCTCGCTTTCGTGTCCGCCGCGCGCAGACATGATGTCGGTTGACGGCTGAATGTAGTGCACGAGTTGAGCTCGCGGTTTCTCGTACGGACGCGCGACCAGTTCTCCGAAAGCACGATTGACGGCCACGAAGACTTTGTTGTGGGCGTCGAAATTCAGACCATGGACCAGCGCGCAATAAGGCCACCGCGCGAGCCGCTCCTTAATCTCGCCGATCAACGAATCGAACGATTCAGGCGCGGCGGCACGTAAATGTTCGAGCACCGATGCTTGCAGCGACGTGGAATAAAACTCACGGTTGTCGTAATCCGGCAGACTCTCCGCCGCACGAAGTAAATCGCGCGCGAGTGTGTCATCTACGTTGACCCTGGCACTGTCTGGAATGGAGATCACTGAATTCGGAACGCTCTCTATTTCTTTTGTGCCTTTTCGTGGCTGATGATGCAGCAGTGTTGCATTTCGCCGTTTACCGGGGGGCGGATCGTCGCGTGTGGAAATTGTTCGCGCATAAACTCTTCCGTGTAGAAGACGTGGTAAGTCATGCACGAGTCTGTCTCGTTGGACCAGTTTCCATTGCTCTCAACGTACAGTTCGGCGCCGTTTACGAGCGAGCACCAGCGCGCGTTTGTGCTGCGAGCTAACAAAGGTTCTAAATCTGCTCCCGGATTGGACCGCTCGAGTCGCCATTTGAGGTTTTCGTTCCAGTGCGGATCGATAAACGTAAACGCCAGCTTACCGCCCGGTACCAGCTTTCGTTCCAACTGCGTGACGAGGTCGTGCATCTCCTCGAGCGTCGTGTGCGTGAACACCGAATAGGCCAGGATGACGTCGAATTCCCGTCCAAAGTCGGGAATCGCAAGATCGGCAATGCCTGCGGGGTTGAACGAACAGTTGTAGCGATCGTAATGCGCCCAGTGAGCGTCGGGAAACATGCGGCGGCCGTCGTCGATCGCCTCTTTGACGACGTCGACGCAGTAGTAGTTGTGCGGATGAATCTGGCAGGCCGGATCGAAAAGAATATTTCCGCGGTTGCCGCCGAAGTCCAGCACCAACTTGTCGGACCAGTTCGGATGGTCCAACTGCGCGTCGAAGTAAGCAAACTGAGACGCCTTGACCGCTTGGGCACGCTGCGCCCGCTGTTCGGGTGTGCCTCGCCAAATGTGAACTTCCTCGATCATCCGTTTAATTCAGAGAGTCTGGTGGCGGTTTCGCTGCGAAAACGGTTCAGCTCGGTTGCGAGTGGCGATTCGAGATCTCGCAGCCATGTCGCGCGCTGCATGACCGTGAGCCGATCGCGTAACAGAATCATCTCCTGATCTTTGGTCGTTTGCCTTCCGGGAATGCCACGCCCGTTGCGCGAGTAGTCGTCGAAGCGGCGTACGTGCGCAAGCACCTTGGGGAGCACAACAACGCGGCACTCATGACAGACGCGCATCTGAAACTCCCAATCCTCGCAGCAGTCGAGGTCTTCAGCAAAAAGTTTCGCACCGATTCGCGCCAACGCCTCGCGGCGCACCGTCACCGAACAGGTATGAACGGTGTTCGTGCTGTTGGTCCATAACCAATCGCACTCGTTGGCCCAACGGACGTCGCCGCCAGTCGCTGCGAGCAGACCGTTTTGCGCGAACCGGCTTGGACCGTCAGCCTTGTGCTCGAAAAAGTTTTGACTGTCGGACAAGACCGCCTCGGCCTCGGGAAACTCCTCGAACACACGCCACTCGGCGTCGAGCTTACCCGGCAGCCAGATGTCGTCGGAATCGAGAAACGCGACGAATTGACCTCGCGCGAGTGCGACACCAGCATTGCGCGCCGCGCCGGCGCCTGACCGGTCGGTTAAACGTAACAAGCGAATCCGATCGCCATAAACGCGTCTTACGAGGTCAGCCGTGTTATCGGTGGACGCGTCGTCGACGACGATCACTTCCACCCCGCACGGCCGCTGATTCAGCGCACTGTCAATCGCCTCACAAACGATGTGCGCGCGGTTCCAGGTCGGGATGACAACGCTGAGAATCATGATTCGCGATCAGCCGCGGTTGCAAACAGCATCTGGTGATTGCCAGCGCGATACGAATTAATCGCCTCGGCCAGTGAACGCTCGGGCGGCGCGTCGATTATCGTAAAGCGATCTCTTGGACCATCGCCGCGCACCCACGCCACTGCCGTACGGCTTGCCGTCAACGCGGGTGTCGAGTACGTCGCTGAAAACCCGATGCGCGATTCTTCCGATTGATTTGGGTTTGACGCATGCAGGATCAACGGATGGTGGAGGCTCATCTCGCCTTCACGCATTACAATGTCGTGCGGCGAATCGATCTCCACCTCCGCTGTCAAACCTTGTGTCGTCAGGTTGTTAGGGTTCGGACGGTCTGCATGCGACACGAGACCGAGTCGATGCGAGCGCGGGACGACACGCAGGCAACCGTTTTGCTCCGTGGCTTCCGTCAGGCCCAGCCAAATCGCCGGCACAAACGCCTGATCGACGCGTTCAGTAATTCCGTCCTGGTGCCAACCTACGAACGACGGACTCTGCGCAAACTTATAGAAAAGGCGCGTCGATTTGAGCAGAATGTTTGGACCAATGAGTTGTTCCATGCAATCAAGCACGCGCGGATGAGTGCTCAGCTCCCACGCCCAACGAAAGTGAAGATGAGGACCGTCAAGTCGCGTCACACGGCCGCCGATCGCCGCGCAGGTCTGCTCGATCGCGGCACGAAAACGCCGCACTTCGTCAGACGAGAGAATCGGGATCGAGTGCAGGAACCCTAATTCCTCGTAATTAGCCAACTGTACGTGAGTGAGAACGGAGGCCATCGCATTTGTCCGTGTAGTGAGATGGGGAGCAGTTTAGAAGACGGTTCCCCAAGCGTCAACAAAATCGTTACAATTCGCCTAATCCGTGTCCTCATGAATGCAAGAGCGCAAAAAACGTTATTTCCACTGACCGTCTGCATCAATCTCGATCGACGATCGGAACGATGGCAGCGAATGCAACGGGCATTTCCCGATCACGACATTGGTCCAGTCCACCGTTTTTCCGCAATTGATGGAAACAAGGTCGTGCTGCCACATGACTGGAACCATTCCGCCGGAGCGTATGGGTGTCTGCTGAGCCACGTGCAAGTCGTGCGCGATGCACGCGACGCAGGCGTATCGAGCGTTTTGATCTTAGAAGATGACGTCGTTCTTGATCCGCAGTTCAAAGAAAAGTTCACGATTTTCGTGCAGGAACTCCCGGCCGACTGGGACATGCTGTTTCTCGGCGCGCTGCACAAGGACGAACCTGCCAAAGTCTCTGAACACATCCGTCGCATCACCAGGGCGAATTCAACTTTTGCTTACGCGATCAGAAACACCGTGTTCGATGCGTTTATCGACTTGCACAGTCGGGCCGAACACGTGTTGGACATGACCAACTACGTCCTGCAGGAACGGTTCAAGTGCTACTGCTTCATGCCCAACCTGGTCTGGGTCGAATCGGAATACTCCGACGTTCAAAATCGAGTCGAGAACCATTGGTATCTCGAAAAATCGCTCGTTCTTTTTGGCAGCCACGTCGATCAACTGCTGAGCCAGACAGAAATCGTTATTGATCGCGATAGTAAGAACCTTGATTTCCTCGTTGACTATTACAGCGAGTACTTCGCGCCACTGTCTTCGATTACGGTTTCTCCAGACACGAATCGTGATAAAGAACTCCGAATCGTTATCGACGACGACATTTATCTTGAGGCGATGGATGTTCGAGCCAATTTGTTGATGTGCGAAGAATACGGCGCAGCAACCGGCTACGCGAAAGTCATCGACCTCACTTCAGACCAAACAGACCACCTGCGACGCACGCGGTTAACTCGCGGCATCGATATCAGCAAGAATCCGTTTTCAAAGATCGACCAAGACCGGTATCACTTCATGACACTCCGAACACCTAAACGCATCTTCAACTCACCAAATCACGCCTTGCGGTTGTCCGGCGGTTCGACGAGCCGAAGGTGACTACAGTCTGCGTTGCCCCGCACTCTCATCACTTCCCGATCGCGATTGGTACTCAAGTTTGTAACGAAGCGCACGATGAAACCGATGCGTGGTCCATCCGACGCGTTCGGATTCGATCCGTGCACTATGTTCGTGTGATGCAACGACATCTCACCCGGCTTTAAAACCACGTCGACCGCCTGCGACTCGTCGACGTCCATCCGCAACCTTTCGCCACGCCGGTTCAGCAGGTTTGGATCCTCGACGTTGTCATGTTCGAGGAGTCCGTGTTTGTGCGAGCCGGGAATCACTCGCATACATCCATTCGCAGGATCACTCACGGTCAGCGCAATCCACGCGGAAACAGACGGCGTCAGATGCCACCCTGAATAGACGCTGTCCTGATGCCACGACGCATAGCTCGCATCGCGCGGCGGCTTGTAAAAGACGAGATTCCCGTCGATCAGAATCTCCGGCCCCAGCAGACTCTCCACCGCATCCAACACCGCCTCATGACTCGCCAATCGGTACGCCCACGGGTACGACAGGTGCAACTGGTCCATCCGCCTTGGTCTCTCGCCCGCAACCGCTTCAAGCTCTCGACGAAACTCCCCTACCTCCATCTCGGACAACACACGAATCGGAAACACCACGCCGTCGCGTTGATAACGATCCAACAGCTCAGTGGATAACGTTGCGCTCATTGCAGGTAAAGAAACGCGTTGCGTTCGAGGAAGCCACGATATTTCTCGCAGGCTTCCGCATAGTATTCAAAGGCGTCCGATTCGTAGCCTTTGTCTTTAAAGATCCGTTTCATCCGTGTTTTCCAACCCTTAGCAGGATGGAGAAAGCCAGCTACAAACTCATCCCAATCCAAAAGCCTGCTGACGAACACGTCATTAACAAACGCGCGCAACTTCTTATCGGTCAACACTGAGTGCTGAGTCTTTTTATAAGCCCGCCGCAATTCGGTTTCGGCAATACTCAGCGCCTCGGTTTCCAGCCGAGAATCGATACGATAAATACTCAACAGGTATCCAACCAAACTCGTCGGAAACAGCGCCGGATTCGCTTTGCCCCAGATATGACGCTCGTCGAGCAACATCCCCGGCAGTGCGTTCTGCGCAAAGAAGTGACCAATCTCCAAATCAGGCAGCGTGAGTGCATCGTGGTCCATGAAGATCAACTTCACCCGCCACTGCCCGTCCACCCAAACACTTCGCAAACCAACATTCCGCCCGACAAACGATTCGCCGCGCGACTGGCCGCGAATCCCCATGAGCGTTCCCCAAAACTCCGCGATCTGCCGCACCAGTGACAAAAAGATCTGGTTCGCGCGGGTGCGATTCTCAGGCACCGAAAATGCCGCATCTACGTAGCGCCCGTAACTCTTAAACGCACCGGAAGGCGGCAGGTAAACTCCCAACACCTCATCCAGCAACTCATCAGCAAACCGGCGCGCCTCGCCGGCGGTATACGAACCGGCATCACGGATCGACTCACTACTGACTCGCTCGCGCGCCCCTAAATACTTCTCCGCGCCATCACTCGAGAGATACGCCGCGATCTTGTCGATCCGAAACGAGCTGGTGCCACTTAGGATCGCCTGCGCCGGAGCGACGTGACTCAGAAACTCCGCCGTCAAGCCCATTTCACCACCAACGGCCGGCAGGTTTTCACCTTCGTCACGCTCCAAGACCTTCACCGCGTCGGCCATCGCCGAACGCATCTCGCGAAACCGTCCCTCGCCAAAAACGGGCGGCTCTGTGAAATATTTGAACGCCGGAGCATTTCCGTTACCGTTGCGAGTCGGAATCGAGTAGACCGTGTTGCGTCCGATATAACCGGGCATGGGCGCGTCAACCCGATGGACCAGACGAAAGATCGAACTCATCTTCGATCCGCTGCGCGCCTCATAACGCAGCAGCCACTGCATGCTTCCACCGTCCAACCGGTGCGACGACGGAACATTCCTGCCGTTTCGCTTGAAAACCACACTAAGGGCGTTGCCACCTTTACGACCCGCGCGCTTTAACTCAAATTCAACCTCACTGCCCGGCGGTTTGATCACCAGTACGACGGTCGAGAGTGGATACTCGACGAGAGAATTGATCTCGGAACTAGTTCTGTCCGCAACCCAGTAGATCTTCGATCCGGCGCAGAGGCGTTGCAGGATTCCAGCTTCGTAATCCGGCAACATGCTCAAGTTGTGCCTGATCTCGGCGTCGATGAAGCGCGGCTGAGAGACGTCAACGTCGCGCACGCCTTCAGTCACCGTCACATGCCGCAGCACTTCGCGAATAACGTCGTCCGGCGTGAAGAGGTAACGGGCGAGAGTCAGCTTGCAGTCCCGGCGCGATTGTTCAATGAACTCCTGGACCACTGCGCCACTCCCCTTCTTCCCTTGAACGGCGCGGATTTTTCGATGCACTCGATCCATTCGCGCGAGGCGGCGCAGGAACTCGACGATAAAACTGCTCAGCTCGGTGGTCGTGTAACCCTCTTTCAACACCGAGGGCGCGAGCGGGTTCCGCAAGCCAGACCGCTTGAGCCGCAACTCGCTAAACAGCGCGTCAAACTCTTCCCGCTTGTCGGGCTGCAACTTGAGAATCTGGTTTTCGGCCATGAGAATCGCCAACCGGCGACTGTCCCACGACACGGACGGGTTTTTCCCCAACTCGAAGAGCTTCAGACAAAACGCGCGTTGGTAGGTGCGATGAGCGAGGAATTCGTCAACGAGATCGATAGTGAACCTGTGTCCTCCCTCTGAGAACACAGATGACACGGATTTCATCAAAATTGTTTCGCCCGGTGCCCGTTAAATCTTACCCTTATCCTTACCCTTGTCTTTGCCTTTATCTTTTCCCTTATCTTTACCTTTGCCCTTGTCTTTTTTGTCTTTCTTTTTGTCGTTCTTTTTCTTCTTCTTGGGAGTGGGCAAAGTACCTAGGGCAACAACAAGCGCGGCGTACAGGGCTTCGGCGCAATCCCGTTTGAGGATGATAGCGACGGTGTCGGACCAGTACTGATCGCCTTTGTCCTTGCCCTTACCCTTCTTGTCCTTCTTGTCGATCTTGCCTTTTTTGTCTTTACCGTTCTTGCCGTAATCATCCGTGCCGTCTTTACCATCTTTGCCGTCTTTTCCGTCCTTGCCACCGGGCTTGGGTTTGTCCTTGGCTTTTAGGGAGCCCCCGCGTGGGCCACCCCCTTTGGCTTTACTCTTGCCGGCCATAAGTTCCTCCTTTGGGTGAAGATATCTAGTCGCGCTTAGCGTACGTGTGGCGCTTACCGTCGACCGCTGGGATTAAGCGGCGCACGTCGGAAACGCTGGTTCAGGTTCAGAACTGGCGCACGTGCCGGCGCTGAGACCGCCGGTGCGGTCCCTTGTTGATTGCAGACCGCATTCGGCGACGGGTTTCCGGGATTACCGACTCGGAAGATGCCCCACGCACCAAGTAAGGCCTGGTCCGGCAGGTAGGCCGTGTAGAGATAGTCTCCGGCCTTTCCGAACTGGCCGCCGGCTTTATCGATCACGAGATCGAAGTGATCGCTCGAGCCGTGGTTATCGCGCGATCCAAGCCATTGCGAAAGATTGTTGTTGCCGATAATAGTCGAGTTGTTTTGATAAGGATTCCGTTGCCACTGGTGACCGTGAATGGTAAAGACTTGCGAGTCGCCCGTGCCCATCGGATGCGTCATCCGGAAACGCACAGCGTCGCCGACACCCGCCGTAAAGATCGGTGTCTTTGGTTCACCGATCGCCGCGGCCGGGTTCGATCCCGGTCGAACCAGCAGGTTCGACGTCATACACGAGAAGTCTTTGGCTGTGTTCAGGTAGCGCTGGCTCTTTGGTTCGGTGCGATAGTTGATCGCGCTTGAAGTGGACGATGTAATCAACGCATCGCTAATCATCACCGAGAACTCGCGGAAGTTTGTGTTTCCGAGCGTCACCGTCGCCGACGCACGCGACGTTGGCGGCGGTCCGCCGGACGGATCGCACGATCTCAAGTTACCGGCCTCGCCGCACTGCCAGGTCGATCCCGCCGGTTCGATGATCATCTGGCCAAACAGTCCATTCGGGTGTTGGAACATCGGGTCCGAACCAAACAGATTCAAGGCGCCAAACTCGACCGGTGTGTAGTTCAACGTGCCATCCGCGGCGCGATCGATGTTGCCGGCGTACCACGTGTACTTGATCGTCTTACCGAAGGCGACAACCTGGTCCTGTGCTAACTGTCTGTTCCAACCGACGTTCATACCCTGGCTGGTGTATGCGTCGTAACTGAGAAGCTGCGGATGCAAGCCGACAAACTTCGACGACTTCGAGTTGAACTTATTGGTGTAAGGCGAGGGCCAATTGAAGTTCTTATCGAAAATACGCGACGACGGGCTGATCGCATTCGTCAGGTTAACTTCAATGCAATCACCGGCATTCGCGCGAAGGATCAACGGTTCGATCGGCACCCCAGCCTTGAGTGTACCGTTGGCGTTGAGGTCTTCAGTACGCACGTACATGATGCCGTTGAGCGTGCTGATGAACCCTGACGCCGGTCCGCGATTATTAAAGACCAACTGGCCCGGGGCCTGTGCCTGGTTCGACAACGCCTTCTGCGAAGTTACCGCTGTAACGTTGAAAACCCGCCGTTGCGATGCAGGCAGGTTGGCAGGACAGGTCGAATACGAAACGTTGGTTGTTGGACCAATCGGATTATTCGGCAGCGGCTGCAACCTCGTAGCAACCACTGTCGGATCGTAAGAACGGAAGATTCCCCACAGTCCCTGCGCAAGTCCGTTTTCGTCAAAGCTCGGGCTGTAGAGATAGTCGACGCAGTTTGCGTTCGACATCCCGTCCGGACATTTTCGAACCGCACTCGATACCGCCAGCGGCGCTGACGATGACGGCACTTTGAACAGCAACTCGAAGTGTTCCGACAGGCCCATCGGCTGGTTGCTGCGATAACCGGAATTGTGCCACGACGGTTCGGCAAACCATGTCGGTCCCATCAGGTTGAACTGGTGGGCAAACACGTGCGCGCCGACGAGCGTGCGGATCTGAACGGTGTCCCCCTGGTACGCGCGCATCAACGGCGTGATGGGATCGGGCGCAAAGTTCGGATTGGCAATCTTCGCCGAAGCGTTGTCGTAGGCATACGACAGATCCTGCGATGCGCCTACGCGAAACGGCAGCGGCTCGTTGTAGTAGTTGACCGATTGAGTGCCGGTGATAGGCGAGATGTTTCCGGTGCTGACGAGTCGTGGTCTGACTTCGTTGAACTCCGGAAATACCGTCGCGTTAATGGCGTGCGCGGCATCGCGCCAGCCGATGTTCTTGGCTGGATTTGGCGCCGTCTTCGACGCTGCGTCATACGCGAGTTGCAGGTCCTGAAACTCGAGCACAAACTCGCGATAGCTGACGTCGTTGTTATCGCTGTCGCGCGTAATGATGTTTGCCTTCCAACTCGTCGGACCTCCATCGGGACGCACAGGCGGCGTGCTGATCGTTCCTCCGCCCATCGGGCTGCCGTCTTCGGCGCTGCGCCACAACGAATCCTTCGGTTCGACGACAAGTCCCGCGTACAGACCGGCCTGCTGGTGCGTCGATGGACCAAAGTGATCGTGCGTGAAAACGGTCCGCAGCGTGCGATCGTCGTCCTGGCTGTTGACGACTGGATCGAGATACCAGCGCTGCACGGTAGTTTGCGCGCCCATCCATGCGTTCGCACATTGAGCCGGTGGGTTTGGACCAGCGCAGATCTCAGCCGGTGGCGCTTTCGGCGCCAACGTCGTCGAAGGACAGCCCGCGCACGGCGTCCACGAACCGCCGCTCGTGATCGCATGAAGTATTTCGCGCACTTCATCGGGACTGAAGGTCCCGTCTTCGTAGTTGAAACCATTGCCGGCGCCGTCTGACGAAGTAACGTCAAACTTCACCAGGTGAATATGCTGGCCCAGGATGTCGGTCGGTGTCCGCACTTGAAAATCGTCGACGAGGTAGTAGTTCGGCACGAGATTGGTATGCCAATACTCGACGATGTCGCCCGAGTTTCCGCGGAAGAACAGCGGCTCGGGCGCGCGGCCGGAACCGCCGGGTGTGTACTGAAGTGTCGGCTTCACGTCGTTCCACAGCGTCAGGATGCGTTGTTGCGGGAAGTGCCAGCCGGCCTTGTTAAGTCTGACGTTGAGCTGAAGCGCCGCGGCTTTGTAGCGGCGGATGCGCTGCTGTTTCGAAACGGGATCGACGTTGATCGCGTTGCCGTTGTCGTCAACACCCGGGTCCGCGAAAGGCGCACCGAGTTGTGGACCAAGCGGCAGTCCGTTCACGATAAACCCTGTCGGCGGCGTGTTCTGCGTCATATTTGGAGCGCCGACGGGAGTTGACGGGCACGAACCGGGCGTGCCGTCCGGTAAGAACGACGCATAGCAACGCGTACTGAAGAACTTTATCGCCACGTTCTCGACGTTGGTGCCTTTTTCTGGAAGCTGTTTTGCGGTGATGGTCGCGAAGTCTTTGCTCCAGTCAAACTGATCGTGTTTTTCGTAAGCGATGCTCCCGCCGGTTACGACATGACGCGGCAAACCGCCATCCATGAAGCCGCCCGATCCATCGGGAGCGAAATCAAACGGCGGATGCGGCGCGCGCATGCCGGCGACGCCGGGAATGAAGAACGGAAAACCGGGATTGACCGTCACGTTGGCGCCGGTCGGATCGGGTGTTGCTGGAGTGCCGTAAACGATCTGCCCGTTTTGGATGAAAACAGGAGAGGGCATCGGCGCCATCGGTAAAGTGGGCATCGGCACGAGGGCGGGTGTGGGTGTCCCGGCTTTGATTTCACCATCAGGAAGTGCGCGAGTGCCGGCGACCGGCAGACCATTCGCGTCTAACGTCGATCCTTCTTCGAACGTGTCATGCGT
Organism: uncultured bacterium; assembly: GCA_965649955.1. Lineage (GTDB taxonomy): Bacteria > Acidobacteriota > Blastocatellia > Pyrinomonadales > Pyrinomonadaceae > PSRF01. The sequence goes on from CBFGMX010000019.1 coordinate 42,948, forward strand.
GCGCCACATGGCCCACATTCCAGCCGCGAAGTGCGGATAGAAGTGACAGTGGAAGATCGAATCGCCAACAACCTTGTTTCGATTGCCGCTGCCGTTGAACGTCATTTCCAGCGTGTAGCTCGCGCCGGGGCTGATCATCTGACTGTCGAGATACGCGCTCTCGTCGCTGTTTGGCGACTGCAACCACTGGTGCGCGTGCTGGTGATGCACGTGCGTGGCGACAGTGCCACCGTGGTGAATACGAAACTTGATGTGGTCGTTGATGTAGCTGTGATAGACGTTTGACGGATCGTCCGGGTAATACGCCTTCGTTGCCTTCACCAGCGGCGCAAGTGTGTAGGCTGTACCGGTCGTAGGCACTCGCGCGTTCGCGCAGCTTGGATCCGGAGTTCCACCATCGCCGAGTTGCGCGCTCGTGCAAAGCACCGGCGGCGCTGCGGGCGGTGACGGAGGATTCGACGGCACCGGCGGCGACGGCGGTAACGACGCGAACGCCGGCAACACGCTCGAATTCGCCGGTCGATCCACCAGCATCGCGGGATCGCCAACCGACCACGCACTTAAGAAGAACTCTTCAAACTTGCAATCGACGCAGCCACCCATCGGTCCAACACCGATGCGGTTGGCGTAAACTTCAGCGCCGATACCACCCGTGCCGAAATTGATCGCAAAACCGTCGAAACCGGCGTTAACGGTGCTCGCCATTTGCGGATCCGTAAATACAGGAAACGCTTGCGTCGCCACCTGGCCGACTTCGTGATAGATGATCGTGACTTCACGATAAGGCTGTTTGCGATCGGGCGCGGCGGGGTTCGCGCAGAACAGCGGATTGCCGGCGCCGCTGCCGTTGTTGGCGGCATTACAGGGCGGCTCCGGATTGTTTGGTCCAGTGGTTCCCTCAAACCTTCCCGCATTTGGACCGGTAATGATCGCCGTCAAATCCGTGTAAACGAGATTACCGTCCTTATCGAGCATCTTCAGGATCGGTGTGTCGGCGGGAATGCTCGTGCCGTCGGGCCATGTCGAACCGGCGGGATAGACGGCGTTGTAATCGAGTACCGGCTGACCACCTGCTGTTTTGATCGGATTTCCACTGCCATCCTTCTTCGTGGCCAGCGCGAGTTCTTTCTGAGTAACCTGGCTGCGATACCACTCCGCCTTCTCCGGTTGCACATTCAGCGCGCCGAAGAGGCCGCGGCTGACCTGGCCGAGAGGCGCGGCCTCATTGTCTCCCATCGAGTAGAGCAGATATGTGCCTTCATTTCTGACATAAAGAGTGTAGACGGTCGTCTGTGGCGGCATCGGACTCGGCGCCGGGTTTGCGCTCGCGAGACTCGAATTGTTGCGCCCAACAAACGAACCGTCGTCGCCGCTGCTAATGGCCCACTCCTGCCCCTGAATGTGAAGTGAAACTTCCTGCGTCCCAACGGCAGGGTTCTGCGGAGTTGACGCTTGAAACGCAGACGGCGGAATCGCGTTCGTAAACGTGATTTGCAGGCAGTCGTTGACGTTTGCGCGCAAGACGATCGGGCGTGGACGTTTGCCCGGGCGCAGTTGAAGATTATTGCCAGTGCCTGTCGTGTCTCTTCTCAACGCGAAAATGAATGAATTCGGGATCGTCGCGCCAAGTCGATTGAGCATGATCGCTTTTGGAATCGCGACGACGTCGGCTTTGACCAGCCGCGTGCCGGTTGGGCACGGGGGCGGTGTCGGGGTCGCTTGTGGGGCGGGCTGCGCGGTTGCGGCAGCAGGCGTCGCCGCCGCAGCGTCAGTTTTAGGTGCGGCCGTTTCCGCAGGTTTCGCTTCAGTCGCTTCCGAGGTCTTTGTGGTAGTCGCGGGAATCTTTACGGCCGATTCCGGTGCCGGAGTGCTCGCTTCACCAACTGGTTTGTCGACTGCGACATTCGGCCTTTGAGCACGTGCCGTCGTCGCGGCAAACAAACTCAGGCCAAGCATTGTTAATGAGGTAACAACGTGAAGGGGGGATCTCAAACCGAGCATGACTAACTCTCCTTTTCCGGCGCTCCTGGTTGGCAGACACAAATGGATTGAGGAAACAAGTGAACACGGGCTCGTGTCGAGGGAGGGATCATTAATTTACGCTGGCGTTCGATTGTGCGGTTACCAGCAGTGAGAAGAACGGAAACGACCCAGGGTTAGTTACAATCGAAGCGTAGTTTCCTTTAACTTTCCTGTCAAGCAAAATTACTTGCAAGAGATTGTCGTTATCTCATGGTGTTGCCTGATCAGTTTTCTCGGTAACGCGAATTTCAGATTACTTGCGCGAGGAGGCAACGAGGAGGTCGACGATCGTCGCCGGTGATGACAAACCGTACGTCCTTGTCCAATGGTCGGCGACTTCGTTACCAATCAGGACCATCGGCGTGTGATCGTTTTTGTTGACAACAGCTACACCCAACGCCTGAAGCAGCGAATCGATCTCGGCTTTATCTCCGGTGACGAAAGTCCAGCCGGGTTCGGCTTTAAACTTTTTCGCATACTCCTGTAGTCGTTCAGGCGTATCGACAGTCGGATCGACGCTGATGGAGATAAGTTGCACATCCAGACCACGTTTGCGTGCCTCCTGCTGTACTTTGCGAAACGTTGCGGTCAACGAGGGGCAGATGGCGGTGCAGGTGGTGAAGACGAAGTTGATAGCGACGCTCTTGCCTTTAATAAGATCGGCGTAGAAGTCGAGTTGCTTACCGTTTTGATCGAGAACGCGGGCATGCGGGATTTTTGCCGCGCTAAAGGAGTAGCTTTCGGTTTTGGGGGTCAATGGACCTATTGCGGGATCCACTGGCGCAGTCTCTGGTGGCGCATCAGGGACCTTAACCTCGACGCGCCTCAAGTCCATCCCGCACTTCCGGCACTTCCCGCGCTTCGTCGACGTGACGTCAGGATGCATCGGGCAGGAATAGACGACTTTGGTTTGCGTTTTCGTCGTTCGGCGGGTCTGCGCGGAGCTGGATTGATAAGGTACGAGAACTAATAAGAGCGCGATGCAGAATCTTAAGAATTTCATCGTGATACCTCGTCAATTAACTTCAACCCAGCCACTCACCGGCACAAACTTCTTCTCCTTCAAATCAACCATCACGATGTACGCACCCGACGCGCCGATGCGGCGGTTTGGGCCATACGTGATCGGTGGCGTCAGGCCGGTCGGGTAGTTGTAAAAACCTTCCAGCGCCTGGACCAGTCGCTCCCGGCTCAAGTCTTTGCCGACTCGTTTCAACCCTTCAATAAGAATCTTCGCCGAACTGTAAGCCGAAACCTGAGCAGCGAGGTGCTTCTGCGGTAACTTATACTTTTCCCCCAACATGCGAAACTCTTTTATCGCGTCTTCGGTTTGATCGACGGGCGCTGTCGGGAAGGTGCAGAACACTTTTCCTTCAAATCCCGCAGGTGCGTCGAAGAGCGTCGGGCCGGCCGTTCCGCTCTGCACAAAAATTTGCGGGAACCAGCTCACACTCGCCGCCTCTTTCATCAGCGCCAAAAGATCGGCAGCGCCACCCATAAAGAATACGGCCGTCGTATTCGCTTGCCTCAGATTCTTGACCATTTCGGCAGCCGAGAAACTCCCGGCCGAGTATGAAATGATTTGCGGCGCTGCCAGTTTCTCCCTCTCGCTCTGATCCTTAATCGCGTCCAGTGTGCTCGCGGCCAAGTCGCCGCCTGTATGCACCACCGCGATCGTCATCGTTTTCGACTCCGGTTTTTTCACCATGAAACTGATGAGCGCCCGAGCCTGCGTGGCCGTTCCGGAGAGAACATAAAAGACCTGACGATTAAGCGGCGAACCGATCTTCGGATCCAGTGTCAATGGTCCAATCAGCGGCACTTCCTGCTCCGCCAACAGCGTCACGATCTCATTTTCAACACCCGCGATCATCACGCCAGTCAGCGCGAACACCTTCTCGTCTTTGATTAACTTCTCGACGTCCGCGCGCGTCAGTTTCGTCTCAGCTGCGGAAACGGACTTGAGCTCGAGCTGGCGGCCGTAAACGCCGCCCTGCGCGTTCGTTTCAGCAAAGGCAGCGGCTATCACGTCTCTGCTAGCCTGCGACAGCTCGCCGATTGGACCAACAGACGGAAACGCCATGCCGATCACGATCTTGTTCTCACTAATTCCGGGATCGACATCCGTTCCCAACCTCTTCAGATAAACAAGAAGGTCGTCGAGATCTTCCTTCGACATCTGATACCGCGGCATCGCATACAGCAACTTGTTGCCGCCCGGATCGACTCCGCGCGTGATAGCGAGCTCGAGCCCGCGACTCGTATACGCCGGATGCTTGCGCCCGTTGACATGCGTGATGCCGTAAGGCTTCGTCAGCGCTTCCCACGTTACGTTCGAAGGATTGATGCCACCCTCAACTTTTCCCTGCCCTGCGATTCCGTGACAGTTCGCGCAAGCCATGACATTGCCGGGCACTTCGAGCGACGAATCGCCGACGTAGGCAAGTATGTCCTTGCCCGATGGACTCGTCCCGTGCAGGTAGACCTGCTTGCCGCGAGTTTCCTGCGTGGTGAGTGACTGTTGTGCGGTTGTAAAGTGACCAGCGAAAGCGACACTTACGATAAGACTCAAGACAACCAGACAGATCGCTCTCAAAAACCCTCGTTTCATGACTTGCCGTGAAGGGACGTTATGGCTTTGCAGGCGGTTTATCGTTGATTACGCTTTCGACAACTTTGACTATCTCTTCGCTCTTCGCAAGGCCAAACGCTTTTTTCCACAAACCCGTGGGTTCGTTGCCGATGATGTAGATGTTCTGGTGCGACTCTTTGCTTTCGACGAACTGACCGAATTTCGTGAGTGCGAAATCGACACTCTTCTTGTCGCCCGTAAGAAAGTACCAGCCCGGTTTCGCTTGCAGCTTCGTCGCGTACGCTTTCAACGCCAGCGGCGTGTCGACTGTCGGATCGACGCTGATCGAAATGATACGCGCATCTTTGCCAAGGCGATCGCCGAGTGCGTCCTGCACTTTTTGCAGGTTGCGCATGAGCGGTAGACAGCTACCCTGACAGGTTGCGAAAAACGAGTTGATGATAATCGTCTTACCTTGCAGCAGATCGCTGTAGAGGCGCATCTTCTCGCCGTCCTGGTTCACCAGTTGAACGTCGGTGAAGTACTTCTTCGCCTGTGATTGCTCCGATTCTTGCGCGGGCATGGTGAAACCAAACGCGAGGAGTAGGACCACGGATAGTATGAAGTTTTTCATCTTACTTAACCGCCGACAACGTTAGTGGTGTTAACTGATTAAACTCGACTCCAAGTGATGCACTTTCGACGAAAACATAGTATACGCCGGGATTCGGCGGCACAAAGCTCATCTCGTAGACACCTTGGCCCACGGACTTCGCCTCGTCCCGTTGTTGCCATACGCCGGGTGCGAGAAACACAAGCACTCTCACGTCGTGAAGATCGAGTTTCGGAGTTCCGGTCTTCGTGTCGATTAACCGGAAGCGCAGATCGAACCGTTCGCCAACTTTCGCCAGCGCGGTTTTCGCTATCGGATCAATCTTGAACGCCGTCTCCGGTTTTCTCGGCGCTGAGGGGTTCGCAGCGATGCTCAGATCGAAGCAGTTGACGATGCGTGGCGAGTCGAGCAGGAACACGACGTCGTAATAACCTGCTCCCGGCAGCCGCAGCGTTGTGGTGTAAACACCTCGCTGTGTTTCGCGCAGACTGTTGTCGAGGACAAGAACAGCGCGTGGATCGCGTTTGTAGTTTTGGAAACTTCCCATCGGCGCGGCCATGCCCTCGGTGTAGTAATAGATCACCTTGTCGGCAGGGTTTGCGACCAGCATGGCGCCGTCTTCGGGCGCCGGAACGATCGCGTCCGCCAGCGAAGTCGAACGCGATTCAGCGGGTGCTTTTTGTCCGGCAGGAAACTTCGTGATCGACGCTTCCTTTCCGAGGTCGGCCATCCGGATCATCGATACGAACTCGCTCGTGGACGAACGAACGTAAGCAAACTGTCTGCTGAAAGTGATCTGATCGGCGCCTTGTCCGGCGGCGATGTTGTGGATGACGCGGTTCGACGACAGGTCGATCACGTGAAGCGTGCTTTTGCTGGTGTTCAGCGCGAAGCCGTAACGGCCGTCCGGCGAGATACGAATCGAACGTAGACCCGGATCGGCGTGGATACGCGCCAGTACGTCGTGCTGCGGACCACCCACGGCGCCGATCGATCCGTCTCCTTCGTTTACAACGTAGACCGTCTTGCTCAATGAAGAGTAGGCAATCGCCGCGGGCCGTGTGCCGGACCGAATCTGTTTGACAACACCGAGCTTGCGAACGTCTATGACGGAAAGTGTGTCGTTGTCTTTATTAGTAACAAAAGCAACGGTGTCGTTGTCATTGAGTGCGATTTCGTGGTGACCGCGGCCGGTTCTTAAGTGGCTGACGGGTTTGTTTGCGATGGTATCGATCACCGTGACGCCGCTCTCATTCTCGGCGGCGCCGTCGTTTCCAACCCACAGGTAACGCTCATCATGTTGCAACACAAGCCGACTCGGTTTCACACCCGCGTCGACATTGGCGATCACTTTCCACGTTGGAACGTCGACGACAGCAACCTGGTTCACGGCAGGCATCGAGACGTAAAGACGTTTGTTGTCACTGGTGAGCACCCAGTCTTCACCCGGACTCTTCAACACGATGAGTGTGTAGAGTTTGCTGCCGCCAAAGCCGCTTAAAGGATCGATAACGGAGATGTTTGGCTCGTTGTTTAGCGCGAGGATGAAATACGCGTTGAGGTCAACTGTAGGACGTTTTGTAAACGACGATTGTAGAAACGACTGCACCTTCTCGCGACACGCGCGAGCGTCGGAAATCTGTTTCGACGCACGTTGATCGATCCACGCCACAGGCCGGAGATTGCTGAGCGGAACGCGTCCATTCGTGCCGGAAATCCTGAACCGCACCGTCGCCTCATCGCCGGCGAACAGTTCCCTTTGCGCCGGGCGCGCGGGTTCAAGGTTGAACTCGATCGAGATTCCTTCGGCGGTGAAGCTTTGCGGAGGAGTCGCCGCAGGTTTTTGAGTTGTTGCTTTCGCCTGCTGCGCGTAAACGTGAGCAAACGGAGTTGTCAGCAGCAAGGAAAAGAGGGTGAAGAATTTAATTACCATATTGATTGAGAAAGAGAGCTCCGAATGAGGTTGATTACGAAAAGGCGCGACAGTTTTGGGCTGCCGCGCCTAATCTAATGTGGTCATCGTCCTCACCCCGACAACCACTGGGATGGAAGGATTCACCAACCACCCTAATTGCCCGAGACTATAGCGAGCCTCGCCCGCAAATGCAACCGCCACTCGCAGGATAACGAATGACTGTGATCTTCATCACGAATCATGATGATTTCAAGATGCTGCTCCAAACCCACATCGTCAGGAAGAAACCGTAGAAGATCGCGAGCGCGACGAGTGCGAACCGTCGCCACAGCGACGGCCGCAGTTCCACGGGAAGTAAACGCGTGTTGACGTAAAGCAGATGGATTGAGCTGATGATGAAAACGATCCCCGCCATGTTGGCGCCGAGTGCAAGTAGAACTATTGGTTGAGTCAAACGCATCGCCAAGATTCCCCAAAGAGAGATCACAGCGAGCGTCGTGTAATACACCACGCGCACGTCGCCGCCGCGCCAGCGCCGTATGCGCGCACTGCCGGTCCAAAGAATGTCCGTTATCGCGCGTGTCATGGCATCGAGTATGTCGAGTTGTGTTTTGAAGAGGATCCAGACGCCGAGCACCGCGATCGCCCCACCAAAAAGAGCGCCTTTTTGCGTACTGACCGCCTGGGCCAACGCTGCCGCGATACCGAGTCCACGAATCTCACTACCAGCCGCCACGAACGTGACGTAGAGTAACGCCGGTAGCGCCATACCGAGTATCGCGCCGGTGAAGTAGACCCCCCACTGGTCCACCCGAACGATCCTCCACCAACCTTTCCACCGCTCGAGTGACGCTCGATCGGGTTTGAAGGTGCTGCCCGAGTGGGCCAAAGAGACTTTCTTTCCACCAACGGCGGCGGGAATGAATCCGACCCTGCTGCTCATGCCGTAACCTTTGTCGCGCGCCCAGTTGCTCAAAGTCAGGTTCGCAACGCCGCCGCCGCCGGCGTATGCCGCGAACGCACCGATCAGAAAGAAGTCAGCGCCGGCAGGCACAAATTGAAAGTTTCCCGTATTCAAATCAAAACCGGCGAAACCGGCCAGGGCGGCAAGCCAGGTGTAGGCCGGAACGAACATTAGAGCCAGCAAACCGAGTCCGCCGATGATCAGCGAGACCATGATCCAGTTCAGGTATTCAAGCGTGCGTTCGATACGACGTCCGATCATCAATATGAGCCCGCACATCAGGAAGAGCCCGACGCCGATGAGATAAACAGTTCCTGTTTCAGCGCCACCGGGAAGACGTTTGGCCCAGAGAAAGAAAAGAGCGCCCGCGGCAGCTCCAGCCCAACCCGGCCATCCCATTTGCAGAAAGAACAGAATCGAATAGAACCACGCCCAGAAGGTGGAATGCGGACGCGTGCGCATAAACCCGGTGAAGACCGGCTCGCCCGTGGCCAACGTATAACGCATCACTTCGAGATTGAGTAGCGTTTGCAGCAGTGCCGCGACGCCGACGACCCAAAGCAGCGAGAGTCCATACTTCACGAACGCGGCTGGCCCAAGAAGAAATTCACCACTTCCGATCGAAACACCGAGCGCGATCACGCCTGGTCCAACCGCACTAAACCAACCGAATCCACGTGGAACCGGCGCCGGCGGCAACTCATCGATACGCCACGGATCGAGTCCGGATTGAGCTTCGGGGGCCGGCGATGGCGATTGCGACTGCGGAGGGACGGTTTCGACTACCAGGGGTGTCGTCATATATCATTCGCCTCTGTCGGTGTTGATGGCCTTGCCTTTAAGAATCCTTTTTTTGCAGCGGCAGAGCCGTTGGGAATTACTTTTTGTGGTCAAAGTTCTGGTTGATAAACCCATGAACCAAACCGTTCAAATCAGGCTCGCTGAGCCGTCGGATGCAAGGCAGATAATGGCAATTATC
>CBFGMX010000020.1:0-50369 GCA_965649955.1 uncultured bacterium
GCAGGTGCCGGTTTCGCAGGTGTAGGTTTAGCAGGGGGTGGCTGATGACCTTCGTGCTGCGCAAAGACAGCGTGATATGCCAGAAACACAATAACGACGGCGCGCCACAATGCGCGGTCAAAGAACTTCATTCGCAACCCCCTGGAAATGCGGATAACACTATTCAAGAACGTCAGGACTTATTCAGCTTTCGTCTTTGTCTTCGTATCCTTGTTCTTGATCTTGCAGCACTCACCATGCTTCTTCGGATCGTGCTTGGCTTTGGCGTCGTGATTTGCCTTCATCTCGCACGAGTCACCACAGCAGTTAGCGTGGTCCTTGTTCGCATGGTCCTTGTTCGCATGGTTCGCGCAGCACTCGGCGCCTTCCTTGCAGCATTCGGCGCCCTCTTTGCAGCAGCTATTGGCTTCGTGCTTACACGAACCCTCAGCGCAACACTTCGCGCCTTCGGCGCAACACGATTCGGCTTTCTTGTTCTGATCGGTCTGCGTCGTGCCCTGGGCCATCGCGATTGCGAAAGCGGCCAACAAGAAGGTCAGCAGCACAACGAGTACAGTGCTCTTTCGGGGTTTCATTTTTTATCTCCTAGGCAAATGATGATTACTGTTAGGCCACCAGCGCACACACGATCATTTCGTGTGAGACTCTGGCGAGTTAATCGGTTTGCAGGGAGGTTTTTAAATACGAAAAACGCAGCAGCGAAGATAAGTCGGGCCGCGGTTCGGAACCAGCGGAGCGACGACATGCTGAGGGAGTTCGCCGTTGCTCGCTGTAAGTCGCAACTCAGCGCTAGTGCCCTGTGTTGAGTCCGGCGAGTTGCTGTTGGCTTTCGCCGTAATAGCCGTCGCACCCATCGCAAGCGGACAATCGCCCATCGTGCCGCGCGGAACCGAGGCGTGGGCCATTAACGATTCAGTCAGTTTCGACGCGATCGTGCTTTGCGTGCCTTGCTTCGCAGGCTTGGGTTTCGAGCAGCAATGGTGTGCCTGGGCGGTGTGACAACTCTCTCCTTCGACCGCGGCCTGGCTGGTTTCGTCAGCACCGGCCTGTGCCGCCATCGCAGCATTGCCGCAACCGAGCAGGCATCCGCCGGCCAGCCATACAGAAACCGAAACGGCCAGAAGCAAGCGGATGACTTTGAGAGAGACCAGAAAACTCATCGGCACCAGAAGTCTACTGCTCAACGATGTTTTTGTCGAGATTGGAACCGCCCTGATTAAGATCACAATCGTCACTAAAACCCACCAATTCTGTAACCGTTGAATTGGTAGGTTAAAAATCGGGAGAAAAAACGGGGATGAGTATCGATAAAAACAAGATCACAACACAGGATGAGTTGAACGAGCCCGCGCCGATGGATCAGGTCGAAAAACGCGTGGAAGCCGAAATGAAAGAGTTAGAAGAGAAAGCGAAAAGGGACGTTCGCGAAGGATTGAACAACGACACTATCAAGGGAAGAGACTAGACTGTACTGAGTCATTCATTCAGCGCGTCGTCGAGTGCGTTTTTTAAGTCGGTAGGTGTGCGCCGAGGGTTGAAGCCATCGATCTTTTTGAACAACCGCCCATCGCGCGTGATGATGAAACTCTGCGGAATCGTCGTCTTCCCCTGCATCAACGTCAGCGCCACTTCGCGCGTCGCCCAGCCAACGTTGTAACTGACGTTGTACTGCTGCACGAAATCGCGGACTTTTTGCGCCGACGCGTTCGGATCCTCAGTCGAGAGTCCGACGAACTCCACTCCGCGCGGCTGATATTCCTTATGAAGACGCACTAGTTCCGGAGTTTCCACCCGGCATGGACCACACCAGGTCGCCCACAGATTAACCAACAACACTTTGCCCGAGTAATTTGCGAGCTTGATCGACTCGCCGCTGGTCAATCTCATCTCGGTGTCGAACACGACCGCAGGCACAGCAGGAAGACTGGCGGAACGACTGCCCGTGCCGCCTGAGTTACAGCTCGAAATACCCAGCGCCGCAACCAGCACGAGAACGAACAACGTCGCCACGATGCGCAACGGCGTCCAGAACTTTATTGCCGTACTATCTTTTTTCTTAACTGCCATTACTGCTTCTGGCCTACTTCTTTCCGAACCGGAACGAGTCGAGAATCACAGTCGCCTCGCCTTTTTGTCCGATGTCTTCAACCGACGACAACTCCGGAGCAAGAGACGTGGAAAGCATTGCAAGGGTTGCGCCCGACGTGTCGCCTTCCTTCCCCGTGGGCAGGAAAACTATGCGGCCCCACAAATGAACGTCGCCCTTCGGGGTCCCTTTTGAGAGCCCTTCCCACCGAAATTCATAGCCGTCGAGCGAGTTGACCTTCGTTGGACCTTCGGAAACTTTGCGGTAATCGTCAAACGCCTTTGATAGCGCCGTGCTGTATTCCTCGACGCGCTGCGGAAAGTTTTGTCGATCGCCTTCGAACGTTCCCGTGCTGGTGTACCAACCCACGGCAAAGTTCTCTTGTATGAAATTCGGCGGCAGACTGCGTTCGACCTTTACGAAGTTGGTCGCACCGGGAATACCGGCCTTCGGGTCACGATGCCATGACTTGGGATAGTAGAAGGAAAAGTCGAAATAATGTTCCGCCAACTTGCCATCGAGGTTGGTATCGGAATTCTCAAACTGGACTGTATCGGGCGGCGGCACGAACGTGTCGTCCGGTGTCGGCGAAGCTTGCTCGATCGACGGCGATGGAGCGGCTTCGACTGTTGGCTGAACAACAGGCTCGGTATCGGGACGTCGCTCGGCGATCTGGTTCGGTTTGATAACGAAAAAGTAAAACGCGCTCGCCAGAACGCCGCCGCCGAGCAACAGGAACAGAAGCACGCCTGCGATGATCCACGGCAACTTCGACTTCTTATGTGCAACTGGAGCAGCGGGCAACGGTGCCGATGTGGCCGCCCCATGTGTTTGCGGGGGCAATGGCGCCGATGTTTGCTGCACAACCGGCGACGGCGGCGGTAAAGGTTGCGAAGTCTGCGGCGGTGGAGGCGGTGGCGGAGGTGGCGCCGGTATCGAAATGTCCGCCGTGTTCGGCGCGCTCGTCGGCGCTCCTGTTGGACCAGTGTTTCGCGGCAGTGCCACGGTCGCTGGATAGCTTTCGATTAGCGTCGCGTTTTGGTCTGGTAAGTCCCTGCTGGTTGGTCTTTCTGAGGCAGCGTTCAGGTCAATGGACGTAGCGCGAATCGTTGCGTTTGGATCGAAGGTCTGCGGAGCGATCAACAGTCCGCCGTCGAACGTGCAGAACTTTTGACCTTCGTCGGGAAACGTACGATTACACTTGGGGCAACTCTTCATCAAAAGGACCTCGTTTAGTTGTACTTAGTACTTTGTGCTTGTACTTTGTTCGCCACGTGTAGTTCATTTGACAGCGGTTTCTTTAAATTGCGAACAAAGAACAAAGTACTAAGCACAAAGCACTGAAATCAATTCGCTTTCGCTTTCGCTAACTTTTCAGCAGCGCCGCTGTTCGCCGGATCGAGTTCGAGTGCGCGTTGATAAGCGCGGGCGGCATTCTGTTTCTGTTGGGCCTTGATATAGCCGTCGCCGACACCCTCAAACCCGAATACACCGGCCAGTTGCTTTCGCTCACCCGCGCCCGCAAGGGCTGAAGCGCGTTCGTATGTAGCCTCGGCGTCGCTGAACCGATCCATTCCGAGGTACGCACGGCCCAACAGGTTGAACGGCTGGAACGCACGCGAACTGACCTCCGTCGCCGATTTCAGATACGGTTCCGCTTCCTGGTAACGTTTGTAAACCACCAGCATACGGCCCATCAGCAGCAACGACGTCGCGTTGCGTGAATCGAGGTCGAGCGCACGTTTCAAAACGGGCTCCGACTGCGCCCAAAGCTGCTCATCCTGCAACGACTGGGCGATAAGGTTCAGCGTGGCGGGATCCTTCGCCAGCTCGACCGCCTTGGTGTACAGTGCGGGCGATTCAGAGGCCTTTCCGATCTTGTTCAGCACCCGCGCCAGATGCGCGTAAGCAGCAGCAAACTGCGGATCGAGCTCGATCGCCTTGCGATAAGAATGTTCAGTCTCGCTGTTGACGATTCCTCTGTTTTGAAGCGCGACTCCGAGACGATCCCAGCCGACCGCATTCTTCGGATCGAGCTGCACGGATCTGCGCGCCAGCATCTCCGCGTCTGCAAATCGTTTCGCGTTGTCGCCGCCGGCCCGCGGTTGCACCAGCACGGCACTCAACGCGATGTGTGCATCAGCTTCAAAGGGCGCCCACGCAACTGAATTGCGATACGCGGCTTCCGCGTCTTCCCAACGTTGCTGATCGGAGTATACGTTACCCAAACCATACGCCGCGCGAGCGTCGCGTGCTTTCAGCTTCAGTATTTCCTTGTAAGCGGCTTCGGCTTCGGCGAACTTACGCGCGTCGCGAGCTTCGTTGCCTTTCTCGAGCAAATCTTCGATTCGCTCTGCGACGCGCACGCGTGTGTTGCCGGTGGCTCTGTTACCCGGTTTCGTCGTGCCGGTGGCCGTACCCGGCTTGTTCGCGGTTTTCTTGCGGTTGGATTCAGGATTCTTTGCTCTGAAGACCGATCCGCCCACATCTACTCCGACGTCCTGCGCAAGCGCCATGGAAGCGCTTCCTGATAGACCGAAACAGAGGGCGGCCACAACCAATCCGGCCCCGCGCAGTATTGCGTTAGCTCTCATCATTACTCTCCTAATGCTGTTTGGATTGCGAATTATCGAGACTAACCTCGGTTTAGAACAGCCTGACAAAAAAATTATGGATGACTGAAGAACTACTGCTTTGGATTGTAGATCACCTTTGCCGGATGAGCTAATTGCGAGTAGACCCGGTTCGTTTCGTCAATTCACGAACCGCCCCTGACCAGCCGAAAGCCCAAAAGCGTGGTCTTTGTTGTCGGGGCAACAAATTCGCGCAGGCACGACGATACCGGCACATCGGGATTGGCCGGATCGCTCACATAACAACCACCGCGAATCGCAACCAGATCCTGCTGATTGCTCGGTACGACCGTCGCGTTACCCGGATAGACGGACACCTTTGACGAGGTCCATTCCCAAACATTTCCGATCAAATCAGTCACGCCCCACTGGTTCGCTCCGCCGGGTCGAGAACCGACGGCAGCAGGCGTAGCTTCCTTCAACACTGCCAGACCAGGGACCCAATCCGATCCCCAGGGATACAGATCCGCACGTTGACCGTTGCGTGCCGCGTATTCCCACTCCTGCTCGGTCGGCAACCGATAACTGACACCGTCGCGTTTGGATCGCCAGGCCGCGAAGGCAACGGCATCTTCGAAAGAGACGTTGACGACGGGCCACAGTTCCTGACCAAAAGAAGGTTTGTTGTCGACCCAGTGAGACGGCGCCGGGCGATTTGTAGCGGCGACGAACTGGGCATATTCGGTGTTGCTGACTTCAGTCCGGTCCATCATGAACGACGGCACCGTTACGGAGTGTGCCGGAGTCTCCTCGGCTGGACCAGCGTCTCTTCCCATCATGAAGGTCCCGCCGCTGATTGCGACGAGCTCCGCCTTCAGAGGCGTTGCCGCTGGTGATGGCGTCGGACCCGGACCGGCTGTTCCGATCGCCGATTGATACGCGAGGTACGCACCGATACTGATAACTGCGATCAGGAATACGCCGATCACGGCTGCGATTAAAAAAATCGGAGGGCCTTTTCGAGAACGACCAAGATCGACCGTGATCGGCCTGCCCTGGACCACGGACGGGCGGCCGGCGTTGTTCGGCGCGAGAACTGGCGAAGTCGAGTCTTGTCTTACACGCGTCGTTTCAGGATCTGCTGCGGCTGCCGATCCCATGCTGCCCGAGAGTCGTTCGAGTCGATCTTCGAGTTCCTTCGCCTGCCGGGTCATTCGGTCGAGCTTTTCCTGCTGCTCTTTGCTCCTACGGTCCCGCTCCTCCTCGTGCGGGACCCGTTGGTCTAACTCCGGAGCACTCACCGCGCCGATCATTGAATCCAAAGAACCGCCGACGTTCGTGTCTTGCGAAATCGGAACCTGCGTCGAAAATGCATTCGTCGGAACATTCATCGGCGGCGTGGTCGAAGCGATCGTGCGGTTGGGATCGAGCGCCACTGTTTCGCGCAGCGCGGCAGGCACGAATGGCGTGGAGTCGATCGCCGCGCGTAGTTCCTTGAGAAAGTTTTCGACGGTGTCGATGCGTGATCCAATTTCCTTCTCGAGCGCATGGCGAACCACCGCTTCGATCGCGGGCGGCACTGAAACACCCATCGATTGAAAACTCGGCGGCGGCATGGTGAGGTGCTTCTTCATGATCGACGGAATCGAAGATCCCTTGAATGGAACTTCACCAGCGAGCATTTGATACAAGATCACGCCGAGACTGTAGATGTCGGCATGGGCATCGGGCTCGTCGTCGCCCCACTGTTCCGGCGCCATATAAAAAGGAGAACCCATCAGGCCGCTCGTCTGCGCCTGCACGAACGAACCAAGCAGCTCGCCCGACTTGATCTTGGCAAGACCGAAATCGAGTATCTTCACGCCTTCCGACGGCGGCACATCATCCTGGACCATGATGTTCAGCGGTTTCAGATCGCGATGGACGATGTTTTGCCGGTGGGCCGCTGCAACTCCGGCAGCAATCGCGCTGATGAATTCCCACGCGCGTTGCACCGGCATCGCGCCTTCCGTCTGCATAATCTCTTGAAGCGATCGTCCCTTGACGAACTCCATGACGAGAAACGGCATCGTGCTTCGCACAACGCCGAAGTCAGTCACGGTGATGATGTTCTGATGACGAATCGCGGCCGCGGCCAATGCTTCCTGGCGAAAGCGCGTCGTGAGCATCGGATCGTTTCCGACCAGATCGGGCAGGATAACTTTTATGGCGTGAGAAGTTTTGAGGAAGATGTGCCGCGCTTGAAAAACAACGCCCATGCCTCCCTGCCCGAGACGGCGCTCGAGCAGGTACCGGGCATCAAGCGTTGGTTCACCCAGAAGAGATGGCGTAGTTTCATCACCATCTTGCGGACAGTGATTGATCTCATCTGGGTAACAGCGCCTACAGGACGGACATTCTTTCACTCGGCAAAGTATACACAGATCATGCGGATTTTATGACGATATTCACCAGACGGCGCGGCACGACAATGACCTTCACCACCTCATGACCATCGATCAACGACCGCACACGATCATCCGCCAAGGCCGCCGCACGCAGGTCGTCTTCCGAAACGTCAGGCGCGGCGATCACACGCGAGCGAAGCTTGCCGTTGATCTGGACCGGAATCTCCAGTTCCTCTCGCCGGGCGAGTTCGGGATCTGCGATAGGCCAGCGCGGCACGTCACCCAGTAACCCGCCGGCGTGTCCCAATCCTTCCCACATCTCCTCCGCAATGTGCGGTGCAAAGGGCGTCAGCATTACGACCAGTGCCTCGACCGCTTCGCGAACGGCAAAAACATCTGCGTCGGAGGCACGCGCAGGATCTGCGTTGAAGTCGCTCAACTGGTTGAACAACTCCATCAACGCCGCGACGCTGGTGTTCAAGTGCAAGTGTTCGAAGTCGCTCGTGATCTTGGCGATCGTCTGGTGCGTCTTCCGCCGCAACGTTCGCGCTTCGGTACTGAACTCCATCGCCGTTGCTTCGCCACTGCGACTCGCGAGCCGCTCGTGCCACTTCCAAACCATCGTGTAAACGCGGCGCAGGAAGCGCACGGCGCCCTCGATGCCGGTGTCGGACCAGCGCAGTTCGTTCTCGACCGGCGCGGCAAACAACACAAACAATCTCGTCGCATCAGCACCGAACGCCGCGATCATCTCGTCGGGATCGACCCCGTTGCCGAGGCTCTTCGACATCGCTTTCCATTCGTCAGTGTCGCCGACGCGATTCGTCACCATTCCCTGCGTCAACAACCGCTTCACTGGTTCGTCAAACGTGACCAGTCCGATATCACGCATGAACTTGTTCCAGAAGCGCGTGTAGATCAGGTGCATTACTGCATGACTATCGCCACCGATGTACTGGTCCACCGGCGTCCAATGCCTGGCAATTTCCGGATCGAATGGCGCCTCGTCGTTGCGCGGATCCAGGTAACGGAAGAAGTACCACGACGAATCGACAAACGTATCCATCGTGTCGGTTTCCCGCCGTGCTGGACCATTACATTGCGGACAGGTCGTGTTCACAAACTCGGCCACACCCGCGAGCGGTGATTCACCCGTTCCCGTGAACGCCGCCGTTTGCGGCAACACGACCGGCAACAGCTCGTAAGGCACAGGTACCATGTCGCACTTGTCGCAATAGATGACCGGCACCGGCGCACCCCAGAAACGTTGACGCGACACACCCCAATCGCGAATGCGATACGTTACCGCCGCTTCGCCAAATCCTTTCTCCTGCGCATGCGCCGCCATCTCTCTGATCGCGACTTCAGACGGTTTCCCGCCCCACTCGCCGCTGTTGATCAGGACGCCGTAATCGGTGAACGAGTGTTTCATCTCCGCTGAGCTGTCTCCGGCTGTAGTCGCGACGGGTTCTGATCGAAGCTGGTCGTGGGTCACCGGAGCAATCACCTGACGAATCGGTAACGAGTACTTCTGCGCAAACTCGAAATCGCGCTCGTCATGACCCGGCACACTCATCACCGCGCCTGTGCCGTATTCGATCAGAACGTAGTTCGCCACCCACACCGGCAACGTCTCGCCACTGAACGGATTGATCGCGAGTATGCCCGTGTTGAAACCCTCCTTCTCGCCTTCTTCAGCCAGGTCGGTGCGGGTTGCTTTATGGCTTTTCACTTTTTCGGCGAACGCTTCGACGTCGCTCTTCAAAGCGGAGTCCTTGAGCAACTCAGGCAACAACGGATGCTCCGCCGACAGCACGATCGCAGTTGCGCCGTAGATAGTGTCGATACGCGTGGTGAACACACGAATCTTCTTGTCGCTGTCCTTCACTGCGAAGTCGATAAACGCGCCTTCACTGCGTCCCACCCAGTCGCTCTGACGCTTCAACACCTTTTCGGGCCAGCCCGCCTCGATCTGCTTCATATCGGCGACCAGTTGCTCCGCGTAATCCGTGATGCGCAGGAACCACTGTTCCAGATCTCGCTTCTCGACCGGCGTACCGCAGCGCCAGCAGATCCCGCCCGACGACTGTTCGTTCGACAGCACCGTCTGTTCTTTCGGACACCAGTTGACCTGCGAAACTTTCTTATATGCGAGTCCGCGCTCCAGCATCTTCAGGAAGAACCACTGGTCCCACTTGTAATAGTCCGGACGGTGAGCGGCGATCTCGCGCGTCCAGTCGTAGCTGATACCGAGACGCTTCAACTGCCCGCGCATGTGCGCGATGTTTTCCTCGGTCCAGTCGCGGGGATTCACGCCGCGTTTGATCGCGGCCTGTTCCGCGGGTTGGCCGAAGCTGTCCCAGCCGATGGGATGCATGACGTTGAAACCCTGCAAGCGTTTGAACCAGGCGAGCGCATCGCCGATGGCGTAGTTGCGCACGTGGCCCATGTGCAGGAACCCGGACGGGTAGGGCAACATTTCGAGGGCATAAAACCTCTGGCGCGGGTCGTTGTCACGCGCCTCGAAGGCTGCGGTTTCAGCCCACCGTTGCTGCCATTTGTTCTCGATCTGTTCGGGAAAGTATTTTTCGTCCATAACGATGTCCAATCTTACTTAACACGTTTTGCGCAGACCGCACAAAGCATGCGAAAGCTTTGTCCGATACTCGATTAATGTCTTGGAAAGTAAGGAATCGCCGCTCCGCGAAATCACGCTATACCGCGCAACGCAGAAGCGGCACCGTTAGGACGAGGGTTGTGTTCGTCTTGAAGCACATTTGAACCGGATTCTAGCAGTGTTCATCTTTAGTGACAAATGATCTTAGCATTGCAAGATTCTTGAGGTCCGCGCGAGGGTCGTCGTAGGGCGTTTCGAGAATGAAGGCCGCGTGTTTCAGCTTTGGATGGCGGGCGACGCGGCGCAAAGCGTCGGCGCCGATGTGGCCTTCGCCGATGTGCCAGTGCCGATCGACGCGGGAGTTGTAGACCGCTCGCGAGTCGTTGAAGTGAATGGCGCGCACATTCTTGATTCCCACTGTTTTCTGCATCCGCTGAATCAACGCGCTCAGACCGTCTTCTTCGCGGATGTCGTACCCGGCAGTGAACGCGTGGGCGGTGTCGAAGCAGACTCCGAGCGGGATCTTCGGGCACAACTCCATGATCAATGCCAGATGTTCGAAGCGGTGACCGATGCAATCGCCCTGTCCCGCCGTGTTTTCGAGCAGGATGCGAAGCGAGCCGAACTTCAATCCCTTGCAGGCAATCTTCAAACTCTCGGCACAAAGCGCGATACCGTCAGCCTCGCATGCTCCTCGGGAACTCCCGGGATGCACGACCAGGTAATCGACGCCGAGTAGTAAGGCGCGTTCAACTTCCTCGCGAAACGACTCGCGCGATTTTTGCAGAAACAAGTCGTCGACAGCCGCGAGATTTACGAGGTAGTTGCAGTGGATCAGTACCGGTGTGATCTTTGTCTGCTTCCGGACCTTGCGAAACAGAAGTACGTCTTCGAGTGTGAGTGGTTTCGCCATCCACCCGCGCGGATTGCGTGAGAACAACTGCACGGTATCGCAACCAGTGTCTTTGGCGACGATCAGCGCGTTATGAACACCACCCTTGATAGGCGCATGAAAACCAATTCGCGGCCTTTTCATCTCTTTACTGCATCCAGCACGCGCAACATGTTGCCACCAAGAATTTTTGTGATCTCTATTTCCGAGTAGCCGCGGTTTGAGAGTTCCTTCGTTAAATTCGGCAACTCGGCAACTGTGGCCAGTCCGGTCGTCGTGATCTGCACACCGTCGAAATCCGATCCGATACCGACATGATCCACGCCGACGAGCTTGACGATGTGATCGATGTGATCGACGATGCGTGCGACGTTGACCGGCGGCAACCGTCGCGCGTACTCGCGTGACCGCACGCGATCTCGCGCTATCTTCTTGTGAACCGCATCACCCGGTTCGGCCGCCGACGCTTCCTGGACCATCGAAGCAATCTCAGCATCCACCTGTTTCTTCTTCTGACTCCAACCAGGCTCGAGATGTTCAGGATAGAAGATCACGTTAACCACACCGCCTGTGTTCGCTAGCGCACGGATCATCTCGTCAGTCAGGTTTCGCGGAACGTCCGCAATCGCGCGACACGCCGAGTGCGTGGCAACAACAGGCGCCGTGGAAGTATTTACGATGTCCCAGAACGTCGGATCCGAGACGTGCGAGACGTCGACGATCATTCCCAAGCGGTTCATCTCGCGAACAACATTCTTGCCGAATTCGTTTAGTCCGCGTGTGCGGCCCACGTCGTCACCGGACGATCCGGCCCAACTGGTGCTTACGCTCCAAGCAGGCGACATGTATCGTACGCCCAGATCGAAATAACGCTGGACGTTTTCCAAACGCTCATCGATCGCGTACCCACCTTCCAGCCCCATCAAAGCGGCGATTTTTCCGGCTCTAACCGCGGCGCGAATGTCGTCGCCGGAGGTCGCCAAAGTCCAGGTTTCCGGGTGTTTTTCGGCCAAAGCGCGTACTGCCGCTATCTGATCGTCGGCGCGCTGTATTGCCCGCGCGCCAGTGGCGCCAAACAACTGCGGTTCCACCCAAATCGAGAAAAACTGCGCGTCTAAACCGCCGGTTTTTGCGCGGACGGCGTCGAAATGACCGTCGCTGAGTTCCCGCTGCAGATCGACGTGCTCGTCCAGCAGCCTTTGCGCCGTATCGGCGTGCATGTCGACGGCGATCGCACGCTGGTGGATTGAAAGTGGATCGTTATTAGTTGTTTCAGTCAGTGGAAGGTTCTGATTGTGTTGGTTCATCTTTTGGTCAGACCTGCAGGCTGGAAACGTCATCAGCAAAACGAGCGTACAAACGAGATAACCGGTGAGGTTGCGATGAAAGGTTGGTGGCTTTGATCCGTGAGTTGTCGGCCATTGTTTCCGCTGTCGCACATGGGATGTTACGCAAGCATGATTACAACAGGCAAGCGTTCTTGCCAAGCGAACTGTAACTACTGTATTGTGCGATGTCCGGCATCCACTCAACGCGTTAAAAGAGGACCGAGTTCCGAAGGTTGATGTTCTGCGACACGGTGAGGACCCGCCTCCTACCCGGCATTTTTCCCTAAGGAGTAAACAAATATGTTCTCAAAAGAAGGCAAAGTTAAAGACGTTAAGACTCCGCGCATCTGCGACGTCGTTTGGCATGATGGCGAATTCATCAACTGGAACGACGCCAGGGTCCACGTGATGTCGCACGTGCTTCACTACGGCTCCAGCATTTTTGAGGGCATCCGATGTTACTCGACCAAAGAAGGTCCCGCTGTGTTTCGCCTGCGCGAACACATGCAGCGTTTTCTGAATTCGGCAAAGATCTATCGCATGGACCACCCGTGGACGCTCGATCAGCTTTGTGACGCAGCGGTTGAAATCGTGCGTCGCAGCGGGATGAACCAGTGCTACCTGCGGCCAATCCTGTTTCGCAGTCTGGACGAAGAGCATCCCGCATTCGGCGTGAATCCGTTTCCGAATCCACTCGCCTGCTACATCGGCGCGTGGGACTGGGGGAAATACCTGGGAGACGAAGCGATCGAACAGGGTGTGGACGTTTGTGTTTCCACCTGGAACCGCCTGACCCCGAATTCAATGCCGGCGATGGCGAAGAGCGGCGCAAATTACATGAATTCGCAGCTCATAAAGATGGAAGCGCTGTTGAACGGCTTCGCCGAAGGAATCGCGCTGGACGACCGTGGTTACGTTTCCGAAGGCTCCGGAGAGAACATCTTCCTCATAACCGGCGATGTCGTTCTGACTCCGCCCCTTTCGTCTTCGATTCTGCCGGGTATCACTCGCGACAGCGTCATCCAGATCTGCCAGGAACTGGGCATTACTATCAAGGAGCGCACGATTCAACGCGCCGCTCTTTACGTCGCCGACGAGCTCTTCTTTACCGGCACCGCGGCGGAAGTGACGCCAATCCGTTCCGTTGACCGCATCACCGTCGGCAACGGCGGACGCGGTCCGATTACTGAGAAAATCCAGAAACTATTCTTCGAGATCACCAAAGGTGAACGGACCGCCCCCGGCGACTGGCTGACCTACGTAAACCAGAAAAAGGACGCCTCTTCGACGCCGGACGGCTTTGCCCGACGCAGCCTCGAAACCGCCACCGAAGACACCGCGCCCATTCTTTTCCAGGCCGTTGCCCGCGATTAGATCCTGTTTTTAACTGAAAACCACAGATTGCGCGACCCCGCGTAGTCTGTGGTATATTCAGTTCTGCGCCGTTAACAGCGCGCTTAGTCTGAGACCAGCGCTTCCCGCCCCGCGCAAAGTTTTCCCAAAACCACCTCTTTTCCAAAGTCCCCGAAAGGTTTCCAGTACGCCCAATGGCCGTAAAAATTGACGACTTACTGCGAATTGCCTGCGGTCATGCCGCTTCCGATCTGCATTTGAAGGTGGGTGCGTTCCCGGTCATGCGCATTGGAGGCGAACTTCATCCGGTACAGGACGCGCCGCGTTTGAAGCCGGAAGACACGCTGGACATGGCCTTTTCCATCATGTCGAACCGGCAAAAGCAGCGATTCAAAGAGGTTTCGGAGGTCGACATCGGCTACGGCGTCTCCGGCCTTGGCCGCTTTCGCGCCAACATTTTTCAGCAGCGCGGCACCGTGAGCATCGTCCTGCGCGTCATTCCCGACCACACAAAAAGCACGGCCCAACTCGGTCTCCCGCCGGTGATCGACAAGATCGCTGAAGAACGCCGCGGTCTGATCCTCGTCACGGGCGCCACCGGCTCGGGAAAATCGACAACACTCGCAGCGATGATCGACACGATCAACTCGACACGCAGCGGACACATCGTCACCATCGAAGACCCCATCGAGTTTTTGCATCGCGACAAGCAGTCGTTTGTGACGCAACGCGAGGTCGACGTCGATACCCGTTCATTTGCGGACGCACTACGCGGCGCGCTGCGGCAGGATCCGGACGTGATCCTCGTCGGCGAAATGCGCGATCACGAAACGATCGAAACAGCACTTACAGCCGCCGAAACAGGCCACCTCGTACTCTCGACACTCCACACACTGGACGCCACCGAAACGATCACGCGTATCGTTTCGTCGTTTCCCTCGCACCAGCAGAGGACGGTACGCCTTCAGTTAGCGGGAATTTTGAAGGCTGTGGTGTCGATGCGACTCGTTCGTGCCGCAAAAGGGCCAGGCCGGGTGCCGGCGATCGAAGTTTTGGTGTCTACGGCTTTCATTCGCGATCACATCATCAATGAAGAAAAAACGTATATGATTCGCGAAGCGATCGCGGCGGGCACTTCGCAATACGGGATGCAGACGTTTGATCAGTCACTGTTTCACCTGCTCCAGTCGCGACTCATCACGCAGGAAGAAGCCTTGCACAACGCGACAAACCCCGACGAATTCAAGATGCGCGTCTCGGGTATCTACTCGAAAGACGACACGTTGAACCACATCACCACTCCAGTCAGCACGCCTCCACCTGTGCGTCCGGCGAGCAAAGAACCCGAAAGCATTTTCGTCAAACACTAATTCACTCGCATTCGCCGCATCACGCGAACGCCGGTGCGCCAGTCTTCGTTGATGTCGAACCGGTAGAGCTCGATGTCGCTGGAGATGCAGCGCGCGAGTGTGTGAAACGAAGGATGCACGCGTAAGGTGGGCGCCACGAGATAGACCAGCGGCGGTTCGTCTTTGATCTTTTTGTCGCCGAACAGTTTGGCTTTGGCGATGTGACCGCGGCGGCGGTGTGCCTCGACACGCCGCCAGTAGTCGGCGCCTTGCAACACATGCTCGCGGTCTTCTGAAGCTTTCAATTCGATGACGACGAGGCGTCCATCCTGGCGCAACGCGAGTAAATCGATCGGTCGGATGCCGAGCTTACCGTGGGGCGCTGTGCGGAACTGCGCGTGCAGCGGCGCGATGATCAATCCCGGATCGAGTCTGGTGATGTCACGGCGCAACAGCGATTCGAGCCACGCTTCAGCCGCCGTGCGATAAAACGCGTGACGTTGATCGCGTGTGAACGGTGAACGATGCTCGCGCAGATCGCGAATCAGGCTTTGCCACTCGCGGCACGATGATTCGTCCAGCAGAAGGCGGCGCGAACTGTCGATGCCAAACCAAACTCGTTGAACGCCGAGCACCGAGCGAACGCGCGCAAATGGAAGTCCGAAGTATCGCAGCGTCTCGCCGTGACGAGAATGAACGACGTCGATCGCTTCGGGTGCTTCGGCGAGAATGGCGAGCGTTTGTTGGCTCATCATCGCGGCTGGAACCGGCGGGAAGCGGGCAAGTTTCCTGGTCCATATTTTGTGTCGCTCCAGAGCGGTGACCGGCGTTAAAGTTTGCAGATCGTCGTCGACGACGAAGATCCTCAGGATTGCTCTCAAGCTCTCGCGCAACAACGCCACGCGATAACACGTGGGTCTCACCAGTTCTTCAGAGACGATCAACCAGAGTTGTTCGATGTACGGCGGGCGCGTGCGTTCGCGCGAGCGCGTAAACCACAGCAACGTGGACGACAGGAAGGCGTCAACCGACGATGGCGCGCTCGAAACCACTGGACCACTGACAGCGATGCGTTCTCCTTTCCAGCGAAGAACAACTCGCGCGTACCGGCCAGGCTGTCCGGGACGCGTCCCGGGACTCAAAGCACAACGTTCGATTGTCGTTCCGGATTGCCAGTTGCGAACGAGTTGAGCAAGACGTTCGCAACGGAACAGACGCGCGGCGCGAATCGTCGCCGTGATTGCACGCGCTGAAGTTCGTGGAATCAACTCGACCCGCGTGCGTTCGGCGCCCATGCGACGCGAAACATGCAGCAGCAGTGTCGCACCGTTCCACTGCCAATCGAGAATGCGCCAAGTTCTGTTCCCTTTTTCGGTCCAACAGGAAAGCATTAAACGATCGTGTGAGACGGTGACGTCGATCTCCGATCCTCGCAATGAGTGCGCTACGCCGTCGTTTGAAACGAAGAGCCATTCGGCATGGTCCTGAAGGACCGCGGTAATCTGTTGTTGCATTGTGTGAGGAAGCACAGATATGACCGATATTTCTACCCTGTGCTACCATTTTGGTCAATATGAAGAACGTTTATCTTGCGGGTGCAGTACGAACTCCAATCGGCAAATTTGGCGGAACACTTGCGTCGTGGTCGGCAGCGGACCTCGGTGTTTTGGTCGCGAGCGAAAGCTTGCGCCGCACTGGAGTGCCCCCCGATCAGATCGCAGAATCGATCTGGGGTTGCGCGCGTCAGGCCGGTGGCGGTCCGAACGTCGCGCGGCAGATCACATACCGTGCAGGAGTGCCGGAAACTGTGCCGGCGTTTACGGTAAACCAGGCGTGCGGGTCAGGTCTGAAGGCAATCATTCTCGCCGCTCAGGAGGTCATGCTCGGACGCGCCGACGCAGTGCTCGCCGGCGGCACCGAAAGCATGTCGCGTGTTCCGTATTTCGCCGAAGGCGCTCGCTGGGGCATGCGAATGGGAAACTCGCCGCTCGTCGACGGCATGTATCGTGACGGCTTCAACGATCCGTTGTCGGGGTTAGTGATGGGCGAGACCGCGGAGAACCTCGCGCGGCAGTATGAAATTCCCCGCTCAGAGCAGGACGAGTTCGCGTTGCGTTCGCAACAGAAGGCGCAGTCAGCAATCGAGTCGGGCAGGTTGGACGACGAAGTCATGTCGTTCAAAGTCGGCGGTCCAAAAGCGTCGCGGACATTTGCTCGCGACGAACACTACCGTGCCGGAACTACACTTCAGGATCTCGCGAAGTTGCAGCCGGTATTTTCGAAAGACGGCACAGTCACCGCGGGAAATTCTTCGGGGATAACTGACGGCGCGGCAGCCGTTGTCGTTCTCAGTGAAGAAGGTTTGAAACAATCGGGCGCGAAACCGCAGGCACGGATCGTCGATTACGAAATCACCGGCGTCGCCCCTGAGATCATGGGCATTGGACCAGTGCCGGCAATTCGCGCGCTCCTCAAACGCCGGCAACTCGAGCTCGAACAGATCGACCTGATCGAGCTGAACGAGGCGTTCGCCGCGCAAGTGATCGCCTGCGATCGCGAACTGCGCTTTCCTCCCGATCGTCTAAACGTAAACGGCGGCGCGATCGCGTTGGGCCATCCAATCGGTTGCACCGGAGTTCGCATTACCACGACGCTGGTTCATGAAATGCAGAAGCGACAGTCGAAGCTCGGACTCGCAACGCTGTGCGTGAGCGGCGGAATGGGCCTCGCACTCCTGCTGGAACGAGTATGAGTTGCGTGCGCGCACACGGCCGCGCGTTTTTATCTCTGTCGCTGTGCGTGCTGGCGATTACTTCGTGTCGAACAGCCACTGAGCCAACCGCAGGCGAGACTCCTCCGACTGACACAATCGTCTCGAGCACTCCCCCTTTCAAAACAAAAGAACCGGACCACTACTCGGCAACACGCACCATCACCACCTTGAATCCAAAGGGCGAGAAGTTTGTCGAAAGGCGGCTGATCGGGAGAGATGGTCTAATACGCCGTGAAGAATCTGCGTCGGAGCAGACCCGAATTGTCTATCTTGATTCGCCCGAAGGCAGGTTTATTGTATGGCCCGAGCAGAAGGTCTACGCGGTTTTCACGGGCGAATCGTCCGGCCGCCCGGAATTAGAACCGGAAGAAAACTCTACCGATCGCCTACTACACACGGAGCCAATCAACACGGCATATCAACTTCTGGGGACTGAAACCGTCGATGGACGTAGTGCCGCGAAGTACCGCGTCAATGTTAACGCTTTGGCCCCGGGAAACGTCACAAACAGTGAAATGCTGATTTGGGTCGACTCTGTCTTGAACTTGCCTCTCAAGTCGGAAGTCAGATCTTCTGACGGCGTTGTCATTGTAACGGAGCTCTCTGACATCACATTGCAGCCCGATAAACAACTTTTTCAGATCCCCACAGGCTACGAAAAGATCGAGTACAGCGCGCTTCAGAAGCAACTTAAGGCACGCGGATGGAATCCCTGAGTTCGCTGATAGAAAGGCTTTTGAATGAAAACGAGATTTCTTAACTTCGCATTTGTTTTTGTCGCGATTGCCGCGCTGCTGCAAATCGATGCCGCCGCGCAGACTCGCACTCGCAACACGGCGCCCACTGCGCATGGCCTCATGTCGTCCTTACCACAGTCGGACGCGGTGGCCGAGGTCAAGATGAAACAGCTCTTCAACGAAGCGATGCCGCGCATCCTCGCCAATAATCCCGCCAAACTCGCGCAGGTCAACGCCTCAGTTGAAAATTTCAAAACGCGCACGGGACTTGATCCGCGTATGTTCGATCAGGTTGCGATCGGCGTTCGTTTCACGTTCCCCGGCGAAGGGACGATGAGGGCACAAACAGTGGCGCTGGCGAAGGGCTCGTTTAGTTCCACGGCGATGGTTACTGCCGGCAGTCTCGCTGCGAGCGGCAAATACCGTACGGAGCAGTATCGGGGCAAGACGATCTACATCTTCACGCTCGATGAAAACATCAGCGTGCTGGGAGTGTTTGATTTCAGAATCAATGAGCTCGCCGCGTTGCCAATCGACGCGAACACGTTGGCACTCGGCGATCCGATCAGCGTTCGCTCCGTGATTGACGTGAGTCGCGCTGCCAGGCGCGCGAATGCTGAACTGATCGCGCTGGCGAGTCGCGATCCGAACGCCGTTATCGGTTTCGGAGTGAACATGTCGCAACAGCTCGTCGGCAACATCGACGCGATCGGAAATGCGCCGATCGGCGCCGACCTTGCCAAGCTGCGCCAGGTTTACGGTTCCGTCGGAACTACGGAGAAGGACCTCGAATTCTTTCTCGGAGCACGGGCAGTGAATGCCGAGGCGGCGAGAAGCCTTGGTGAAACTCTGAATGGTCTTAAAGACATCGGCGCGATCTTTGTCGGACGCATTTCGGGTGCGCGAGGTGTTTTGGCGAGGAGCGCGTTAACGAACTTGAAGATCGTTACGGACGCAAACGAACTGCAAATCCGCACGGTAGTCCCGCAAGCCGATGTTGGACCACTGATGGGAAACTAAGAGTCTGGTGTTTCGTACCTGGTGCTTTGTCTTCGGTTAGTGCTCAACCGGCTTTGCACAAAAAGTACTGTAATACCGTGGGCGGACTCTATGGAAAGTATTTTTTCGTGCAAAGGCGCAAAGACGCAAAGAAAGCCGCTCAACCGTTTGGACCACGAACGAAGCACGAAGTACCAGGCCCGGTTCCTTACTTGACGGGGAAGTTCGGGAAATTCAATCCGCCCGGTAGCGGCTGCGCAGCGGGCTCAGCCGCTTCCAACTGCGCCAACACCTTCTCGTAGATCGTGATCTTGCCTTCGCGCCTCATGCGTTCCTCCGCGCGGCTGATGAAATCCTCGAAAACCTGGGCCTGACGGTCCCTTAACATGGTGTCCTTGATGCGATCGCGTTCTGCCCCGAACGTAGCCATGTTCGCGTTGTCTCGTTTGACGAGACCGAGGATCACCCACTTGTCGTCAACCCTGATCGGCGTCCTGGTGACTTCGCCTTCTTTCAAGTTGTAAATCGCGTCGTCCAGCACTTCGCTTGAACCCGCTTTACCGAGCGTCGACTCGCGCCGGTACCCTTCTTCAAGACCGGAGTCGAACCCTTCACGTTCACCGGCGGCCTTGAGATCGCCTGGTCCCGTCAGAGCGGCGGCAAGATCTTTGGCCTTCTGTTCGAGTTGCTCCTTCGCGCGCTGTTGTTTGATCGCCTCGGCGACCTTGCTTTTAACTTCGTCGAATTCCGGAATTCGTGGTTCCTTCTTATCGACCAGCATCGGAACCCCAAAACCATCCTTAATGCCTGTCGCCTCTCCAACATCGTTTGGGTTGTTGAGTGCTTCGATTGCGCCTTCAAACTGCTGGTTCACTCCGACGTTGGGCACGTCGTCGCCTGGTTTGATGTACCCGGTTTCACGGACCATCTCCGCCGGCGACATGTTCGCTTCGGCGGCATATTCCTGGGCCACCTTCTGCGGGTCCTTAACTTCCTTCAACCGGTTCGCGACCTTCTGCGCGAGCTGGAACGCGACTCCATACCCGCGACGATTGCGCAACGAGACCAGTAATTCCGGTTTCGCCTCGGCAAACGTCTTTGGAACCGAATCGCCGCGACGGAGGATGTAGTAGTTGTTCTCGTAGCGAATCGGGATGTCGGAGACCTCGCCTGGCGGCATATCGGCGACGCGATCGTAAAGGCCGTGGGCCTTGTTTGGGTTCTTTTTAAAAGGCCTCAGAAGGTAACCATTGTTTCGTGCTGTCGCCGGATCTTCAGAATGACCTCTGGCAGCTTCGGCGAACGCTTCGTCCGTTGCCTTGCCGTCCGGACCACGCAACTTTGCAATAAGTTCTCTGCCCTTTTTCTCGACCTCCGGATCGAGATCCTTTCGCGCAACTTTCAAAAAAATCTGTTGGATCTTGATCCCCGCTTCTTTGTATTGCGGCGCGAGTCCGTCGTACTCGGCTTTCAAGTCTTCATCCGAAATCTGGAGCTTGGACCCGGCTTTTTCAGTGTTTATGAAGATGTAACGGACTTTCTTCTGCGGCTCGAGAAACCGGTATTCAGTCTTGTGACTCTCAAAATAGCTGCGCATCTCCTCGTCGCTCGGTTGAATCTTCGCAGCCAGTTTGTCGGCAGTCAGCGAGATGTAGCTAACGTCGAACGACGTATTGCGCCTCCGGTACTCTTCTTCGATCTGTTCATCCGACACGTTTACGCTTGCACTCAAGAACGCCCGCAGCTTTTCCTGGGAAATGGCAGCGCGCGTGTCGTTCTCAAACTTCTCGATGTCGCCGTAGCGGTCCAGGATAGACTTCTTGTACTTCTCGATATCGAACTTGCCGGTGGCGTCCTTATAGTCCTCGCGAATCTTCTCGGCCACTTCGGCATCGCTGGCCGACAGTCCAAGACGCTCCGCCTCTTCCAAAATGACGAACTTATTGATCAACCCCTCGAGGACGGCACGATTGCCGAACTGGGCCATCATCTGTGCGCCGAACTGCGCGTAGTTTTGTCTGACGCGAGCGAGGTCCGCCACGCTGATCGAATTCGACCCGACTTTCGCAACCACTTCGGTGTTTCTGGATGGGTCGATGCTGCCGGCTGAGCGGCCCGGAGCATAGAAAACGATCAAGCTTACGGCCATCAGAATGGCGAAGCCGAGAATCACGATGTTACGCGTTCGTTCGAGTCGTCCGAGTTGTTTGAGCATGGTTAGTACCTTTCAGGCGAAGGGCGGATTGTAAGGGAGACGCACGAATGCCTGCAACTCTCAGCGTTTCTGCAACCGCCGAGAGTACTGGTTCACTTTGAATCCCCACGGTCTAAGAACAAGTCAGGAAGGGGCAAGCGAAGCACGCCCATTCACTTGTACAGAAGCGAGGCGTTGCCCCCTTCCGGCCTTGTTCCGGCTAACTTGTACTTTCAAAAGCGAACCACAACTCCGCAGAGACGCTTGATTGCTCAGAATAATTTCAGATGCTATGTTACTCCCCTGCATGGATGCAATTGGCGGCTCAACTTGGCTGTGGATGGGGTTTAGTCTATTCATCTTGACCATGCTGAGCCTCGATCTCGGCCTCTTCAATCGTAAAGCGCACACAATCAAATACCGTGAAGCGTGGATCTGGAGTGCGGTTTGGGTCACACTTGCGTCGGTCTTTGCCGGACTCGTCTTCTACAACCAGGGCCGCACGCGCGGCCTTGAGTTTGTTACGGGTTATCTCATCGAGTTATCGCTCTCCGTCGACAACCTGTTCGTCTTTCTCCTGATCTTTTCGTACTTCAAAGTCCCCGCGAAGTTTCAACACCGCGTGCTCTTCTGGGGCGTGATGGGCGCCCTGGTCATGCGTCTGACGATGATTTTCATCGGGGCGGCATTGATCGAGCGGTTTCATTGGATCATCTACATCTTTGGCGGGTTTCTCGTTTACACCGGCATCAAGATGTTCAAGCAGGAGGAACTCGAGATCCAGCCGGAACAGAATCCGATAGTTCGACTGGTAACGCGGTTCTTTCCGATCTCGCGTTCGTACGACGGTGAGAAGTTCTTTACGACGATCAACGGGAAGCGCACCGGCACGCTGCTCTTACTCGTGCTAGTCGTGGTAGAGGTCACCGACCTCGTTTTCGCTGTCGATTCCATTCCGGCAATCTTCGTTATCACGCGCGACACGTTCATCGTTTACACCTCCAACGTTTTCGCAATTCTCGGTCTGCGGTCGATGTACTTTCTTCTGGCGGGAGTGGTCGATAAGTTCCGCTATTTGCGGTATGGACTTGCCATCGTCCTCACGTTTATCGGCACAAAAATGCTGGTGACCGCGCTGGGCATCCACATTCCAATCTGGTTTTCGCTTGCCTTTGTCGCGACGGTCCTCCTGGGGTCGATCGGTGCGTCTTTACTGTTCCCTCCCCCCGAGGGAACCCCAGAAATCCACGTCGATTTGCCCCCGGATTTTGATTCCGCTAAAGAATAACGTCAAAAACAACGATAAACATGCTTGAACCGGCGTTCGGTCGTGTGTTAAATTCCAAGCCGGTAGTGTTGCTGCCAGGAAAAGCGGTGGGTTCTGCGCCCCGCCGACGCCATTTCGGACTCACACCCATAGACGTGCGGCCCAGTTAGGTGCCTTAAACCGCACAGTCTCGTTTTTCAGGCCCTCTTCCTTTGTCGATCAGCTAATGGTTGCGAATAAGACCAGTCGTTTTGCTTTTGATTGGTGGATTGTCCAGAAGCGCTTTGTCTATCTGGTAGTCGCCATTTTCCTGCTCTTTAGCATGGCCATCGGGGCCGCGATCTACGTCAAGATCTACGGTAATCCGTTCAAAAGCCTCGTCGAAATCAAGCAGCCATCAGGCGCTCGTTTCGTGTCTTTTGAAGGAGACGTACGAGTCATCCGAGCCGCGACACGCGAGACGATCGCAGCCAGTGCGGATACCGAACTCTTTCCCGGCGACACAGTCCAGACTCAGGCGAACGGCCGCGCCCGCATCGGTCTGGCCGATGGCTCAACCCTGCTCATCAAGCCCAACAGCACCATCATCGTTCGCGACAACGCCAAGGCTGACGACGGAAAGCGAACAAATGTGCACGTCAAGGTCGACAGCGGTCAGTTGTCGGTTCGAACCGAGCAACAAACCGACGGCACTACCAACGTCGTCGAAACGCCCAAGACGAAGAACATGATGGGCGAACAGACCAATGCCAGCTTCGGCGTCAACCCGGAAGGCACTGAAGAAATCCGCGTCGCAACCGGTGTGATCGAAACGACGAACGGCGCCGGTGACAAGACATCGATTCGCGGCGGCGAGTACGTCTCGGTTAACAACTCCGGACGGCTCTCGCCCGCGCAGAAATTGCTCGACGTTCCGCAACCGGCGACGCCTCACGACCTGGAGAAAGTGTTTGTTGGACCAAACGGCGCCGCCAGCGTGGCTTTGAAATGGCAGCGTCCGCAGTCGGGAACTCCTGCTTACTACCGCGTTGAAGTGGCGACATCACCTTTCTTCGTTACGGATGGAAAGGTGATTGAACGGGATCAGTTGGTGGCGACGGAGTTTGGCGCGAGTGATTTGCGTCCGGGCGTTTACTTCTGGCGCGTCAGAGCAACCGCGTCGAGTGGTCAGGCGAGCGATTGGAGCGATCCGCTGAAGTTCATCGTCGCAACACGCGGCACGGGATCGCAGGTGGCCGTTTCGAACCTAAGCAGCGAGTTATTAGGCGGGAATCTTTATCTGGTCCGCGGGCGCGCGGAACCAGGAACCACGATCCGCGTTGGCGGCCGGGAAACGATTGTCGCGACCGACGGTACGTTCCAGGTCCAGGTCAGCGCCGCGCGGGCAACACGAGAAGTTACGATCGAAGCGCTCGATCCGCACGGTAACAGCAGCCAGTACAAAGTTTCACTTTCCGGCCGCGTCACACGCGGCGTTTAGCGAGGGACCAGCAGAGCATGTCGAGTCACGTAATTCTATTGACGGACGCTCACGAAGCACCGGCCTACGAGTTGATCGAGGCGTTGCGTGCTGCTGGTGTAAAGACGCTGATCGAGGGCCTGCGTGAAGTTGAGGTGGAAGTTGCTCTGGCTCAGCAGAAGAAGAGTCAGGCCGCGCCGGATTCTGAGATCCCACCCCCGCTTGCGGTCTTGTATGAAGTCGTGCCCGGTGCGGACATGGTCGAACTGCATACCGCGGTCGATCACGCGCGAGCATTTTGGCCGGGAGCGCCGTTGGTGGCGTGCCGCCGGCATACGAACGGCTACCAGAGTTTGAACCTTCGCAGTCTTGATAGTCCGACATTGAAACGGCTTGGTTTTCTCGCGGTGGCGGACAAGTCGGCCCAACTTCCGGCCCTGCTCCGCGAAATCGAAGCTAACGGCACCGCGGAAGTCGGTCAGGACGAACCGGAAGACGCGCCCGCCGAACCGGGATCGTCTTCGCTTCCTGGGAAAATAAAGGCGAGCCAGTTACGCGCTGCTTTCGATCTCGTCGCTTCCCTGCACTTCATTGGGGACCAAAACGGCGCAGCCAACAGTGCGCTCGCCGGACTCGAGAAACTCGTTCGCGCCGACCGTTGGGCCATCTATCTCTTCTCGGAAGCGAACGGACTCGAAACCTCGCGACTCGAAGCCATCGCCGTTCGAAAACCGGGGCAGCCAAGCAGTGTCAAGACTGAAGAAGAATGGCGACGCAGACTTACGGGTGAATCCGACCTGCCGCTGGGCTCGGAAACAAGATCGGCTAAACGCGCGGCCGCCGGAATGGGCATCGTCAAGAAGAAAGAGCGCGGGCAGTTCGTCGTCGCCGTGCCGTTGATCTGTGGCGAGCGAATACTCGGAGTGCTCGAAGGGATTCGAGAGGGAACGGGCTCGCGCGCTTTCAAGAAACCAGAAGTCGCACTGTTGGATTCGTTGTCGCTGCCGATCGCTTCGGCGCTGGCGAATGCGGTGCGCATTGCGGAAGCCGAACGTCTCTCGCAAACCGATGACCTCACGAAACTGCACAACGCCCGCTACCTGCGGCAGTTCTTACTGAACGAAATCAGACGCGCACGTCGTTACAAAACCAGTGTCGCGGCACTGTTCATCGACCTCGACGATTTCAAGCATGTGAACGATGAATACGGTCACCTGGTCGGTTCGCACGTGTTGATGGAAATGGCGGCCGTGATTCTTTCCTCGATTCGCGACACCGACGCTGTCGCTCGTTACGGCGGCGACGAGTTTGTCATCGTGCTGCCGGACACGGGTACGGAACTGGCCGGCCAGGTAGCTGAACGCATTCGCCAAAAGATTCTGCGGCACGTGTTTACGGGCGGACGCCGCTTGCAACTCTCGATGACGGCAAGCTTCGGCGTGGCTGCTTTTCCGAAACATGCGTCCTCGCCACAGCAACTGATCGCGTGCGCCGACACGGCGATGTACGAAGCAAAAGCGGCGAACAAGAACTGCGTTCGATTCGCCGCCGACCTCGCGACGTCGCGCGAACCGGTCGTCCCCGAATTCGTCAGCATCGAAACAGACATCGAAAACCTGAATCCTGCTTAACACGATCAATGCGATCGATGTTTGGTTACTGCTCACTTTGAACTCGCACGAGCTGAGAACAAGTCAGGAAGGGGGCAAGCGAAGCGCGCCCCCGCTTAGTTGCGCGGAAGCGGGGGCGTTGCCCCCTTCCGGACTTGTTCTTGCTAAGTCATGCGTTCAAACTGACCACTACTGATGTTTGGTCGTACTCGACTACTGTGGTGGTACTCGACGTAAAGCCTTAACCAGTGTAAAGTTTCCCGTTTACGGTTCGCGCTGACACAGTGTATTGTAGGAGGTCGGACGTTTCGTGCTTTACCGCCGATCCCACCCGAAGATCCAAACTACAACCACGGGAAGTGAATAAGTCTAGTGGCTTTTAAATCTATCTTCAGTCTGTTTTCCAGCGATTTGGCTATCGATCTGGGGACGGCAAATACCCTGGTTTATGCGAAGGGACGCGGCATTGTCGTTTCAGAACCCTCTATCGTCGCCATTAATAAAGTAACCAACCAGGTGGAAGCGGTGGGCCGAGATGCCAAAGACATGCTGGGCAGGACCCCCGGAAACATCGTCGCGATCCGTCCGATGAAGGACGGCGTGATTGCCAACTTCGAAGTAACCGAGAAGATGTTGCAGCATTTCATTCGCAAGGCCCATAACGGAAAGACGTGGGTCAGCCCGCGGGTTGTCATCGGCATTCCTTCGGAGATCACACAAGTTGAACGACGCGCCGTTGAAGACTCCGCTTACCGGGCTAAGGCATCGGAGGTCTACCTGGTCGAAGAAGCCATGGCCGCCGCTATCGGCGCCGGTCTTCCGATCACCGAGCCGCACGGCAACATGGTGGTCGATATCGGCGGCGGCACGACAGACATCGCGGTTATAAGTTTAAGCGGTATCGTCTACTCCCGCGCCGTGCGCGTCGCCGGCAACGAGATGGATGAGGCGATCATCCAGTACATCAAGAGGAAGTACAATCTGTTGATCGGCGAACGGACCGCGGAAGCAATCAAGATTGAACTCGGCTCGGCTTATCCGCTCGACGAGCCACTCTCCTACGAAGTCAGAGGCCGCAATCTAATCGAAGGAATTCCGAAGACGATCACGATCACCGACGAAGAGGTGCGCGAGGCGCTGGCGGATTCCATCTCGACGATCATCAACGCCGTTCGCGTCGCACTCGAACGGACACCGCCCGAGCTCTCCGCCGACATAGTCGAACGCGGTATCGTGCTTACCGGCGGTGGCGCACTGTTGAAGAACCTCGATAAGAGACTCTCGATTGAAACGGGGCTGCCGGTATCGCTCGCCGACGATCCACTCGCTTCAGTTGTACTCGGGACCGGCAAGATGCTTTCCGACTTCGACCTGCTCAAACGGGTGAAGTGGGAGAACACGATGACGAGTGGTATGTGAACCACGAATTTACACGGATAGTTGCGGTAGTAGGATGGCTTCGGTTCGCACACAAAAAGAGATTCGCCAGCGCGCTCCCCTCTGGCTTGTCTCCTTGTTAGTCATCAATTTCATCGCCATGGCCGTCGACGCTCGCGACGCCGACGGACAGCAAAAACTGCTTCGTATCTGGACGCAGACGTTCGCTTCCCCTCTCCAAAACGCTTCCTCAAAAGCCAGTGGCGCAACCGCCGGTTTCTTCCAGCAGATCTGGAACTTTCGCAGTACAGCCCAGGAAAACGAACAGTTGAAACAACGCCTGTCCACGCTTGAAGTGGAGTTGGCCAACGCGCGGCAGTCCGAGGCTGAAAACGAACGCCTCAGAGCGCTGCTCAATCTCAACGAACACAGCGATATCAAATCGGTCCCGGCGCGGGTTATCGCGCGTGACCCGTCGGTCTGGTTCAACACGATCACGATCAACCGCGGCAGCACTTCGGGCGTCGCCGTGAACATGCCGGTTGTGACTGGTGGCGGCATCGTCGGTCGTGTCATCACGGTCAGCCCGTTTGCGGCGCAGGTGATGCTGATCACTGATGAAAAATCCGGAGCGGGAGCGGTGGTTGGCCAGTTGGGCCAGTCGGGCGCGCTCGGTTCGGTACGCGGACGCGCCGATCTCGGGGTCGGTATCGTCGAAATGCGTTACGTCTCCGGTCTTGAGAAAGTGGAGGTAAACGACACCGTAATGACGACCGGTCAGGATGGCATCTATCCGGCCGGTCTGAACGTGGGACGAGTTGTCGACGTGAAGAACGGCACCGCGACGCAGGCCCACCAGATTCTGATTCAACCCGGCGCTCAGCTCGACCATTTAGAGGAGGTGGCGGTGCTTCTCTATCGACCTCCTCAACGTTCTGCCCCCCAAGAGACCCTGCCCAATGTTGAAAAGTCCGGGAAGTAAGTGTCATTTGCCGTCGTCAAACGGCACCAGTTAACAATGCCGCCGCTGAAGTTAGCCGCAATTCTGATCGTCTCCATTGCGTTGCAGCTATCGTTGCGCATGGTTTGGCCGCCACTGGTCTATATCGATTTCCCGCTGGTGGTCATCGTTTACATCGCGTTGCAACGAGAAGCCTGGCAGGCGCTGGTCGTGGCCACACTGGCGGGCCTAATCGTCGACGCACAAAGTGGCGCGCTGATCGGCGCGGGCGGGTTTTCGAAGACGCTGACGGCGTACATCATTTATTTCGCGGCGACCAAGGTAAACCTCGAAAATCCCCTGCTCCGGATTCCGGTCCTGGCCGCCGCCTCCGTGCTCGATTCTCTGGTTTATGTTTTCTGGCACCGGCTGCTCGGCTCCCCACCCGCCGTACCGCTGGTACAGACGATCTCTTACAAGCTTATCGCGACGACGGTCATCGGTACGCTGCTGCTTTACGTCATCGATTCGCTCGTCGCAGAACGCTCCGCACAACGCCGGCAGTTCGCCACGCGCCGTCGTGTCGCGCGCCGTTCAACAGGGTCATTGCGCAGAAGGTAAATCCGTGGTATCCGTGTACTTGGAGTTAAGTCAATGAAGTTTGAAGACTCATCTCAAAACCTTCGCGCGCGACTCAGGTTCGTTCAGGCCCTGGTCGTGCTGATGCTCGGCGTCCTCACCGTGCGGCTTTACGTGTTGCAGGTCGTGCGGCATGAGCGCTACGCGGAGATTGCTGAGAACCAGCGCCGCCGCCGGCTTCCGATTCCCGCACCGCGCGGAGTCATCTTCGATCGCGAACGAAAAGTGCTCGTCGACTCGCGTCCGATCTATAACGTGATCATGTCGCGTGAGGACGCTCTGAAGGACAAGGACGTCAGTGCGCTCATTGAGCCGCTCTCCGAGGGATTGGGCGTTGAAAAAGAGATCTTGAAAGAACGTTTCGACCTGGTGAAGTCGATGCCGGCTTTCGAATCGCTCCAGGTGAAACAGGATGCGACTCCCGGCGACATCGCCTGGGTTGAGGCGCACACGCTCGAGTATCCGGAGCTACGTGTCGAGCAACAACCGCAACGGCGTTACCCGGCAGATGGTTCGTTGGCCCACGTGCTTGGTTACGTCGGCGAAATCAGCCCTGAACAACTCAAGCAACAAGCTTCA
This sequence comes from uncultured bacterium, assembly GCA_965649955.1. Classification (GTDB taxonomy): domain Bacteria; phylum Acidobacteriota; class Blastocatellia; order Pyrinomonadales; family Pyrinomonadaceae; genus PSRF01. Next base: position 29,160 of record CBFGMX010000020.1, read on the forward strand.
AAAGACAAAGGATTGAAACCCGGCGATATCATCGGCCTGAGTGGTCTGGAACAGATTTACGACGATTATCTCCGAGGCACTGATGGTTATCGCGAAGTCGTGGTCGACAGTCGCGGACGCATCCAGGCTGAGATCGAGATCGTAGCGCCGATACCCGGCCGCGATATGGTCACTACGATCGATCTGGATCTCCAGAACGCTGCCGAGGAACAACTGAAGAACTCCGCCACACAACGCGGTGTGATCATTGCCATGGATCCAAACAATGGCGAGATCCTCGCACTGGCATCGTATCCGACGTTCGATCCGAATCTCTTTTCACAACGCATCACGACGAAAGAAGGTCGCGCCGAATATGCCGCGCTCCTGAACGATCCGCAAACGCCGCTGCTGAACCGTGCGGTCCAAAGCCGTTACCCGCCAGGCTCGACATGGAAGATCCCGATGGCCGTCGCCGGACTACAACAGGGAGCAATTACGTTGGACCACTCGAACCTGGTTTGCGGCGGTGGTATCACGATCGGCAACAAGTTCACCCGCTGCATGGGCAATCACGGTTCGCCCGACGTGAAAGTCGCGATCACGAAATCGTGCGACGGGTATTTCTATCGTCTCGGATTGAAGATGGGCATCGATGGGATCGTCTCGATGGTCGACGAGTTCGATCTGAATAAACGCACCGGTATCGACCTGCCGAACGAAGTGGTGAGCTGGACGCCGTCGCGCGAGTTCAAAAGGCGAATGCAGCCACGAGATCCCGAATGGCGCGACATCGACACGGTCTATGCATCGTTCGGACAGGTCTACGACATCATCACGCCGATTTCGTTACTGAGAACGATCTCGGCGGTCAGTCAAGGCGGTCGCATGTACATTCCTCACGTGCTCAAGGAAGTGCAACCGATGGGGACTGCCGGCACAGCGGACTACCAGGCACCGGTCGGATTTCAGCCGCTGGACCAATCGCGGCCGAACCCCAAGATCATTCCCATTCCGGAAGACATTCATAACGCAGTCGTGGACGGCATGTGGGCGGTGGTGAATGCCGGTGGCACGGCGACCCGCATCGCAATGGCAGGGTTCGACATCGCCGGAAAAACCGGTACCGCGCAGGTCGTCGCCCTCGGTAAAGACACGGGTAAGAACAAGGACCATTCGTGGTTTGTCACGTACGCGCCTGCTTTCAAACCGGAAGTGGCGATGGTCGCCCTCATCGAAAATTCCGGTTTTGGCGGACACCATGCCGCGCCTGCGATCCGCGGTGTGTACGACGTTTACTATCGCAAGACGCGACATCAGGAGCCTCCCGGCGCTCTTCCCAAGCCCCAGATAGCGAAGCAAGAAACTCCGAAAAAGACCAAGCCAGCCACTGCCGCCGCGCAGCAACAGGCAATCGTGAGTAATCAATAGGTTAGTCGCAATCGGCATTCTCGATGGTTGCAATTATTCACAAACGTAGTTGGCGTGACTTCGACTGGATTCTCGCCCTTCTAGCCATCGGCATCGTGCTGTTTGGCACCATACAGATCCGCAACGCGCAACCCACCGAAGCCTACTGGGCCAAACAGCTTATCGGTCTCGGGATCGGTCTCGTGGCGATGCTCGGAATCGCTTTTATCGATTACCGGAAGCTGCTGAATCTTGCGCCGGCCTTTTACATCTTCGGACTGGTCCTGCTGGTGATCGTTTTGGTTCCGGGTATCGGTTTGAAGATCAACGGGCAACGCGCGTGGATCAAAGTGCCGGGTATCGGACAGTTTCAACCGTCGGAGTTTGTGAAGGTAACGACGGCGATGATGCTGGCCCGTTACTTCGGAAAGAACCGCGTGCAGGCCCTCACGTTCAAAGAGATGATCGTCGGCGGGTTGATTCTCGCGTTGCCTTGCGCGCTGATTCTGCTGGAGCCGGACGTTGGATCTGTTTTGACTTACCTGCCGATTCTGGCCGTGGTCCTGTTTCTTTCGGCAATTCGCTTACGACTGGTGATAGCGAGTGTCGTAATCGCCGTTGTGATGATCCCCGCGGCGTACGTCTTCGGCGTCAAGACAGGGATGGTGAAGGGTTACCAGCAGGAACGAATAAACGTCATTCTGGAACCGGAGAAGGCCGACCGGCGCGGCATCGGCTACCACACCTGGCAATCGATCTTGACGGTCGGCGAAGGTGGTCTGTTTGGATCGCGTTCGTCCGTGGCGCATTCGCAGAGCGGCCTGAAGTTTCTTCCGGAGCCGCATACCGACTTCATTTACGCCGTGACCGCGGAAAACTCGGGCTTCGTTGGCTGTGTGCTGGTGTTGCTGGCCTACATGGTCCTGTTATCGCGCCTGATTACAGGCGCGCGCCGGGCCTCCGACCGCATGGGAATGCTCTTCATCATGGCGTTTGTCGGCGGACTGACGTTTCAGATCTTTATCAACATCGGCATGGCGCTCGGCATTTCACCGGTCATCGGTGTGCCGTTGCCACTGATGAGCGCCGGACTTGCATCGCTGATCGCAACGTTTATCGCGATCGGGTTTGCGATCAGTGTGCAGCTACGGAGGTTTGTGAATTAGCCCGAATAACGCCCAGCGCTTGCCGGATCCCACCTAAGTGGTAAGCAGTATGAGCGATGATCGAGATCGCTCCGCCCACGTCGAACGGCCCGTCCCAGTTCTCAAACGAATTGATCGTCGCCATCACTCGATCGTGACTCTCGTGTAACCGTCGCTTCAAGTCTTCCCACTGTTCCGGCGTCACCTCGCGCACCGTTTCCCAAATCTCTCGCCAGTTGTAGGTCTTGTCGATGTTGTGCGTGCGAATGATCTCGTCGAGGACGTCGAGATAGAACCGCACGTGTTCGACTTGCGCGGCGATCGTTGCCGTCTTCGACGAAGCCGAACGCGACGCCTCTTCCGCTGTGACGCCCTCCAATGTTTCGTAAAGCGTTGTGCCTTTGTCGAGGTACATGCCATGCACCTGCGAAAATGTTTCGTCAATGAATTGAAGCAAGGTGGGCTTCAGCCGCTCGAGTGGTATTTGAACAGACATCTTTAACTCCCTGGATCAGACAAAAATCAACCTCACATTCTCGGTCGCGCGCGATCCGTATCAGACGCAATTTCTTCCAAATCTGAATCGTGCTTTAATCTCTCTTAACCCGAAAGGAACCCAGTGCTATGACCCCAACACTCTACCGAATTATTCTCCAGGTCGACAATCTCGACCAGGCGGAAGAGTTCTACGGCAAGTTGCTCGGCGATCGCGGGCGCCGAATCCCGCGCGCTTCGCGTCACTACATAGATTGCGGTCCAGTGATACTGGCGCTCGTCGATGTCAACGGAGAAAACATCCCCGGTCTCAAACCACGGCCGCTTCCGGATTACATTTATTTCGCCGTTAACGACGTCGACGCCGTGCACGCTCGAGCGCGCGAACTGAACTGCCTCTCGACGGAAGACGTTCATGGTGAGAGTGCGGGCGACGTCGTCACGCGTCCGTGGGGCGAACGGTCCTTTTACGTACATGACCCGTGGGGCAACGGGCTCTGTTTCGTTGACGAGAAGACCCTTTTTACCGGCAAGTAATCCATGCAAGAGAATCCAACTTATCCAGCGGCTAACATCGCGGCGCCCCTCGTCGAAGAGCATTTCGAACGTCATCTCGAAGAAGCCCGGAAGAAAGGTGAAACCGAACTCGCGCCAAAACCCGACGCGCGCGCCGTCGCGGGAATCATCAACGCTACGTTCTGGGCCAGCTTTCGACCCGAGGAAGGACGCTTTCCTAAGATCTCGCTCGCCTATCTTCCACCTGAAAAGGCCGGACAACCGTTGGTCTTCGAAAAGTCGCTGCCGCTAAACGCCGGCGTCCTGACGAAGCTCGCACCTGCCGTTGAGAGACCTGAAATACATCTCGGAGTGTGGACGTTTGGTGACGAGTTGCGGCTTTGGGGTGCGACACGGACGATTCCGAGTTTATGTTTCGTTCTCGAAGACGTTGAACCCGGACTGCTTGTAGTGAAACATCGTCGGCTCGATGGCTTCGGCAAGTATGCGAACGTCATTGTATTAAAAGGCGAGCAGGTGAAGGTGATCGACGAAGCGGGTACGAGCCTTCCCGACTGCCCCGAGTTACTCAAAGCGCTGCTCGCTTTCACCGCCGCGGCCACGAATGGACCACACCACTCGCTGAATGTTCTGGTCCAGCTCGCGGCGTCAATGCGCGCACAGGGACATGGCGGCAGCTTGCTCGTCGTGCCTGCGGGAACCGAGCGCTGGCGCGAATCGATCGTGCAACCGATCCTCTATTCCGTCACGCCTGAATTCTCTGCACTCGCTGCCCTGCTGCGACAAAAGGTTGATTACGACGATCGACGGCAGTGGGAGATTGAACTGCGGCGGGCGGTGGACATGATCGGCGGGCTGACTGCGGTCGATGGGGCCACGGTACTCAACGATAAATACGAGGTGCTTGCGTTCGGCGCCAAGATCGCGCGGTCGGAGGGCAGGCCGCCGGTTGAGAAGTGGGTGATTACCGAGCCGATCGTCGGCAACGTTCCGATAGTTGTTCGCTCAACTGAGCATGGGGGAACGCGGCACCTGTCGGCAGCGCAGTTTGTGCAGGACCAGCGCGACTCGCTTTCGCTGGTTGCGTCGCAGGACGGGCGTTTCACGGTATTCGCGTGGTCGCCGTGCGAGCAGATGGTCCACGCGCACCGGGTTGAGGCGCTGCTGATGTAAACGATGTAAACGCGGCTGGCGAGAGGTTTGCGCGTCGGTGGGTTTTTTGTTTGCGATGGTGTTTCTATTTCTACTTCTTTCTTTCGTAGTGAACAGTGACGACTGGCCGCAGTTTCGCGGGCCGACGGGCCAGGGTGTCTCGGAAGAACGCGGCCTCCCGGTGACGTGGAGTGAAAACAAGAACGTCCGCTGGAAAGTCGCGATCCCGGGCCGGGGATGGTCTTCGCCGGTGGTCCAGGGCGATCGGATCTGGCTCACCACTGCGACTGAAGAAGGAAAATCGCTGCGCGCGATTGCGATCGATCGCAACACGGGCGCGATACTTCAGAACGTCGAAGTGTTTCGCCTGAAGTCAGCAAAGCTCGCGAACGCGAAGAACAGTCTTGCTTCGCCGACGCCGTTTGTCGAAGGGGATCGAATCTATCTCCACTTCGGTGCATTCGGTACCGCGTGCATCACGCAAACCGGTGAGATTGTTTGGAAGACGCGGCTCGAGTACGACAACGGGCAGCATGGCACAGGTGGATCGCCCGTTATTTACGAAGACCTTCTGATTCTGAGTTGCGACGGCAATGATGTGCAGTTTGTGGTCGCGCTCGACAAGGCTACCGGAAAGGTCCGTTGGAAAAAGATGCGCGAAGGGTACCAGGCGTATACCACGCCGCTGGTCGTGTCGTTGCCGGAGGGTGATCAGGTGGTCAGTCCGGGCGCGTTTCGCGCGATTGCTTATGAGCCGCGTACTGGGAAAGAGATCTGGCAGGTCAAGTATGGCGAGGGTTTTTCAAATGTACCGAGGCCTGTGTTTGGGCATGGGTTGGTGTTCATCTGCACCGGGTTTCAACAAGCGTCGCTGCTGGCAGTGAAGGCGGATGGGCGTGGTGACGTTACGAAGTCGAAAGTTGTTTGGCGACTCGATCGCGGTGTGCCGTTGACGCCTTCGCCGCTGCTGGTCGGTGATGAGTTGTACATGGTGACTGATAACGGCATCGCGACTTGTGTCGATGCGAAGACTGGACAGGAACTGTGGCGCGCTCGTCTTGGCGGCAACCACTCCGCGTCGCCAATCTACGCTGATGGGAAAATCTATTTTCTGAGCGAAGAAGGCGAATCGGTCGTCATCGCCCCTGGGCGTCAGTTAAAACACCTCGCCACCAACCAACTGGACGGCCCCACCCTCGCGTCAATGGCCATCTCCGGCGGCTCCCTCTTCATCCGCAGCGCCACCCACCTCTACCGCATCAGCAACTAACGTCAACGCAGAACTGAGCGCGCATCTGAACTTATCTCGCAGCTCGATAGAAACAGTGGTCTATCTTCAATCGACAACCGCTGATCGCTTCCGCCCGCACATGCGAACGATTTGGAGCCGAGCGGGCTCATTGCACCCTCAAAGGTCCGGGGCATTTTTTAAACTCAAGAGCCCGCCGCGGACCTTTCAATCTCCCTCGCAATCTCGTTGACCACCTCAACGCTACTTCGCCTTTGCAATCTCAAGAGCCCCCGCGGACCTTTCAATCTCCCCTCGCAATCGTTGACCACCTCAACGCTACTCCGCATTCAACTACGACGATCCGCGGCTATGCCGCCTGATGTGAGGCGGGGCTTCGCCCCGCCGCCAACACCCGTTATTTAGCTTGGGGCTATGCCCCTCGTTCGGGCTTCGCCCGACGCCAATGGATCAATTCCCTGTCAACCAGCAGCGGCTCATTTTCCACTGACCGCCCCTGCCAGATACGCGCGCTCGACCAATGAAAGTCAGTTGCGTCCTTCACCAATCCGGCCCGAACAGGATTTTTATGAATATAGTTAACCTTTTCCAAAAACATACCTTCACTAAAGATCGGCAACACATTCTTTTCGGTCTGCCATAAAGAATAAGAGTAATTCCGACTTCGCTTTGAATGACGGAGCTTCCTCAGTGAACTCTCATACCCGCATATTTTCAGGTAATCGATAATCCTGCGCGCCGTGAGCCCTTTTAGGACTCGGAGGAGATTGGAGGTACTTGATGGTCGAGTGGTGATTAGATGCATGTGGTCCAACATTATGACGTAAGCAAATAACAGAAACCTCGCGGTATCGCGGGCTTCATCGATTGCGTGACACAAGATGTCTCGCATTTTGTCTGTTTGAAAGACTCGAAGTCTGTGTAGAGTGACAACAGTAATGAACAAAACTGGGGAGTCCTGTGAGATCAGAAACCGGTGAGCCATGAGGTCTGCTCCTTTTTTACGTGAGGTAATTAGAACTGGCGAGAGGCTACTTACTATTTAAATAGAAGTAAAGCGGTAGAGCCCGAACCGGGGGCATAGCCCCGTTCAGAAAGGGAGAATCAACGGCGGGGCAAGCCCCGCCTCACATCAGGCGGCGAAGCCGCAACGACACGGGCCAAAGGCTGTCGACGCATCCCCGTCGTTTAAGCTTAAACCTCACCCTACGCAACAAACAGATCACGGCGTGAACATGCGGCGGAAGAGGATGCCGGAGAAGTTTAGGCGCATCGCGCGGCCGTCGATGATTGATTCGAAGGCGATCCAGTCGGGCGCTTCGGGATCGCCAATGCCGAACTTCCCATCACCACGATCGACGAGCGGCTGAAGGCCGTCCAGGTACAAACGTCCCTTGCGATAAACAACACGCGCGTCGCCGTACCACGGGCTGTCGTTGTAGTAGTGGCCCACGTAACCTTCCCAATCCTTGCGCGTTTCCAGCGCGCGTGGACCGGTGTAGCGGGCGCCGGCGTACCAGTCTGGACCATGATACGCCTCCGTCACGACACGATTGTCGCGCACGAACCCAAGCAGAAACGTCTCGAAATCCGGATGCTTAACGATGAACCGATCTCCTGCGGCTGAACTCCGCTCGAGCGGCACTCGATGTCCGTTATGCGTCAGGATCAGTTTCTCACCTTCAGCAGTCAGCACCAGTTTCTTCCCGGCCGGCGAAGTGTACTCACCCGCATAGTCAACGGCGTTCTTCACTTCATCGGGCGGAGGCGCCGGCACTGGCGGGTCAGGCAGTTTCTTCCCGTCGAGCGACGCGTTGAAAAGTTCAACTGCGTACTTCGTCACTGCCACCGGTCGATACCCACGCAAGTTTGCGTTCACCGAAGCAAACGCTCCAACACCCGACGTCACATCCACATCAAGTGACGAACTGAACGCGACCATCCCGCCAGTGTGTCGCAAACGCTTGTGCCCATCGATGTCGCTGGCCCACAAACCATACCCGTACGACGCAGGCTCACCGCGATACGGAGAATTGATCGCTGACCGCGTAAACAGTTTGAAGCCATCCTCCGAAACAAGCCGCCCTTTCGGCAGCGCGCCGCGATTCAGCAACATGCGAATGTACTTCGCCATGTCACCAGGCGTTGACGCGATACTTCCCGCCGCCACGTCAACTTCAATCCACTGCGCCTCCGCCAACGTGCCATGCAGCGGAAACGGCTTGCCCTCGTTCAGCGGTTCGTAACCAATCGCCATGCGCTTGCGGATGTCGTTGCTGATGATCGGGCTGCTCGCCGTCATTCCCAACGGCACCAGCAAACGTTCGCGCATCGCGTCAGCAAACGGCCGCTTATCCAGAGCTTCGATCAGAAAACCGAGAATGTTGTAACCGGTATTGGAATAGAGAAAACGCTTCCCCGGCTCGTACGCGGTCCACAGTTCGCCGAGCAAAGCGTCGAGCAACAGCGGCGCACCCGGAAGCCCGGCACTGTGCGTCAAAAGATGATGAGTAGTGATCGCGTCAAACTTCGTATTGATCTTCAACCACGGCAGGTACTGGCTGATCGGTTTCTCGAAGTCCAGCTTCCTTTCTTCCTGCAACTGCACCAGCGCGAGACCGACAAACGACTTCGACACCGATCCGATCTCAAACATTGTTTCGTTTTCAACCTTCAATCCCACTTTCGTATCGGCGAAACCGTAAGTCGATGCCCTGATTAGACCATCGCGGTTCGCCAGCGCAAGGGTCATCCCCGGCGCGCCGGTCTCCCGCATGTGTCGCGCGATGAATTCGTCGAGCTTTGCAAACAGCGGTTGGACCGCGGCCGACTGCGCACGCGCCGGAGCCAGCGAGTTAACGAACACCGCGCCGCCCTTCGCCTCAATCACACCGGAAGCAGCGATCACCAGTGCGGACTTTGCGCTATTCGACAGAAACTTACGCCGCGAAAGATTCATGGACATTCGTGTGTTTTTCCTTAGTTTGTGTTTAGACCCAGCGAGTTCGACAACTCAATGAACCGGGCTTCGGATCGCAGGTTCTTGAAAACCGGATCGACTTTGATGAATGGTAACCAGTTGAACCGCTCCTCGCGAGACTTCTCGAGCCAATCAAGTGCGAGCTTGCGATCGTCCAGTCCCGCGTAGATCACCGCGGTTTGAAAAGGAGAGACATACTGCTGTTTTGAAAGTTCCTGCAAACGAGCGATCGCTTTCTCCGCGTCGCTCCTACGTCCCGCGAGTGCCTGCGCGTGGCCCAACGCGGTCAGTACGGCAACGTTGTCCGGCGACTTCTTCAACGCCTGGCGAAACTCGGCGATCGCCTCGTCCAACACTCCCTGCTCTTCCAGCACCAGCCCCGCTTCGTAATGCGCGCGCGCGAAGGTTCGGTCCAACTCCAAAAGCTTCACCGACTCCTTGCGCGCCTCGTCAAGCTGACCCGCGTAATACAAATTACGAATGAAGTCGGAATAGATCGTCAACGAGAACGGCTCCAACTCGTGCGCGGTCTTCGCTTCGACAACCGATTCCTGCAAACGTCCGGCGGCGGCGAGGTAACTGCCGTACCATTGATGCGCGGTTGCATAGTTAGGGTTCAGCGCAATCGCCCGCTTGAAGTGCTGCTCCGCCTCAGCCCACTTCAGGTGATAGCGATACTTAACGAAGGCGAGCGCATTGTGCGCCTCCGCCAGGTTGTCGTTGATGGATAACGCGCGGTTCGCCGCCGCTTCAGCTTTCGGAAACGAATCGTTCGCCGGCGCGACGTTGTAAACATTCAGCAGGAGATAACAATCCGCCAGGCCGGCGTACGCCAGACCATAATCCTGGTCTCGCACGATCGCCTGACCGAAGTAGTCGATGCCTTTTCTAAAGCCTTCGATAGTTCGCTGGTTCCAGTTGTAGCGACCCAGGAGGTAGAGTCGATAGGCTTCGGAATCGGGCGAGTAGTTTCTGGTTAATTGCGAATGGTCCAGGCCGTCCGCTCGCGAGCGCAGTCGTTGCGAAACGTCGCGCGAGATCTGCTGTGGCAACGCGACGACCTCGGAAACTTTGCGGCCGTAACGTTGTCCCCAGATGTGACTGTCATCGCGAACGTCAATAAGCTCCACGGTTATCGCCAGGTCGTCTCCGTGTTGGACCACAGTTCCGGACAGCAGTGCGTGGACTCCGAGTTCGCGTCCTATCCTCTTCGGATCCGTTTCGCGGCCCTTGTAATGAAACACTGTGTTTCGGGATTTCACTTTCAGATTCGGCATTCGCGAAAGACTGTCGATCAAACTCTCGGTGATACCGTCTGAAAGATACTCAGTGGCTGGATCGCTGTTCGTAAAAGGCAGCACCGCAAGCGAGTTGATGGTGGTCGTATTCGCGCTGGTGTCGTTTGGGAAATAAACGTTGCGCAGCGCAACTAACGAAACCGCCAGCAGCAGGATTACAGCAGCGACCGCAGCGATCCTGCTGGGCCTGGACCAGAAGCTGCCGGGCTTGGCCCAACGGACAGGCGAAGCGGTGAGACTCGCCGCGTCGCTCAACGTGTTGCCGATACTCGATTCGACGTCAATCTCGCGCAACACTTCCTGAAGATCGTTTCCAAGATCCTCGATCTTCTGGTAACGGTCGTCAGGTTGTTTTGCGAGTGCCTTATCGAGAATCTGCTGAAGACGTGGCAGCCACGGTGAATCGTCGCTTCTCGCTTCCGCGATCGGCTTGGGCTGGTGATAGACAACGGCGTATCGCACGTCCAGCGCGGTCTTGCCGCGGAACGGCCAACTGCCGGCGAGCATCTCGTACAGCAGGACGCCGGTTGACCAAATGTCCGCGCGATGATCGACCGGCAATCCCTGCGCTTGTTCGGGGGCGGCGTACGTCGAGGTGCCATAAGGCACGCCAAGTTCGGTCACTTGCGGATCGTGGTGCGCGGTAGTCGAAGGTTCGATCAGTTTTGCGAGACCGAAGTCGAGTACTTTGACGTGACCCGACCGCGTGACCATAACGTTGCGTGCTTTGATGTCGCGATGCACAATGCCGCGCGCATGGGCCGCTGCGAGCGCGCTCGTCACCTGGATCGCGATCCACAGCGCGCGACGCAGATCGAGTGGACGCCCGGCGACGATCTCGCGCACGTTGCGCCCTTCGACGTACTGCATCGCGATGAAATGAATGTCGTCGACCTTATGTAAACCAAAGATCGTGCAGATGTTCGGATGGTCTAGTGAAGACGCCAGCTTGGCTTCACGTTCAAACCGGACCAGGTTTGATGGGCGATCAGTCAGGTCCGGCGGCAGGACCTTGATCACGGCGGGACGGTCCAGTGAGGTGTCGATGACCTTATAAACGGTGCCCTGACCGCCTTCGCCGATCTTTTCGACGACACGATAATGGAGGAGGAGTTGCCCGATCATAGTTGGGAGATCGAACTGACTAATTAGCAGCGCGGCGTATTATAGCGGAGAGGCGAGACATTGCCGATTGCCAATCTGTAAATTCGGTGTAATCTGTCGCGCAGGGGGAAAACTACCATGATCTTTCGCATCTTCATCCTCGCTATTTTTCTAGGTCTGCCTGTGGCTAACACGGCCGCGCCCGAAGCCGATTCGCGGGCCAGCACGTCGTCTTTTTACACGATCCGGCGCGATGTCCGGCGTTGTGCGTCGCCGATGTGTGGCGGCTATTTCATCAAGCTGGTTAACCAGTCGCGGACGCGTTGTGCGAACGGCCGCAACATGTCGGAGTGTTACGTCGCGACGATCGAATGGAATGGTCAGCCGGAACCGGATAGGGACGGCGCGCTCGTGCGCGGCTCTCTGAGCACTCGCGGCGATCGACGCGGCAAGTACGGCGTGTTGCTGGCCCGTGAAGTCTGGTTGCCGGCAAGCGACCAGCGGGCATCAGGAACTTACTTTCGCGTGCGCGATCGCGGCGTGCGATGTATAGCGGCGCCGTGTGAGACGCATCACGAAGCAAAACTTAACACCAGTGTCAGTCGCAACATCGCGGGTGTCGATCTCAGCGGCGCCGGCACGACGGATAAGGCCGAGAGCGAAGCGAACGTGGCGATGACCGCTCCCGATGGAGTTCTCGTCGCAGGCACAAACACTCGCGTAACTGGTCCAGCCGGACGTTCGCAGATGTTGAAGGCGACGCAGTTCTATTTGCGTGCAAAAGCGGGTGGCACATCGTCCGACAACCAGAACAAGCCCTGTTTCAAAACGGGCTGTTCCGGCCAGGTGTGTGCCGACGAGGACGTGGCGACGACCTGCGAGTTCCGGCCGGAGTATGAGTGCTACAGAACCGCCAGGTGCGAACGACAAGCCAATGGCAAATGTGGCTTCACCGACACCCCCGAGTTGCGACGATGTCTCAGACGGAACTAATAATCAACCCGCCGATCGAAGCCTGCCCAAACTGCGCCTGCGTCCGGCGAGGTATTCGGTCGTGAGCAGTGGCTTTGACCTGAGAGTGGTTCCCCGACGGCTCTGGCGTTCTAGCCACAAAGAGGCACAAGAAAAACGCACAAGTAGATAACCTGTGGCCTTAACCGAAAGCTCGAAGTAAAAACTTAAATTACTTCTTGTGCCTCTTGTGTTTTTTGTGCCTCTTTGGGGCTAAAAGCTGCAAAAACTTAGTGGCCTTCGCTGCTCTTTGGGATGATCTTCAACTGCTTGCCGATTACGCGGTCGAGAGGTGCGGCTCCCGCCGCGGTCAACCCGACGGAGCGGTGCCTCACGATCCCTTCGTGATCGATGATGATGTAAGTCGGAAACGACCGTACACCGAACGCGCGCTGAATGCGTTGATCTTTATCGCGGTACTGCGGCCACACCATTTTGTTCTTCGCAGTGAACTCGCGCCAAAGCTCATCATCACGGTCCGAGCTGATGCCAATGAATACGAAGGCAGGTTCTTTTGAGTACTTCTTGTGCAGGTTGCGCAGGTCGGGAATCGATTCCACGCAGGGCTGACACCACGTCCCCCAGAAGTCAAGCAGCACGACTTTTCCCTTCAGATCCTCCAGCGAAACCTGCGCGCCGTCCAACGACGTGAACGAAAACTCCGGCGCGTAACTTTCGCGGGCGCGTCGGGGATTGCCGACGAGCTTCTTTGCGTATTCGATATTGGAGGCTGTGGGTTGTGCGTTGATGTACTGCTGTAGCTCGGCAATACCTTCAGCATCGCGATTCAATTGCAACAGCACGACGCCGAGGTTATAGCGAACTACAGGAGCCGCGCCTTCGATCGAGAGTGCCTGCCGGAACGCCGCCTCTGCTGCCTGAAGTCTTTTTTGGTCTTTCTTTTCGGCCCACGTTTGCAACGCGATCCCTTTGTTATTGTAGGCCCTGAACCGAAGCTGCTTATCGTCACCGGCGAGTTCAATAACTTTGTCGGCATTCTCGACGGCACTCTTATAACTCTCGAGCGCGAGGTAGGCCTCGACCATCAGGCTCAGACATTCGGCACACTTCTTACCGCGCATCTCGTTTGCGCGTTTGAAACTCTTCAGGGCTTCGTCAAACCGGCGCTGGCGAAGCAGCGTGTGTCCTTTAGTCATTTCGACGTCATAGGCGGTGTCGATCTGACTTCTGACTCCGCTCGCCGGTCCAAACAGGACCAAAAGAGAAACAATCACGTTCAGCATCGCGTCGTGTCCCTCCGTGCGGGCCGCATCATATCACCAGAAGCGCTTCTCGGTGGAAACGTTTGGGCGTATGATTGGCCCGTTTCACCTAACAAACGACCGATCTGGAAATCCACCAACTCTCACAAAGGAGATTGTGTATGCGAATCCCGACCAAACAGATCGCGATCATCGTGGTCCTACTGCTTTCGTTCCTGCTTTCACCCGTCACTCTGGTCGCACAAACGGGAACGAGCGAGTGGTCGCGGCTCAGTGCCGTGACAACCGGGACCAAACTCTCAGTCAAATTAAAAGACAAGAAGAAAGTTGAAGGTACCTTCACCTCTGTTTCCGACACCTCGCTGTCTCTGACTGTCAAGAACGCTGCGAAAGACATTCGACGCGAAGACATTGCGAGCGTTCACGAGGTTTCGAAGATGTCCGCCGGCAAGTCAACTGTGGTTGGGATGGGAATCGGGGCCGGCCTGGGAGCAGTGCTCGGCCTCGTAGCCGATAACAACGATGAGGGGCTGGAGGTTCGGGACAGCGTGACTGCGGGAGTCGTAGTGGTAGGAGCCGGAATCGGAGCACTCACTGGTTTCCTCATCGGTAGAAGTGGAAAGAAGCGAGTGCTCCTTTACGAATCGAAGTAGCGAACGAGCGGTTATTCGCTCTTCGATTTCATCGAGTTCAATTCTTTCTCCAGTTTCTGAATCTCATCCTGGACGCGGCCTTTCAGGTCGGGGTTAACTCTGTCCAACTGCTTCTTGAGTGCCATGACACGGGCCACCAGCAACGCCTGATCCGCGGGTACGGCAACGTCGGGAGTAACGCCGGTCCCTTCCCAGTTGGTCTTGGTGACCGGGCTGATCGCACGTCCAGTCGGCACGAACATACCGAAGTGTTCGTTGATGCGGAAACCGCCGCCGGGATGAGCGCCACCGCCCGTTGTCTCGCCGATGATCGTGGCTCGTTTGAGGTTCTTCAGGTTGTAAGTGAATTCCTCAGCGCCTGAGAAGGTCCGCTTGCTCGTCAACACGTAGACGTCTTTGTTCAAATAACGCTTACCGGCGATCTCCTTTTTGGTCCAGAACTCCTCGGTGCGATTACCCTCACGCCAGTAAAGATCGTTCAAGTGAACAGGCTCAGGACCGAACAGGTATGAACAAACGAGCGCCACCATCGCCGGATTACCGCCACCATTGTTCCGCATGTCGATGATTAGTGAATCGGTGCCGTTGATGAAATTCATCGCGGCCGCCACCGTGTCGGCGCCCAGCTCCTCATCCATGAAGTTCAGGAATTCGAGATAACCGATGTTGCCGGGCAAACGCTCGACTTTCGAGAAACCGTGATTCATCCAGGCGAGATCGCGTTTGCGTTGCTCCTTCTCTTCCGCGGTCGGTTCGCGTCGTTCCGCACGTTCGGGAATCGGCTGGTGCGAGTAACGCACTCGAAGATGCTTGTCGTTACTAATCGCTTGCAGATCCTTCGTTAGCGTCGCCGCAAATTGTTTCGAACTGGTGATCTGATCGTACTCTTTTTTCTCTACCCGTTCTCGGATCGACTGCTCCATCTTTTTCGCGACCTCGGGAAAGACGTAAGCATCGTTGAGGCGCTTGAGAACCGCGTCGATCACTTTGGTGCGCGTGGCGGCGTCGATCGTGAGATCCGGCTGGTCCATCGGTACAGGCTGCGCGCAGGCAATGCCTGCGAACGAGACAGTGAGAAGCAGCAGGACAGCAAACCGGATAAGAAGGATCCGGGAGGACGTTGGTCTAGACATCAGTATTTCTCCTTTTGATAGATCGAAGTCTTGATTCTTATTTGCGACGGAGTAAGCCGCGCAGTATTAGGTCGGCAACGTCGGCGGCACGCTGTTGCACTTCCTGACGTTCGCCAAGTTCCGTTGTGCTGAGACTGTAGGGGAGCAGGCCGTTGGTCGCTTGCAGCATCGCGTGCGCCGTGGCTCGCTCGTCATCGAAATCAAAGTCGCCGGACTGACGTCCTTTAGTAAGCACTTCAGCAAAGATCTGAGCTTCCGCATCGAAGTAGATGGCGCGACGCGCGAGCAGTCCCGGACGCAACGCCGCCAGCAGATCGTTAAGACTCTGCGTGTAGTGCTGGATGCTGTCGAAACGAAACATGACGCGCGTGAGCAGCATCTCCCTCAGACGTTCGGCCGCGGGTGCGTCAGAGCCGCCGATTTCGCGGAGCCGCTCCTTGAGTCGATCGACGATCCGATCGACGTGCGAAAGGACGACCTCTTCCTTGCTGCTGAAGTGCAGATAGATCGTGCCCTTGCCGATACCCGCTTCGTGGGCGATGTCTTCGACGGTCATTTTCCGGTACCCGTAACGCGCCAGGAGCCGGTCGGTCGCATCGAGAATCGCGTCTTTTACTGCCTCTTTTGGTGCTATTGCTGCCATTTCTGCCTGTTTGACCGCTGACCAATTTCGAATTTCAGTCACTATAGACGTTTCAGACGGGAAAAAGTTCCGCGGAATTTTTAAGTCGGGGCTAGTTGCGGAATTCCTGAGAAACCATCAGTCCGCGCATGCCGCCGTCCATGATTCCAATGCCGAGGCGCCCGAATTGTGGGCGCAGGATGTTTGCGCGGTGCCCGGGGGAGTTCATGAGCCCCGTGTGGGCGATTGAGAGTGTCGGAGCGAGCGCAAGGTTTTCACCGGCGACGAGAAAACGAACGTTCGCCTCGCGCATGCGATCAAACGGCGTGCGTCCTTCCGGTGTGTCGTGCGCGAAATAACCCCGCGTAAACATGTCCACCGAGTGTCGCCGTGCAACTTCAGTCAACTCCGGATCGGGCGCCAACGGCTGAAGCCCGTTCGCCACCCTTTCCGCATTAACCAGATCGAGCATCTGTTGCTCGAGATCCGGACGCGGCCGCGAAGAGCTGACAGTGAAAGGCAGTGTGACGCGTTCGTTTGAGTCGGGCTGGACCGTTAACAGGTTCAGTGATCGAGCGATCGCGTCGCCAAAGACCGGTCGCAGCTTCGCTTCGAGTGATTGCGCGTAAACCGCGAGGCGATTCGCGATTGCACTTTCCCGCGTACGTTCGCTGATGCTTTCGCTCAACGGGAGGGCCAGCA
Source organism: uncultured bacterium (assembly GCA_965649955.1). Lineage (GTDB taxonomy): Bacteria > Acidobacteriota > Blastocatellia > Pyrinomonadales > Pyrinomonadaceae > PSRF01. The sequence goes on from CBFGMX010000020.1 coordinate 45,832, forward strand.
GCAACGCGGAAACGATTGCCGCGGTGATCAACCCGTTTGCGAGTCCAGGCAGCAGACCGAGCGCCTGGTTACTCGGCCGCTCATGCACGTCGCTCGGCATGCGTCGAAGCAACGCGTATCCGATGAGGTGAACCAGCACGCCTACAAACAAGGCGACAAGGATGAACGCAATCGGTTGGTCCCAGATCTCCGACCAGACGTCCACGCGCGGACCCAACCAGCGCGCGACGGGCTCGTGATAACGCAGACCCGCCAGAAGGCTCAGCACCCAACCGGCGAGATCGAGCACGCCGAGAATGAACCCGCGGCGGTAGCCGTTGAGCAGGCTCAAGGCGATCAGAACAACAAGAAGAATATCGATTATGTTCAGCGACATCTCATTTTCCGTATGCGCTATTCAAACATCCGTAGTTCAAAATCGGCAATGGTTATAAGTTTTTGGACTTGTTCCTAGGTCAACTCGCTGCACCTTCGCCGCAACAACCCAGATTTGCTAACCAGTCGGCTACTCGATCCTATTGGAACAATATCTGCATCAAGAAAGTTGCATCGTCGTCTCCCCCGCCCTTCAAACAAATCACGGAGAACTGTTTATGAACATCAGAAATTTTCTCCAACTCACTTCACTGTTCGCCCTGATCCTTGTCGCCACGACCAGTTACGCTCAGTCTGGCGGTTCCACGGTGCGCGGCACGGTTAGGGATCCAAATGGCAATCTCGTTTCCGGCGCGAATGTTACCCTCACCAACCCGGAAAGGAATTTCACACGCACGCAAACCACCAACGAGGACGGCGCTTACGTTTTTACCGCCATTCCTCCCGGAACATACAAACTCGAAGTGTCGGCGCAAGGCTTCAAGACCGCTTCAGCGTCCGGCCTCGAAGCACTTGTCGATACCCCGATAGTGCGCGATGTTCAACTCGAAATAGGCGCTGTAACCGAAACAGTAGACGTGACCTCCGCAGCCGAAGCCGCAATCAATACCAGCGATGCGAGCCTGGGAAATTCATTTGAACGAAGACGCATTACTGAGTTGCCGCTCAACGCGAACAACGTGGTCGGTTTGCTGTCGTTGCAACCGGGCGTCACGCGCGCCGGCTCCGTGAACGGTGGACGCGCCGACCAGTCGAACATCACGCTCGACGGTGTCGACGTTAACGAACAGCAGGACGGTCTCGATGTGATCACCGACGAAGCGTTTGCGAGCGTCTTGAGAGTGACCCGCGACTCGTTACAGGAGTTTCGTGTTACGACAACCAATCCGAACGCGGAGCAGGGTCGATCATCGGGCGCACAAATCTCGCTCGTGACGCGATCCGGATCGAATCAATGGCACGGATCGTTGTTCGAGATTCATCGCAACACCGTCACCACCGCAAATGACTTTTTCAACAACGCCGCCGGAGTCGAACGGCCACAGTTGCTGCGCAACATCTTCGGCGGTTCGGTCGGCGGACCTATCAAGAACGATCGCGCGTTCTTCTTTTTCACCTACGAGGGATTCCGCGAAGCGACGGCCACCTCGGTCGTTCGCGAAGTTCCGTTACCGACCCTCGGTCAGGGCATAGTTCGCTATCGTACTGAAAGCGGATTTAGCGACCCGGACTGCCCGGCAGGCACACCGGCAGGCGTGAACTGTTTGACGCCCGCGGAAATCAACGCGACCTACGCATCGGTCGGCGCTAACCCCGGCATCAATCAGGATGCGCTCAATTTTCTCGCCGCCGCAGCTGCTCGTTACCCGGCGAATGACACGACGACCGGCGACGGCTTGAACACGAGCGGTTTTCGTTTCAACGCTCGCACCCCAACGGAATGGGACACCTACATCGCCAGGCTGGACTTCAACCTGACTGATCGGCAGACGCTGTTCGTGCGCGGGAATTATCAGAGCGATCTGGTTACGCGGGCCGTCTTCTTCTCGTCTGATTGCAGTGCTCCAGGCGACAACATCCAGTGCTTCCCGGATACGCCTGCCTTGACGACGTGGAATCATCCGAAAGGAATCGCGTTCGGGCACATCTGGACCGCTTCGAACTCGGTGGTCAACCGTTTCAGTTACGGGTTGACACGCGCAGCGTTTACGCAGGGCGGCGACTCGAACGAAAACCGGGTGAACTTCCGCTTCATCTTCTCGCCCGCCGGATTCCACCGCACGCTTCGCCGCACCACGCCGGTACATAACTTCGTGGACGACGTTTCGTGGGTCCGCGGTAATCACACGTTCGGATTCGGCGGCAACATTCGTTTGATCCGAAACAACCGCACTTCGCTGGGCGCCTCATTTGACGAGGCGATCGTCAATCCCTCGTTCTACAACTTCTCCGGCGCAGTTCTCACGGATGGTTTCTCCGATTTCGTCAGTGAGAACGATCTCCGCGACGCGCTGGCTTCTGTGATCGGACGCTTCTCGCAATACAGTGCGAACCTCGTCTACGACGGTGGCGGACAACTCCAGCAAGTCGGTACTCCGACTGACCGTTCATTCGCTACCGAGGAGTACGAAGGTTATTTCCAGGACTCCTGGCGTATGCGTCCGAACCTGACTCTGAACTACGGCATTCGCTGGTCCACTTCGACTCCGGTCTATGAACGGAACGGACTGCAAGTAATTCCGAACATAAGCCTGACCGATTACTTCAACCGGCGAGTCGAGAGCTCGTTCAACGGCACAGCGTTCAACGATCCGATCACGTTCGTGCTTGGCGGCAAGGCCAACAACGCGCCGGGTTATTACGAACAGGATTGGAACAATTGGGCGCCGTCAGTTGCCGTTGCGTGGTCTCCCGATTTCGGAGACAACTTGTTTGGAAGGATCTTCGGACGCGAGGGTAAGAGCGTCATTCGTGGCGGCTTCCGCATGTCTTACGATCGCATCGGCAGCGCGCTTGCCGTCAACTTCGACCTGAACAACCTCGCCGGCTTCACCTCCGCGCGTAACATCAACGCGAACACGTTTGACGTGGTCGCACCCGACCTCGGACCACTCTTCGGCGGGTTGAATCCAAACGTTCGCGACCTGGACTTCCCCGGTTCTACCGGCCCGATCCCGACTACGTTGCAATTCCCGCTGACGGTGCCGGCCGACGAAGATCAACGCATCGAGGTATCGTTGGACCAGGGCCTCACGACGCCGTACAACTACAGCTTCAACTTCTCCTACGGCCGCGAAATCGGCAAGGGACTGTCGTTTGAAGCCAGCTATGTAGGCCGGTTCGCGCGCAGCCTTCTCGCGTCGCGCGACATCATGCAGTTAAACAACATCCGCGATCCTCAGTCGGGAATGACCTACTACCAGGCCATTAACCAGTTGGTCGATTTCCGTTATCAGAATGCCGAGATCACCTCGATTCCTGACATTCCCTTCTTCAACAACTTCTTCCCGTTCATGCCGGAATGGTGGGGCGACACGTCGTTGACACCGACTCAGGCGGCCTATGCATGGCTGGCGCCTGGCTCCGTCGGTGGCGCTGACCTGATCGACTACACGTTCCTGCAACTGCTCTGGGACGACAGTCCGACGTGCACCACGTGCCCGTTCGGCGGTGGACCGGCACGTTTCAACAACGTGTTCTATCAACCGCAGTTTGCGGCGTTGTCGGCGTTCTCGACGATCGCCAGGTCAAACTACAACTCGTTGCAGTTCAGCGTACGACAACGGCTGCGGGAGGACGTCACGTTTGACTTCAACTACACCTACGGACATTCGCTCGACAGCGCGTCCGGACTTCAGAACTCAGCGAGCTATGGAACGGCGTTCATCGTTAACGCGTTGGATCCGGACCAGAACTACGCCTCTTCTGATTTCGACGCCCGTCACATCATCAACGCGAATTGGCTCGTCGGAATTCCTATAGGTCGCGGCAAACGCTTTTTCAACGGTATCAGTGGCTTCGCCAATCAGATACTTGGCGGTTGGGAAACCACCGGCATCTTCCGTTGGAACAGTGGGCTGCCGATTCAAACTCCATTCGATTGCTGCGTCTGGGCCACGAACTGGAACGTTCAATCGAACGGTGTGCGCGTCGCGCCGGTCCGCTCGTCGCCGACCAGGGAAGGTTCGCCAAACATCTTCAGCGATCCTGAAGCCGTGTATCGCAGCTTCAGGCCGGCTCGTCCGGGCGAAGTTGGCGACCGCAACGTGTTGCGAGCGCCAAGCTACATCTCGCTCGACATGGGACTGCACAAGTCGTTCACGATGCCGTGGGAAGGTCACGAACTACAGTTCCGCTGGGAAGTCTTTAACGTTACCAACACTCAACGGTTCGATGGTTTGACCATCTCCGACCTGAGTTTGGGAACGGATCCTTTCCTCGGATCGAGTAGCCCGAACTCTGACTTCGGTAAATTCACGTCAACTCAAACTCCTTTGAATGAAACCAAGGCGGGACGCGTTATGCAGTTCAGCCTGCGTTATACGTTCTAACCAGCCCCGGCGCGCCGGGTTACGCAGAACATACAGATTGATAATCTGTGTCGTTCTGCGTAATCTGTGCGCCGGAATGCTTCAATTCCTCAATATCTCCAACATCGCGCT
>CBFGMX010000021.1:0-49682 GCA_965649955.1 uncultured bacterium
TTGTAGTTGACGCGTCCCGAGGAGACGGAGGAAACCGCGCGTGATGCAGGCGCTGCCGGTTGATCGACCATTGCACGGCGAGCAGCAGCTTCTTCCGATGCGCCGGGCAGGATGACCGTGCCGTTTATAATGCTGAAACCTCCCGATTGGACCAATCCGGCCGGAGAAGGCAACTGGCCGCGTTTTCTCAAACCGCGTTGCACTTCGGCTTCGTTGCCTTTCTCCCGTGCGGCTTTAAGCGCGTCTCTGACTCCCGCGGCGAAGATCGGCGTGAGCCGGAGTTCGTAGGTGTACTGTCCGTCGGGCAGACTCTCGCCCGCTTTATTAGCAAGTCGGAATTCGGGTGAACTGCCACCCTGAAACTCTTTCGTAAACGCTTCACCGTCTGGCCCAATTACCGTCAGCGTCGCTGCAGAATGAGGAGCTTTTATGTCCCATCTGACGCTCGAGCCGGTGCTGTTGGGGTTGGCAAACTGATCGCCTGATTGGCCCAGTGCGGAAACACTGAGGCAGGCGATCACGAACACAATACTGAATATGGAGGGTAGGTATTTTCGGTTCTTCATGTGGTAAACCTTCCTTTAGTCGGCAAACACTGCCGAGATGATTGGCGAGTGGATTAAGGGACTCTCTGCAGGGGGAGAAGAGAGCAACCTTAGCGGAGCGAGGTAGAACCTGGGACACAGGGGTATACCAGCGACGCAAGCGACGTGTCAAGAATTTTTAAGAGACAGCTGTCGATGCTGTGTGAAGCACTTGTTCGCTTTCGTCCCGCGAGCGTGAGACACGTTTAAAAGAAAACTCCAAAAATCTTTTTCATTTTCGCCCGGCAAGCCGAAGACACATTGAACGAAACTGCACCATTACTTAGAACAGAGCCCCCGCACAGTTCGCGTAATGGTTGAATACCGAAGATAACTGGCGCATACTCTTGCAGTTGGGCCTGAGCCCTCATAAACGGCCAGCGGAGGTAAAGATGAAGATCCTTTTGCTGTTCCTGATCCCCTTTCTCCCAATGCAACGGCTTGTAAAGACGAAGGCATGAATCCTCTTCAGTCGCAGCAGCCAAAACTCCTCATCATCGACGACGAATGGCAGATCAGAAGTCTGCTCGTCGATCTACTCGGATCCGTTTATCACTGCTCCGAAGCAAGTTCCGCGGAAGACGCTCTCACGGCGTTGTCTCACGAAACGTTCGATCTCGTCATAAGCGACATCGACATGGGTGGAATGAGCGGCCTCGAACTGGTGCCACGTGTACACTCGCTGGCCCCGGACACGGTCGTGGTGATGATCAGCGGCAATCAGGACATCGAGTTTGCGATCAAGGCGCTGCGCGTCGGTGCTTTTGATTACATCACAAAGCCGATCGACATTCGTCACGTCGAAGCATCGGTGGAACGCGCCCTGAAGCACAGCGACCTGCTGAAGGAGAAGCGACTTTACAAGGAACAGATCGAAAACCTGTTGCAGCAACGGACGGCCGAAGTTGATTGGCTCGCCTACTATGACACAGTAACGCAGTTGCCGAATCGCGCGCTGTTTGAGGATCGTCTTACGCAGGCTGTCGCCATTGCGCGTGCAAAGGACCAGTCGCTCGGCGTGCTGTTCATTTCACTGGACCAGTTCAAGAAGGTGAACGACTCGCTGGGCCATGGCCCTGGCGATAGTTTGCTGCGCGAGTTTGGCGAACGTTTGAAGAGCTGCATCAGCAAATCAGACACGGTGGCGCGGTTCGGCGGCGATGAGTTTGCCCTGCTGCGAACGCAGATTGATGGCACCAAGGACATCATTGAAACGATCGGGATGCTCTCGCAGGTGTTGAAGTTTTCGTTTGATCTGCCGGGGCACGAGGTTTACGCCACTGCCAGCGTCGGCGTCAGCCTGTTTCCATTTGACGGTGACGACAGTCAAACTCTGTTGAAGAACGCCGGCGCCGCGCTTTACAAAGCAAAGAAATCAGGTGGCGCAAACTACCAGTTCTTCACGTCAGATATGCACGAACTTGCGACGCGACGACTCGCGCTGGAAACGAACCTGCGACGCGCGATTCAGAACGAGGAGTTTCTCGTCCACTACCAGCCGCGTGTTTCCGTTGATTCGCTGGCCATTACGGGTGTTGAAGCGTTGGTGCGCTGGCAGCATCCGCAACTCGGACTGGTCTCGCCATCGGAGTTCATTCCGCTGGCGGAAGACACCGGTTTGATCGTGCCGATAGGCGAGTGGGTCTTGCGTCAGGCGTGTCTCCAGAACCAGGAGTGGCAGGATCGCGGGTTTGCGCCGATTCAGATGTCGGTGAACATTTCGGCGCGGCAGTTTCACGATCGAGATCTGTCGGAAACGGTCATCCGCATTCTCGATGAGACGGGTATGGCGGCGAACCACCTCGATTTGGAAGTGACGGAGAGTTCGATCATGCAAAACTCCGAATTCGCTTCCGGCGTGCTGAACCGTTTGAAGAGCATGGGGATCAACATCTCGATCGACGATTTTGGCACCGGGTTTTCGTCGCTTGCCTCTTTGAAACGCTTGCCGATCGATGTATTGAAGATCGATCAGTCGTTTGTGAGGGATGCGACCACCGATCCTGACGATGCGGCGCTCGTGATGGCGATCATCACACTGGCTCACAATTTAAGATTGAGAGTGATTGCAGAAGGCGTAGAAACAGCGGAGCAACTTCGTTTCCTTCAGTTACTCCGCTGCGATGAGATTCAGGGTTACTTCTTCAGCCGCCCGTGTTCCGCCGAGGACCTGGTGTCGCTGTTTGATACCAGCTTTCCAAAAGTCGTTAGTTAATCAAGCATGGAACTCGAATCGTGCGACATCAGATTCGCCAAGGATCACTGTGTCGCCCGCATTCAACGAAGTCTCTGTTACGCGTGCTGAACGTGGATCGTTGACGAACGTTCCGTTGCGCGAATTCTGGTCTTCGATAACCACTCGACCGCCTCTTACTCCAATCCACAAGTGCCGTTTCGAGATTCGCGGGTCGCCGATTACGATCTGTGACGAACCGCCATCGCGGCCGATAAAATCTCCGTCAGGTTTGATCTGAAACTGCTGTCCGGAAAGTGGACCGGAAACAAACTTGATCGATCCATAGTCCTGCCTGAACGCGTCGCCGTCGGCCGTAATCGCCACGGTGCGCGACAGATCCACAGTCATACCCTGATCGCCGGCCATGACGTTCGGCATCGGAGACGGACTCGGGTGTGGTGGCGGCGAGACGTGCACCGGCGCAGGACTTGGCGGCGGGGGAGCCGGATGTGAGTACGCTGTGGGCGACGGGGATGGTGCCGGCGCAGGATGTGGCCTTCCTCCGGGCGCTGGAGCCGGTCCCGCATGTTTCGCCTTCTTACGACGGCGCATCATGATGACGACGATTGCAATGATGATCAGGAGTAATCCGATCAGTAACAACACACCAACGATCACTCCTACCAGCCAGAGCGGGAAGCCCGACTTCTCGCGTCCCTCCGCTTTCGCCTGCTGACTGCTTTGGACCAGGCGGTCCACTTCCGAGTGCTGCGGGAACAGCCGTTTTACTTCTTCGAACTTCGGAATCGCCGATGAATACTGGTCGCTCCAGTAGTAGTCGAGGCCTTCGCGAAACAGCGTGTCCGTTGGTCCTTCCGTGTTAGCAGCGCCGGCACTCTTCACGTACTCCATTACGGTGTTAGAGGGAACGACGAACGCAAAACCCGAAATCTCCTGTCCGTTCACTGTATCGCCCCGGAATGTCAGCAATCCGATCACTTCGTTTGCATCGTTCAGGACCGGTCCGCCGGAGTTGCCATGCGTAGCGGAGGCGTTTGTTTGCAGGATCGGAGCGCCGCTGGAAGCTGTCTTACGAGCCGAGATCTTGCCGTCAGTGATGCTTGCTTCGAATGCCGACTTCTGGCTGAGCATCCCCGACTGGAAGGTGTCGGCCGCACCGGGATAACCGATAACGGTGACGTGGTCCTGAAGCTGCACGCGATCGGAGTCGCCGAGTTTCAGTATCGGAGCGTTCTTAACTTCGATTTTTACGATGGCGACGTCTTTGCCCTGGTCCGTGCTTTCGCCGGTAGGTGCGCCGTACTGTTTGATCTCAAATGGATAGGAGCTGCCGTCGGGGATGATCACGTGATGGAACTTCTGGTAACTCACGAGGGTGCTGTACTGCTCGATCAGGCGAGCATCCAGCGTCCTCGGGTCTCGATTGAGCTGCTGCCCTATTTGCTGGAGCATCTGCCAGAAAAGTGCCTGCTTGGCTTTTTCATCGCCCTCCCTGGTGGTTGACACGACGTGCGCGTTAGTGGCGATGTAGCCGTTGGAACTGATGAAGAAGCCGGATCCGAGAGCGATGTTTGATACGTTGAACGTGTGTCCCTGGTAACCGGGACGTTCGAAGCGGATTTGAGCAGCGGCCCCGTCAACGATACGAACGACTGCGGGTTTGCTGTACATCGCCAGGCGTTCTCCGTCCGACACCGCGTTGACCGTGAATCGCGGTTGCGTCGGGAGCAGCGTTACGACAAGAAAAAAAGCGCCTATCGAAATAATAAGCAGTCTGCGCATGAAAAGGGCTCCTTGGGGAAGATGCTTGTTTCGTCTCAAACGTGAAAGCCTTGAAGAAGATTACCGGCAGCGTAGGTCTGCTTCTAATGGAATTCTGGGCGAAAGTCAATGAAAAATCAGGTGGTGCTTTCGCACCTGCGCGTATGTGCGCGTACCGTAACTGAACGCTTCGATGCTCATACCGTCTTACTTTGCGAGGTGTGCTCGCTTGTTTAATCGATAGGACGGCGTAACAATAGTGTCACACCAAAAAACAAGTGGCACGTTGCTTGCCAAAGTTAATGTCGAGCTTTTGCAGTGAGGAGGAAAGAAGCGTGACGAAGAATATCTGCTTGTTGACAATATTATTGCTTGTGGCACTGGCCGCAGGCTGTGCCCGGAACCAGGGCACTGCGGATCAGAACCAGGCCACGGCGAGTCCCACTACCATGGAGGGACCCGACAACTCTGAGATCACCACGTCGGTTGACGCCAGCGGAACAAAGACTGAAACCAGAACATTCCGGAATAATCCACGCATATCGAAGGTCGTCGTCACGACTCGCGACGGCAGGAGAACGGTAAAGGCCTACTCTCCCAGCGGTGAAGAGCGTGAAGTAACCACCGACGATAACGTGCTGGAAGTGACCGGCGACGCGATCGCCAAATCTGCCGGCTTTGTAGCTGACAAGGCCGAGGACGTAGCAGGTGAAGCGAAAGATGTTGGCGAAGAAGCCGCGGACAAGGCTGAGGACGTTGGCGACAAGGCTCAATCCATCGGCGAAAAGACTGTTGACAAGAGTAAGGAAGTCGGCGAGAAAACCGTCGATGTGACCAAGAAAGCCGGTGAAAAGACAGTCGAAGGCGCTAAGAAAGTGGGGGATAAGACGGTCGAAGGCGCCAAGAAAGCTGGCAGCGCTGTGAAGAAAGTCATCCCGTAACCAGTTTTTCGGATTCCGAAAAACAGACCACGAATGTTCACAAATGGGAAAGGGCAGTCGGCAGCGGCTGCCCTTTTGTTATACTACAGCCCTTGCAAGGAGGTAGTTCAATGGCAGACTTGTCGCGGTTTACGATCATTTGTCCCTGCTGCGAAGCCACAATGACGGTTGACGCAGAAACCGGCGTCATCCTCTCGCATGAGGAAAAAGCGAAACCGCTCGCGTCCTTTGACGAGATGGTGAAGGGGCTCGACAAACAAAAACAGATGCGTGAACAGATCTTCGCACAGGAACTCAGTTCCATGAAGAATCGCGACCGCATTCTCGAAGAGAAGTTTCAGGAAGCCATGAAGCGGGCCGAGAAGGACAAAGACAAGCCGTACCGCAATCCGATGGACATCGATTAATCGGGCGAGATTCTCCCTATCAAAACTGGAGCACAACTTAATGGTTCGTAACTTAAAGCGTTTCCTCGCCCTTTTTGTGGCTATCGCCGGGGCGCTTGTTGGCGCGCAACTTACGGCGTCCGCGCAAACCCGGATGCCGCAAATGAAGTTCACCGATCGTACGCTCGCCAACGGTATGCGCGTGTTGAGCGTGGCCGACTCGTCGAGCCCGACTGTCGCGATCCAGGTCTGGTACCACGTCGGTTCCAAAGACGATCCGCAGAATCGCAGCGGCTTCGCGCACCTTTTCGAGCACATCATGTTCAAGAGCACGAAGAACATGAAGTCGGAAATGATGGACCGTCTCACTGAAGACGTCGGCGGTTTCAACAACGCATTCACAGCGGACGACGTAACGGTTTATTTCGAAGTCGTGCCCTCGAATTACCTGGAAACGTTGCTGTGGGCAGAAGCCGATCGACTCTCGGGACTAAACGTTGACGATCCAAACTTCAAATCGGAACGCGACGTCGTGAAGGAAGAGTTTCGCCAGGGCGTGTTGGCGCCGCCGTACGGGCGCTTCGAATACCTGCTCCAGCAAAGGTCATTTGCCGAACACCCTTACAAGCGGCCGGGCATCGGCAGTATCGAAGATCTCGACGCCGCTTCGTTGAAAGACGTACAGGAGTTTCACACGACCTACTACCGCCCCGACAACACAACGCTTGTAGTCGTCGGCGATTTCGATCAAAAGCAATTCGATGCGTGGGTCGATAAGTACTTCGCGCCAATTGCGAAACCCGATCGACCGCTGCCTCGGGTCCAGGTTAAAGAGCCTGACCGTAAAGCTGAGTCTCGGTTTACGGAATATGGCCGCAACGATCTTCCGGCTGTCGGTTTGACGTACCTGACTCCACGCCAGGCAGACCCGGATGCGGCGGCGTTATACGTCGCCGACGCGATTTTGTCAGCCGGCGAATCTTCGCGGCTCTACAACGCGCTGGTCTACCAGCAGCAACTCGCGGCCGAGGTCAATTCCGCTTTCGAGGCTCGCGAAGATGTGAGTCTGTTTGTCCTGACCGCCGTCTTGTCGGAAGGAAAGAAACCGGAGGACGCGGAGAAGTCGCTGCTTGCCGAGATCAAAAAGTTGCAGGACGCCGCGGTATCCGCAGCCGAGTTGGAAAAGGCCAAGAACCAGATGATCACGAACCAACTCCGGCAACGTGAAACCAGCAACGGCAAGGCGCTCGCGCTCGGTGAGGCGGCGGTGCTGTTGGGAGATCCGGCGCGTGTGAACACCGATCTTGCGCGGCTCCAGGCCGTGACTGCCGCCGACGTGCAGCGCGTGATGAAGAAGTACTTCGCCGACACGAATCGAATGGTTCTGTATTACCTTCCTGAAGCTTCGAAGCCGGCTGAGAAGAAAGCAGGGGAGGGCAAATAAGTGAACACAATGAAACGACTATCGCTAATTTGTTTCCTGCTTTCGTTGCCGCTCGTCGTTTGTGCGCAAACGCCGCAAGCCACACCGCCGCCGCCCGCACCGCCTCGCTCGGGAACATTTCCGAAGCCAGTCGAGGAAACACTGCCGAACGGGTTACGTGTGATCGTGATCCAACGCAGCGCGTCGCCTTTGGTGACGGCCCAGTTGCTGATCAAGAACGGCGGCGAGGTCGATCCGCCTGAGCTGGCCGGACTCGCGGATCTGACCGCGAATCTGTTGACGAAGGGCACGCAGAGCCGCGACGCCACGCGCATCGCACAGGAGATTGAAAGCCTGGGCGGTTCGCTCGACTCCGGCGCGCGTTGGGACTCTTCTTTTGCAAACGTCGGCGTGATGTCGTCGAAGCTTCCTCAGGCGATGGAGATTCTTGCCGACGTGGTGCGACGTCCGACCTTCAAGAGTGAAGAGGTTGAACGCCTACGGCAACAGTACCTCGACAACGTAACGCTCGCGCTTGGCGATCCGGGAAGCATCGCAAGGTTTGTGGCTGCGCGTGTCGTGTTCGGCAACAGTGCTTACGGCCATCCGATTGGCGGCACCACCGAATCGCTGACGCGCATCACCGCCGCGGACATCGTGAAACTCCATGCGCGTTACTATCGTCCGGACAACGCGATTCTTGTCATCGGCGGCGACGTAACTGCGAAGGATGGTCTCGAACTTGGCAAACGTTATTTCGGCGATTGGCAAAAACCGAGCACGCCGCTGCCTGCGACCAGTGCCGCGATTTCAGATCCGGCCGCCAAGACGGCGCGCGTGGTCGTGATCGATAAACCCGACGCGGGTCAAGCCGCGGTCTACCTCGCGCGGACGGGAATCAATCGCCGCGACACCGACTATTTTCGCGGTATCGTCGCAAACTCGGTCTTGAGTGGATATTCAGGTCGTCTCAACCAGGAGATCCGCATCAAGCGTGGTCTAAGTTACGGTGCAGCGTCCGCTCTCGACACGCGTCGCGACGTTGGACCATTCATCGCGTTCGCGCAAACGAAGAATGAGTCGGGGGCGGTGGTTGCGGACCTGTTGTTGGGCGAGATCGGCCGGTTGTCGTCTGCGCCTCCGGCGGATCCGGAGTTGACTCCGAGAAAGGCTGTTTTGATCGGCGGCTTCTCTCGCAATCTGGAAACCGCGGGTGGACTCGTGGGCCAGGTTGGTTCGCTGGCGCTTTATGGCATGGGCCTCGACGAGATCAACCGTTACATCAACAACGTGCAGGCGATCACGACAGCCGACGTACAGAAGTTTGCCGGTACGCGTCTGGACGCCAAAACCAGTAATATCATCATCGTCGGCAACGCAAAGGCTTTTCTCCCTGAACTGCAAAAGAAGTATCCGAACGTGGAAGTCATTCCGGTGGCGGAGCTGGACCTGAACACAGCACTGCTGAGGAAGAAACAGACGGGAGAGTAATATGAGAAGTCTTTTACTGGTCGGTCTCTTGATGTTGGGAGGGGTTGCGTCGTACGCGCAACAACCGATCGATGGCGTTGACGCACGGTCCGACTCGGCTGAGTTTGCGAAACAACTCGGCAGCACGGAACCGCTGGTCCGCCAGCGCAGTGCCGAAGCGCTCGCGCGGTTGGCAGCCACGAAACACCGAAAGCTCGTCGAGGGTTATCAACTCCAGGAGAAGAACAAGGAAGTGCGGCTCGCGCTGGATTGGGCGCTGTATCGCATGGGCCGTTCGGAAGCGCTTTACCGCGTCGTGAATGATTTGGATTCCGGGCGGCAGGAGCAGGCGATCGGCTATTTGTCAGAGTTGGAGAGTCCGGACGTCCTTTATCCGTTCTTGAATAGAGAGAAGAACCGGCCGCGAGTCACGGCGGGGTTGTTGAAGTCTCTTGCACGAATCGGTGACGACCACACGCTCGAAGTCGTCAAGCCTTATCGTGAGTCGCACGAGCCGTTCGTTGCCGAGGCCGCGGAAATCGCGCACGACGAGATCGAGAAGCGATTAGCTGAACCAGTAACGCCAACGCGCATGCGACCGCGGACTGTGAGCACGACCGGAGACCGGCCCTAACGCGAATGCATTCGAGTCTCCGTACATTCCTCGATCTACTTACCAGGGAAAACGAAATCATCACCATCAAAACCGAGGTCGATCCGTACCTCGAGCTGGCCGAGATCCATCGTCGCGTGATCGATCAGGGCGGACCGGCGTTGCTGTTCGATCGCGTGAAGGGCAGCGGGTATCCGGTTGTCACCAATCTTTTCGGCACCGAACGGCGGCTGGATCTGGCGTTTGGTCCAAAGCCGGAGGCGATGGTGCGCGATTTCGTCCATATCGCGGAATCGATACTGCCGCCACGTCCGGGTGAGCTTTGGAAAAGCCGTTCAGTCGCGCTCGACTTCCTGAAACTCGGCACGACGAACACGCGACGCTCACCGATCACACAAGTCGTCGATCGTCCCGCGCGTTTGGACCAGTTGCCCGTGCTCACGACCTGGCAGGAAGACGGTGGACCGTTCATCACACTACCGCTCGTCTACACAGAAAACCCGATCACGAAGAAGCACAATCTCGGGATCTATCGCATGCAGGTCTACGATCAGAACAAGACGGGCCTGCACTGGCAGATTCAGAAAGGCGGCGGTTTTCATTACCACGAGGCCGAGCGTCTTAATCAGTCGTTGCCGGTCACGGTTTTTCTGGGTGGTCCACCGTCGTTGATCCTTGCGGCGATCGCGCCGCTGCCGGAAGACGTTCCGGAGCTTGTGCTCGCGTCGCTGCTCGGCGGACAGAAGTTGAAAATGGCGAAGACGTCGTCGGGTAACGGGCATCGCCTCGCGGCGGAAGCCGAGTTTGCCCTGGTCGGACATGCGCCGCCACATGAACGCCGGACTGAAGGACCATTTGGCGACCATTACGGTTACTACTCGCTGCTTCACGATTATCCCGTTTTCCATGTTGACGCGGTGTTTCATCGACGCGATGCGATCTATCCGGCGACTGTCGTCGGCAAACCGCGCCAGGAAGACTTTTTCATCGGCGACTACCTGCAAAAACTGTTGTCGCCGCTGTTTCCGCTGGTCATGCCCTCGGTCCGGGATCTTTGGACGTACGGCGAGACGGGATTTCATTCGCTGTGTGCGGCGGTGGTTCGCGAGCGGTATGGACGTGAGGCGCTCGTGTCCGGTTTCCGCATTCTCGGTGAAGGTCAACTTTCGTTAACCAAGTTCCTCATACTCACCGATACGCCACAGGATCTGAAGAACTTTCCACAATTGCTCGAACAGGTGCTCGCGCGTTTTCGTCCCGAGACGGATATGTTCGTCTTCTCGAACGTGTCGATGGACACGCTCGACTACACGAGCGGAAAAGTGAACGAAGGCAGCAAGGCAATCATGCTGGGGCTGGGTGATCCGGTGCGCCAGTTGCCACGTGAGTTTCATGGCGCGTTGCCGGGTTTTGTGTCGCGTGCGGAGGTTTTTTGCGCGGGCTGTCTGGTGTTGCAGGGCGCGACGGTCGCGCAAGATGAAACGTTAGCGATGCGCGTGGCGAGCGATCCGACCTTTGCGGAGTGGCCCTTGATCGTTTTGCACGACAACGCCGGTGTCGCTCGTTCCGCGCCGGACTTCCTGTGGGCCACGTGGACGCGCTTTGAACCCGCGGCAGACATTTACAGTGCGCACACGAACGTTCACCGGCATCATCTCGTCTACAAGGCGCCTTTGGTTATCGACGCGCGCACCAAACCGGGATTTCCTGATGAATTGATCGTGCGCGACGATATTCGCGAGCTGGTCGATCGACGTTGGCGCGAATACTTTCCGCGCGGACTTAAGCCGGAAGCTTGATCGTAAACACGGCGCCGCCGGTCGGGTTGTTGGCGGCAGTGAGTGTGCCGCCGTGCTCGGTAACGATTCGATGGGCCAGTGCGAGCCCGATGCCGTGGCCTTTCGGTTTCGTAGTGAAGAAGGGGATAAAGATCTTCGGCAGATGCGCTTCCGGGATTCCAGGACCACTGTCTCGAATCTCGATGGCTTTGTTTTCTATTTTCACGAATATGGATTTATTAAGTCCTTGTTCTTCAGTCGCCTCGGCTGCATTGCGCAGCAAATTAAGCACGGCCTGACGCAGCATTTTCTCGTCAGCCCTGACGACAACCTCACCCTTCGATTCTATCTCCACTTCGATACTCGACTCCGTTGCGCAGTCCTGGACCAACTCAGAAAGCGACACCTCTTCGATCTGCAATGGTTGCGGGCGCGCAAAGTTCAGAAACGCCGTGACCATCGACGAAAGATTTCGCACTTCATTCAATAACGACGCCGTCGCCACCTGCGCCTTGTCATTCAACTGCATACTCTCGAGCAGTTGCGCATAGCCGTGGAGCGTCGCGATTGAATTCTTGAACTCGTGCGCCAACCCGGCGGTCATCTCGCCCAAACTTTCCAAATTGCGTTTCAACGCCACCTGCTCGCGCAACTCCGTCACTTCAGTGATATCCGTCAACAGACAAAGCGCGCCTCGCGGACTACCCTCGGGCGGCAGTTCGATCGGCGCGATGGTCGCCCCAAGGCGGCGCAACCTTCCACTCGAGCTCACCGTCTCGATCTCGGTTCGCCGATACAACGTTCCTCGGTCCAAACAGTCGCCGATCATAGACGCGAGCTCGGGATGGCCGGCAAGCAATTGGTCGTATGACTCGCCGAGCACCGTTCCATCAACTTCCAGCAAGGCGCGCCCGGGCGCGTTGACCACCATCGAAAACCCACCGGCGTCAAAAGCAAGTAAACCCGACGGCAGGCTCGCCACTATCCGTTCGCTGAACTTTTCGGCCGACGTGGCGCGCTCGCGCGCTTCGGCGCTCAATTGCTCCAGCTCCTTCCGTTGATCCTGCAACTGCGCCACGACCGACTGAAACGTTTCCAGCACAAACTCCGCCTCATCCTGCGACTTCAACATCTGGCTCGCGATCGAAGCACGTTGCGCTTCGCCGACAAGTTGATGATATGGACGCAGTAGCCAGCGCACGACGAACAGTATCGACAGCAGGCTTCCGATCAGGATCGCGATAAACGAAGCAAGCAGGATTGGACCACGAAACACCGGAGACTCGGGAGTGAAGGCATAAAGCAGCACCGCAAACAACGCTGCCAACAGGAACAGTCCCGTCAGCATCGTCAAACCAAAATGGAAACGATTGCGCGCCACTGATCAGTGCTCAATAGGCATTAACGGAATTGACCGGCATACCAGCCAACGATCTGCGACCCGAACAGCAGCGAAGCGATGGCGCCAATGCCGAGGAAGATGCCAAACGGCAGCAGCATCTGAAGGTTTCGTTCGCGCTGCCGCGCCATCAACAACACGCCGATGATCGATCCGGTCAGCACGCCAACGAAGATGGTTAGGATTGTGAGCCGCCAGCCTAAATAAGCGCCAACCATAAACATCATCTTGACGTCGCCGAGTCCCATCGCTTCGACGCCGCGAAGCTTTTCCCAAACCCATCCCAGTAGCCACAGCGAACCACCGCCGGCGAGTGCGCCGATCACCGCGCCGCCCAGTGATGCGACCCAGATAGGCAAACCCTCGAATGGACCATTGATGAGTGATGGCAAATCGTCGAAGTGCGGTGTTCTGGTCAGGAAGGGAATCGCGAGACGAGCAACGAAAGCAAACACGATTCCCGGATACGTGATCACGTTCGGCAGGATCATGTGCTCGGCGTCGATGAACACCAGCGCCAACAAAGCCGAAACGAAAACCAGATCGAACGGCAAGGCCACACTCATTCCGTCGTGCCACGCCACGGCAACAAACAACGCCGCCGTGAGTAATTCAACTGCCGGATAGCGAAACGAAATGTGTTCCTTGCAGCTCCGGCACTTCGCGCCGAGTGCGACGTAACTCAGAACCGGAATGTTGTCGTAAAAAGCGATGACCGCTCCGCACGAAGGGCAGCGGGAGTTGGGAAAAACGATCGACTCCTCGTACGGCACGCGATGAATTACGACGTTGAGGAAGCTGCCGATTATTGCGCCGAAAAGACCGGCAAAAATGTAGCCTACGAACGGGGGGACTAAATCAAAGTCAGGCATTCTTTTTGTCTGTGTGATTTGTGGCCTGCATTTCCCAAAGCATCAGGTATTTAAGAAATGCGTGATGTGCAGCGAAGCTGGCGATGGTAAATCCGGCAAAGCCGTCGCGAAAACCACCTTTCAATAAAAAACTCCGCAGGAACGCTGCGGGTCCCGCCGTAGCAACGCCGAAGACGGAAGTCCGGCGGCCTTCTTCAAACATCTGCTGCGCCGCGAGTGGAGCATAACGTTCGCCGATCATGCGGTGATGATGCGCGGCGTTTGGCGAGGTGTAGTGCAGCAGGTCGCCTCCTAGTTCACCGATGCGCGCGCCGGGTTCCATCTCCACCGATTCGTGAACTTGGCGCAGCTTCCAGTGGCCCCTGGTCCTATTGAACAAGCGCAACTGGTAATCCGGATACCAGCCACCGCCGCTAATCCAGCGTCCCTGGTAATAAGTGCGCCGGGCGACGACGAACGCATCGGCCTCGTCTCCGTGTCGATGGTTTTTGAGAGTTTCGATGGAATTGCGAAGTTGATCGGAAACGCGTTCGTCCGCGTCGAGACTGAAGATCCAATCGTGCGTCGCCCGGTTGACGGCAAACTGCTTCTGCGCGCCAAAGCCCGGCCACTCGTTAACTATTACTCGCGCGCCACATGCGGCCGCGATGTCGCGGGTTTTGTCAGTCGAGTTTGAGTCCACCACCACAATCTCGTCGGCCCATGCGACTGACTCACAGGCGGCTTTGATATTCGACTCCTCATTGAAAGTGATGATGGTGGCGCTGATCTGCATGAAAAAATCCGTGTCTCACGGATGGCGAACCATCGAGAGACACGGATTATATAATTTTTATACCAGTTATGGGCCTTGAGTCGTCCCGACGATCACGTTATTTGCTCGCAGAGTCGTCGAGGTGGCACGTTGCAGGTCGGCGATCGCCTTGTTGTAGTCGGTTTCCGCACGTAACTCAGAAGCACGCGCGTTGGCCAGCGCGTTTTCACGCTGGAACAGAAGGAACGTCGTCGAACGGCCCACCTGATACAGGCGTTGTTCGCCTTCGAGCTGCATTTCGGCATTCGTTCGCGCTTCGCGAGCCGAAAGCACTCGCTGGCGCGCCGACTCGACAGCCTGCGCTGAATTTCGAACGTCGACTTCGATGATCTGTTCCTGCGCGCGTGTAGAAGCCATCAGTTGTTCTTTCTGAATACGCGCGCCGGCGAGATTCGCTTCGGCGGTCTTGTTCTTGAACGGCAATTGAAGCCTCACACCGACGGTCACGTTGCGAGTATCGCCGCTAAAGAGATTCCTGATATCCCGTCCGTAACCGCCGATCAGCGATGGATTCGGTCTCGGTCCGACATCCGGGGGATCGACCAGTGGCGATTCCGCGAGCGGCAAGCCCTGGGCGAGTTGAATGGCCCGGATCTGGTTAAACAGGAACGCATTCGCATTGGTCGCAGGGTCACCGAAGATTAGCGGCACTTGCGTGCCTGGAGGGATCGGCACGCCTGAAACGTCCGTTCCCGCAAGACCGGTCAAAGCGAGAGCTCCCACGAGGTCGATGCGCGGTTTCGTTTGGTTCCTGAAGAACTGAATGTCAATGTTGTTGATGTCGTCTTGCAGCCGCAACCGGCGCAACTCAGGCCGATTGTCGCGCGCCGCTTTGAGTGCTTCGGGAAGATTCACCGGTGTTGTATCGAACTTCGGCGTTTCGGTCGGTGTGATTTGTGCAGACCATTCTGGACTGTTTGGATCTTTGAAGATCAAGACCTTGAGATTGTTCTCCGCGATCGCTACTTGTTGGATCGCGGTTAGCAGTGCCGTCTCACGGTTTGCCAGCTCAGTTAACACTTCCGCTCTTTCGAGTGGGGCCTTCGCGCCCGCTGCAATCTGCGCCTCGACGTTTCGCAAGCTCTCGCGCGAGAGGTTCAGGTTTGCCAACTGGTTCTGCTGATCTCGAAGTGCAAATACCAGTTCCCAGTAACTCTGTTGTACGCGCGTGATCACGTCGATGGTACGTTGACGGAAGTCGGCGTCGGATTGGTCCACGCGTTTTCGTTGAATACGAATCTGGCGACGGTTGTTGTCGATCGAACGATCGCGCAACAACGGCTGCGTAAAGGTCAACGAAAGGTTCGACGACCAGAAGGGGTTTAGCAAGCTGAAACTGTTGCTGGTGTCAGTGTGTGAATTTTGGAATTGCAGGAAGTAGCTTCCGCCGCCACGTCCGAACTGTTTGTTGATTGACGGACTGAACGAATAGGTCGTCGTGCTGGTCGTGCCGGTTTGTGCACCGCCACCGAGCGAGCTTTGCTGCGGCGAGATGCGCTTGTCGTATTGCGGCGTGATCTCAAACACCGGATCAAAGATTCCTTCGAGCGCCCTCAACTGAGTTTCGGCAATGCGAACGTCATCGCGCGCGACTTCGATGTCGTTGTTGTTCTCGAGGGCGCGTTTGACCGCCTCGTTCAGCGACAGGGCAACTGTCTCAGTCCCGACACCCAAACGCTGAAGACTGGGAATCGGAGGCAACGGACGCGGCTGAAACTGCGGAATCACTGGGTCGCGAACCGGTCCCTGAAGTTCTCCGCCGGTGGGCGGAGGAGTCGGAGACGAAACAGGGGGTTGCGTCTGGCCTGGCGTTGTTCCCGGCGGGGTAGTTGGATTCGTTGGTTGCGTTCCCGGAGTGGTGCCGGGAATCGGTTCCTGTCCCGGCGGCCGCGTTGGGTCGCCTGGAGGGGGACTTGGTCTTGGCGTGGACTGCGGTGTTTGCGCGAGTGCTGCGCCTGTTCCGACGAACAAAACACTCGACAGGATCACTGCCCTGACTAGAGTGCGAGACATAAGAGTTAACATCAGACGAAGAGCTCCTTAAAAGTGATTCCTTCCAGTTCCCAGTGATCGTTGAAGGGAAATGAAACGAAGACATTCTGGCAAACCACAGTCCGCCGCTTCAAGCGTCTACTACGTTACCAGCAAAAGCGCAGTTTCATAAAATCCCAAGAGTTTACAGCGTATTTGACGCGATCTCCGAGTCAACCAAAGCCTCGCTTGACACTGCCAACAGCGAAAGGCGAGACTCTGTCCCACAATTGCAACAGTTCTAATCCCAAAAACGACACACCCGTCGCAGTTATTAGCAACGGCAGGAGGATTTTGAGAATGGCAGTTAAGGTTGGCATCAATGGTTTCGGACGCATCGGCCGAAATATCTATCGCACGGCCATCGGCGATCCGGACATCGACTTCGTCGCTGTAAACGATCTCACAGACACGAAAACGCTCGCGCATCTGCTGAAATACGATTCAGTACTCGGCAACCTGGACCATGAAGTCGCGGCTACTGAAAACGGCATCAAGGTGGCGAACGACGAGTTTCGCGTTTTCTCGCAGCGCGATCCCGCTGCGATCGATTGGGAGTCGGTGGGCGCTGAGATCGTGATCGAGTCGACAGGCCTGTTTACCAAGGCGGAAGATGCGAAGAAGCACCTGCGTGGAAGCGTGAAGAAAGTGATTATCTCCGCGCCGGCCAAGAACGAAGACATCACGATCGTGCTCGGCGTGAACGAGGAAAGCTACGATCCGGCGGCTCATCATGTGATCTCGAATGCATCGTGTACGACTAACTGTCTGGCGCCGCTGGCGAAGGTGGTCCATGAGAAGTTTGGCATTCGTTCCGCACAAATGACGACCATCCACTCGTACACAAACGACCAGCAATTGCTCGACCTGCCGCACAAGGATATGCGTCGTGCGCGCGCGGCGGCGTTGTCGATGATTCCGACGTCTACAGGCGCGGCAAAAGCAGTCGCATTGGTGTTGCCGGAGTTGAAAGGCAAGTTTGACGGGATCTCGGTGCGAGTGCCGACGCCGAACGTTTCGCTCGTCGACGTGGTGATGGACCTCGAGACGGAAACGACGGCCGAAGATGTGAATCGCGCGTTTAAGGATGCGGCCAATGAGGAATTACGGGGGATTCTGGAGTTTTCCGAGGAACCGCTCGTGTCGGTCGACTTCAGGAAAAATTCGAACTCATCGATCGTCGACGCCGAATACACGAAAGTGATCGGCGGACGGATGTTGAAAGTGCTTTCGTGGTACGACAACGAGTGGGGTTATTCGTGTCGTGTTCGAGACCTGATCAAGTACGTCGCGGGTAAAGGACTGTAATGCCTAAACTCTCGATAAGAGATCTCGATCTTAAAGACAATCGTCTTTTTGTGCGTGTTGACTTCAACGTTCCTGTGAAAGACGGAAAGGTCGACGATGACTCTCGGATCAGGGCCTCGCTTCCCACCATCAAATACGCGACGGATCAAGGCGCTCGCGTGATTCTCGCTTCGCATCTGGGCCGTCCGAAGGGTGAACGCATAGACAAATACACTCTTCGGCCGGTTGCCGAACATTTGTCGGGGCTAATCGGTCGTCCGGTGGCGTTTGCAGACGACTGCGTTGGTGAGCCGGCGCAAAAAGCGGTCGATGCTTTGTCCGCCGGCGGCGTGGTGCTGCTTGAGAACCTCCGCTTCCATGCTGAAGAAGAAAAGAACGACGACGGTTTTGCAAAACAGTTAGCTTCGCTTTGCGACCTCTATGTTAATGATGCTTTTGGCACCGCGCACCGCGCGCATGCTTCGACGGTTGGGATCACACATCACGTTTCGAAAGCTGCTGCTGGTTTGTTGATGGAGAAGGAGTTGGAATACCTCGGGCGAGTGTTGGACGATCCTGAGCATCCGTTTGTGGCGATACTCGGTGGAGCGAAGGTGTCCGACAAGATCCCGGTAATCAACGCACTGATCGATCGCGGCGTCGACAAGATCCTGATTGGCGGCGCGATGGCGTACACGTTTTTGAAAGCTGAAGGCTTCACGGTCGGTAAGTCGCTGGTCGAAGACTCGATGATGCAAACGGCGCTCGATACCAAAAAGCGCGCTGAAGAGAAGGGCATCGAGATTTTGTTGCCGACGGACCATCAGATTGTTGATAGTTATGAACCGATCAAGGGGCAGGAGATCGCGGCCAAGACGATCCCGATCGAATTTACGAACCTCGGCCATGCGGGAATGGACATCGGCGTTGAAACAGTGGGCCACTTTTCAGCTGCGCTCCAGGATGCGCGGATGATTGTGTGGAATGGTCCGATGGGAGTTTTTGAGGAGCCGCCGTTTGACCAGGGAACGATTGGTGTAGCGCGTGCTGTTGCGGAAGCAGCGGATCGTGGCGCGACAGTGATTGTTGGTGGTGGCGACTCGGTTTCCGCAGTTCAGCGTGCGGGAGTTGCTGATCGCATCACGCACATTTCGACTGGCGGGGGCGCGACGCTGGAGTTCCTTGCCGGTGACGAGTTGCCGGGTGTGGCGGCGTTGAACGACAAAAACTAGATCCTTTCCTTTGGGTCTTTGCCTTTGCGGGAGATTCGATGCGTAAACCTGTAATCGCCGGAAACTGGAAGATGTACAAGACGATCGCTGAGTCGGTCGAAACGGTGCTTGCACTGAAGCCGTTGGTTGCGAATGCGAACCAATGCGAAGTCGTCGTCGCTCCGGTTTTTACGTCAATCAAAACGGTCGCCGACCGTCTGGAAGGTTCGAACATACGCATTGCGGGGCAGGACTGCGCGCCCGAGATCGAGGAGGGTGCGCACACCGGCGAAGTGGCGGCGTTCATGTTGCGTGACGCTGGTGCGCGGTATGTGATAGTCGGACACTCTGAGCGGCGGCAGTTCTATGGTGATAGCGATCCGGTAGTTAGTCGGAAGGTGCGTGCTGGGCTTGCGGCCGGTCTGACGGTAATCATGTGCGTTGGTGAGACGCTGGATCAGCGTGAGCAGGGAATTGCGGAAAGCGTTGTGTCGGGGCAGTTAATCGGCGGACTCAGTGGGTTGACAGCCTCAGATCTCGACCGTATCATCGTCGCCTACGAGCCCGTTTGGGCCATCGGCACGGGACGCACAGCGACGCCGGAGCAAGCGCAGGAAATGCATGCGTTTATCCGGCGCGTTTTCGCGGAAAGGCACTCTTCGGCGGCGGGCGATGCGCTTCGGATTCTCTACGGCGGCTCAGTCAAGCCTGACAACATCGCCGGGTTGATGGAACAAGCGGACATCGATGGCGCGTTGGTTGGCGGCGCGAGTTTGAAAGCGGAGAGCTTTGCGCAGATTGTGAATTATCTTGAGAACTGAGATCTCAAATCTGAGATCTCAAACGGAGTTTGAATTTGTTAACTTACATCCTCTACGGACTTTTCATTCTGTCGTGCTTCATCCTGATCGTGGTGATCCTGCTGCAGCCGGGTAAAGCGGACGCGGGCGCGCTGTTCTCGAACACGATTTCGAGCACCGCCTTCGGCCCGCGCGGCACAGCCAGTCTGTTGGCGAAGATCACAATCGGCGCCGCAGCCGCTTTCATGCTGGTCGCGTTGACGCTCGGTTTGCCGGCCATGACGGGCTCACGCTCGCTCCTGGAGTCGACACCCGATACGGCACCGGTTGCGAGCCCGAGTCCATCGCCGGCAGCGGAAGCGTCGCCAGCGGCATCACAAGCAGCTCCCGAGACGTCACCAGCCGCCTCACCAGCGGCGACGAAGTAGGTGGGCGTCGTAGTGAAAGAATCGGCGTCCTTTGTAAGGCATCGAATCCTTTCGTAAGCGACGTTTTGTAGGCAGCGTTCTTTTGTAAGCACGAAATCCGGCTATAATGGCCGCGACCTTTGAAAACTTCTCACCTTTTGCCGAAGTGGCGGAACTGGCAGACGCGCACGTTTGAGGGGCGTGTGAGGTAACTCGTGGGGGTTCGAGTCCCCCCTTCGGCACCATACTTCTTCAATTTCCCTCGGCGATCAGCATGGTTTTCAATCTACTGTCCACTTAGTGCCCACGAGGGCGTGAGCATTCTTGGATTGCTTACATGGCTACTGTTCATGTATTGCTGTCGTGCCTTATTGCACATTGGCGAGGGTTGCTATTAGGCTGCGGGGGATCACCGGCGCGACGATCTCCTAGCTGGTTGAAGCAACTCGATGACCGGCTCTTCCAAGGAGATCGGCTTCCCGCTCAAACCCTGATATGTAACGGCCCCGCGAGGCCTGAGCACGCGGAGCCGTTACTTAAGCACCAACCCCTTCGAGTTATCGATCTCACCCGCTATGTGCTTTGCAAAGCGCTTGGCCAATCCCTGCGATGAGGCACTCATGAGGATGAAATACTTTCCCTTACGGAAGAGAAGATTAACGTCATCTTGTTTCCCCTGATTCCACCTGGACATGTAAGCTTCGTCGCCGAGTTGCGTCAGCTTGACGGTCTCAAGCGGCACACTCATCGGCGCCTCCAAAGTCTTACGCAGCACTTCGGCCGCTTCTTGCGGAGAGGCTAGTTCGTATGTGGTGGTTGATACGAAATCTTCGCCTGACTTCCATCCGAGCAACACGTACTTCTCCTCATTGTTGTCGCGTCGGAGTTTTCCTGTGAGCCTGAACGTTGGCTCCTTCGCCTTGATGGCCTTCTCGAACCGATCAGTGACTGGAGCATCCTTTTTCGTCATCGGTGCTCCTTCCTGTCCCACGACGACCGAGGCGCCAAGGATTACTCCGACCAGCAGGAGTCTCAGCACTCCTGTGTTCGTCCGCATCGCTGCTGCCAGTGTATTTAACTTCATCGAGTTGTTCTTCGACTTTTCTCCTTTGAAATTATATGGCCTTTAAGCGCCAATCAGTACTGGGCAAGCAAATTCTTTGATGCAATGTCGAGACAAAGCTTCCAGAAGACGATTGGCTACGGTTAAAAGCAATCGTCAGAACTGATTCACAGCTCATTCATTTCCAATCATCATTGATAGCGCGGAAATCGTTGGCAAGATTGATATTTGATCCTAGACTTCTCTCCAACGTTGAGCCTAATGAGCACGTCGATCACCTTTGAAACGAGACCAAGGTTAGCGCCACTTCTGTGCGTCAACTGTAACGCGCCGCTTGTGGTAGTTGACGCTCCAACGCTCGTCTGTCGCTTTTGTGGGGCCATCAATGTCATGCCCCAGGTTTACCGTGAGGAGCTTCGCCTCGCGCGCGATTTGGATTCAGCAACACGTAAAGCGGCTGTGCAGTGGATGCGGCTGGCGCACCTCAAGGTGCCACGGTGGTGGTTAATCTGTGCCGTGATCGCGCCGTTTGTGCTCATGACCGGCAGTCTCATGATTCTTCTCATCGCCGCCCTGTTGCGAGTGGTGGGTGACCACGCACTGCCAGGGTTGTTGGCGGGCGTTTGGATAACACTTATTCCGGCGCAACTAATAGCTGCAAACATCGCCATGAAAAATGTTCTTGTGAGTGGTGCGACAAACGTTGGTGCAGCCTTCGCAGCATGCCCGCCTTCGGCTCCGGGCGGGCCGCCGAATTGCCGTCAGTGTGGTGCCCCACTCTCAGTTCGACCAGATGATGTTCTGGTGCGTTGTATTTACTGCGAAGCCGAAAGCCTTGTGCAACTCGACAAATTGGCCATGGAGACTTTGCGGACGCGAGTCGCGTCGGCCCAATCGAGCCTCGCACAAGCAATGAGTGCGCTTACCAAACATTCTAAACTCGCCAGACTTGAGACGCGCGGACGCACGTACATCATTGCGGGTTTACTAGTTTTACCGCTCGTCTGGTCGTTAATGGAATCCTGGAGTTCAAGTTATTGGGCGCTGCTCATCGCCTTGGATGTGTTTGTTCTGGCTATGTGCGTGTTTTGGAACATACGTGAAGCGTTTCTCCCGCCTGTCACGATTGAAGATCTCGAGGCGCTGTTAGAAAGTTCCACCGGCCAGGCGTGGTCCGATGATCATCGTAAAGCTCGAGTACGCGGTACGCGCGGATGGTATGACAACGCCTCCGATAGAGTTAACTTCATCGTACCGGCGTTCGTGACGCTGATCTTCGTGGCAATTCAGATTATTGTGTTGAGAGCGAAACGGTGATTCCAACCTCTTCTCTGAGCTACCTCGGTGTCCTCCGTGTCTCGGTGGTTCACTATTCCTTAGAAAAATAACCACCAAGGCACAGAGACCACGGAGATTACACAGAGACCGAGCAGGGTAAAGGACTCTTAGGGCAAGGTCGAGAGCCACACGAAGAACTGTTGCACTCTTCCAACGCATCATCATTCGCCCAAAAGTGCATGAAGAACAACCGGGGGTTCTCGGTTGGCGTCTAATTCGCCGGCTGAACGCCGTTTCTCAATGATTTCGCTCGGTGCGTTTAGCGGTGTGGCGCTTCTACTCGCCAGTCTCGGAGTTTACGGAGTGATCTCATTTCTAGTGGGTCAGTAACACACGAGATGGGAATACGACTGTTCTGATGAAGACCAACGCTTTGGATTTTAAGTTTCTGCAAATCCATCTCTTAATGTTTTTTGCGTCAACTCTATTTGTGTTTTCCTCTGTCTTTCAAATTGCGGCGCAGCCGGGCGGTTGTTACAGCGCTACCTGGCGATATGAATATTGTCGGGAAAAAAGAAATGAGCTTTTACAAAAGTACGCTTTGGAGATAGAGAATCTCAGTAAACATATCGCCCGTGAACCGAAAAGAGCAGAACATTATTACGAGCGAGGACAAGTCTATTCTGGACTGCTCCTGTCACATTTCCGCGCTAAGGACGTGGAATTTGACGGCAGAATCTATTTTGCCGAGATTGACACGAAAGCGATCGCGGATTATTCGCGCGCGATCCAGTTTGCGCCGAGGGTTGAATACCTCGTCGAACGGGGAAAAATCTATTTGTTTCTGTGGCAGGGTGAAATCAAGGACTTTCAATACATCCGCCGCAACGAAACCACTGATGATGAGATCCGGCATACCATAGACAGATTGTTTATCTATAACGAACGGTTCCAGGCCGCCGAAAGGGATTTTCTCAAAGCTATCGAGCTAAGCAACGATAATGAAACAGCGAAGACGGCACGCGAGCAGTTGTTTTCCCTTCGCAGCATGCGCGCAAACTCACTTAACCGAAATGAGTATGTCGCAAATTTAATCGGGGCAGAAAAGCCGGCTGACATCGCGCGGGAGGATTTTGACTACGGGATAGATTTTTACAGGTCCTACTACGCCAACAACAAGCTTTCCGACACAATTATTAATCTGCTTTACGGCGAGTGGATACGAAAGGGCGAGGCGGCAAAACGATTCGGCAGAGACGATATTGCACTTGAAGCTTTCAGCGAAGCGGAAAAAATTCAGGTTAAGAACAGCTTTCCCGAATGTGTCCTATATAAAAACCGCGCCGAGATCTTTCTGAAACGAACGAATTTGGAAGCGGCGCTCAAAGACGTTACTTTTGCCGTCGACAACAACCCAAACTGCAAAAGGATGTATGAACTTCGTGGCGATATCTATCTGCTCAAAGGAGATTTAAACGCGGCGGTTGAAAATTACTCCCTACTCCTGAGCGACCAAAATGGCTTTAACCGGGATATTTTCTGGAAACGAGGCAAGGTTTATCTTCAAATCGGCGAGGCGCAAAAAGCCATCACTGATTTTTCCTCGGCGATCGCGTTAAGCTCGCTGTGTGAAAAGTACTATCAACGTCGCGCCGAGGCCTTTCGTTTGGCGGGCAACACGCAGGCAGCTGAGGCGGACGAAGAACGAGCGCGGGAAGCGCTAGAGAACCAGAAAAATTATCAACCTTCTGATTATTGTCATTAGCACAGGCAATAAATGCAGTAACGACACAATATTGATCCCGCGGGAAATGGGAGCCGAATAACATCATTCACTTACAGGGATCTGATGGTCCAAGGTTCGAGACATAGGCTCCAACACCTTCCACCAACTTTAATAAGAGTTGGCTATGTTGATGTCCAAGCATTTCAGCTTTAGCGGTTTGGATCTTGACCTCCGAATCGGCACTCCGGTTTTAAACTTCAGTGAGATATTTTTCGCGTGACACCGCTCCATCTGTAGGGCAGTATGGCTTGACTACGAATCAACCACAGTTGGAGGAGAAGGCGGCATGAGGCAATTGTCGAGTCTCTTGATGAAACGGTCGCTCGCGGGGTTATTCACTTCTCGTTTGGTGGTGGCTGCGCTTGCGTTCGTCGCAGTGCTCGCCGCGCCGGCCCAGGCGCAAGACAACAGGATGACGCCCATCGCTACGCCTTCGCAGCCCAATGCGATCGAAATCGGGACCGGTCCTCTGCCTGGTGCGAAGAACCCGGAGTCCTGGCATAGCCAGTACGGCAGCCGGTTTGCCCGCAATGTAACTGTTGCGACGTTGACACCCTTTCTGCCGGATCCAGCCAAGGCAAGCGGCGCCGCAGTTGTCGTCGCGCCCGGCGGCGGTTTTCGCACCTTGTCCATGGAGAATGAAGGCTGGAACGTCGCGCGCGCATTGGCGGAAAAAGGTGTAGCCGCGTTCGTACTTAAGTATCGCTTGAACCAGACCCCCGCGGACATGCCGGGGTTCGAGCAGTCCATGCGGGAAATGTTTTCGGGAACGCCGCGGCCGCCGCGCCCCGACCCTGAGAAGGCGATGGCCGGTCTCGCGCCACAGATTGCCGACGCCCGCGCTGCGTTTGCACTGATCCGGAAGCGTTCTGCCGAATGGCGTGTCGATCCCCACCGGATCGGCATGGTTGGCTTTTCCGCCGGCGCGATGCTGACAATGGCGACCACTCTGGCGGGCGAAGATGCGAAGCCAGCCTTCATCGGCAACATCTACGGTCCTCTCGCTCCGCTGACAGTGCCGGCCGACGCGCCGCCTCTCTTCATCGCCCTTGCTGCCGACGATCCTTTCTTCGCGAACGGCGGCTATGGGCTCATCGATAGCTGGAGGGCAGCGAAGCGCCCCGTCGAATTCCATCTTTATGAACAGGGTGGCCATGGCTTCGGGATGTATCCGAAGGAGACGACGAGCACAGGTTGGTTCGAAGCCTTTGTGCGTTGGATCGGGATGCACGGAATGCTGAAGCCGGCAGCGTCAGGGAGCAGCGGTGCCGCAAACTAGGCGGCTCGTCGAGCGTACTGCTCTGTGTGACGCTATCTGACATCGCCCGCATCAGTTCCGAAGCTTTTATCCAAACCCTGCTGAAGCAACGGCAGGTCGATGAAGACCGACATGGCCTCAAACTATTTCGAGGTCACTGACTTCCAGCGAATATCCGTTGGTTGAAGATGCCGTTTAGACATAGCCGAAAAGCTTCTTCGTTTCTCCGTGGCACGTTTCGTCAGTTGTCGCGCCCGAGTCTCCTGTTAATTTAATGCGTAATTTCTCAGAGATTGTGCGCGCGATCTTTTCCTGCACGACCTGCAAAAAATCTGCGGCCTTGCGTTTGTAGTGTTCTCCCCGCATCTGTGTCTTGTCTCGCGCATTGATCAACTCGACACTGATTAGTCGGCCGGTAGCGACGATCGGCCGCCCAGCCACGGAGTTATCCGTGGCCACCAGCGCGGCACGCCTGCACAGTATTCCCCATATGACTGCCCGAACACGCGCCGCAGATGCGGCTCCTCGTAATAACGCACAAAGAGATGATAACTGAGCGCCAATAAAAGAGAATATCCGAAGAGGCTCGCGGCGCCGGTCCACAGACCGATGCCCAAGACAATCAGGACGGCGCTTACATACATAGGATTTCGTACATAGCGATAGAGTCCTTGCACAACCAGCTTACGTGGTGGATCGTAGGGCGCTGCCGTGCCACGACCGCGCACCACGAAAGCCCAGTTACACCACAACAGCGCGAGACCTCCGGTCGCCAGCGGCAAGATGCCTAGCAAACGCCAGAGACCCATCGGAAGGCGCGGGCCGACCCCAGCCAGCAGCCATGGGATGGCACCGATCACGGTAAGCTGGACCGCAACTACGAAGGACAACGCTCGAAACCAGATCATTAATATCCTCCCAAGCCACCTAACTTGAGATGGAACGGGTCGGATTAGAAATGATTTCGAATTATGAAACAAGTTGAGCAAGACGATTAGTGATGCACTTGTTCGAAGAAGCTGCTGTAAGCTTTAAGCTCGTCATGTTCAACAAAAAAATTTCATGTTGACAGAAACGGAACTCAATAGTAGAGTCCGCTCACAGTTGTTTTGAAGGTTCTCTCGGTTCTGAGCGGCTAAGTACCTCCCGACGGTTCCATTGTCGCCGGTCGATGATCCTCAAAAAAGCGTAAATCAGGTTCCTAAGAAGCACCCCTCCCAAAAAAGTGTTTCCGAATTTACAGGCGTTGTTCTGTCTGGACCAAAGGGATAAATCTATAGAAGCAAAAAGCTCCGTCATCACGTGGAGGTGACAACGGAGCTAGTCAATAACACACCCTCTGTCTCAATCTTGAGCAAAGATGCGTTCTGGCGAAAACATCTTAGCCCAAGAGCGGTCGAGGCTCAACTAAAAAGGAGCCGCGCATGGCACTCATCGCCTGCTCTAACCCGCGTCGGCGCAATTCATACCGGATTAGCTTTTGTCTGCTAGTTGGTCTGATCGCTGCTGTTACCACCACCGCTCAGACCGCCACCTACAGGCTCCATCGCGAAGCCTCGACCACGGCGAATCTCTTCCAATTAACGCCAGCTAATCCCGACGCTGCCGTGCTGGCCATCCAGTCAGCGAACCTGAAGAATCTCGCGGCCGGCGAATACGTCATCAAGCAGTTTGATACTCAGAGTGGCGTGCCGAACGCCTCGGGAACAATTCCGGCAGGGTCGACAATCACGTTTGCCCTCTGGATGAGGAAGACGTCCACGGGCGGCACGATGTTTCCACGCGCGAAGTTAAACCTCAACAGTGCCTCCGGAACTCTGCTGGGCACTGCAACCGGCGCGACTGCTCTCACCAACACACTAACCAAGTACACGTTCAGCACCACCACCAGCACGAACATTGTGATGAGCGCCTCTGACCGGTTTTATGTCTGGGTTGGAGTTAACCTCACAGCGGCGCCCACTACCAACACCAACGCGGAGTTGGATGTCGAAGGCGTTGTCGATGGCAACTTCGACTCGCTCGTAACCGTTCCTCTACCCGCTGCACCACCGGCGATCAGCAGTGTTTCACCGGGAGCCGGACCAGTTGGGACCAACGTCACGATCACGGGTTCAAACTTCGGAGCGACTCAAGGAACCAGCAGCGTCGCATTCAATGGCGTTACAGGCACTCCCACAAACTGGACCAGTACAAGCATCACATGCCCCGTTCCGGCAGGCGCAACTTCCGGTCCGATCGTCGTGAGCGTCTTCGGAGTCGCAAGCAACGGCGTCAATTTCGGCGTCGGCGACACAGGCTCGATCACGGGTTCGATCCTGAAAGCAGGTGTTGGCGGAGGATTGAATGGGGCTTTGGTTGAAGCTTTGCAATCGGGTGTAGTTAAAGGCTCCGGGACCAGTGCATCAGATGGAAGTTATTCGATTGCGGGTTTGTTATCGGGAACTTATGACGTAAGAGCCTCTGCCGCGCGCTTCGTCACGCAGATCCAGAATGGCGTCGGTGTTTCCGCGCCCGGCGCGACAACGGTGAACTTCAGTCTCGTCGATGCTGGACCAATCACGAATATCTACGACGAACTGGGCCGGCTCGTAGCGGTAGTCGATCCTGCCGGCGACAGTGTGACTTATACCTACGATGCGGTAGGCAACCTGGTATCGATCTCACGCGCTGCGTCTTCGCAACTGTCCGTTATTGAATTCACGCCCGGCAAGGGACCAATCGGCGCTTCAGTTACGATCTACGGCACGGCATTCAGTCAAACGCCTTCCGAGAATGTCGTGAAGTTCAACGGTACTGTTGCGACAGTGATCAGTTCCACTGCAACTCAAATCTCAACGACCGTGCCGGTTGGAGCCACCACCGGACCGATCACAGTCACCACCGCAGCCGGAACAGCAGCGAGCAGCGTTCCGTTCACCGTCGGTTCTGACGCTCCCATAATTACAAGCTTTACTCCAAACATCGGCGCGCCCGGGACCACAGTAAATATTTCAGGTAGCAACTTTGACCCCAGTCCTTCGGGCAACCGCGTCGCTTTCGCCGGCACTCGCTCGATAGTGACGGCCTCGACTGCGACATCGCTGACGACCACTGTTCCGACCGGCGCAAGATCAGGACACATCTCTAACACCACACCCTTGGGCACGGGTTCCAGCGCCGATCTCTTCTTCGTTCCACCATCGCCGTTCACCGCTGCTGATGTGGAAGTCTATGGAGTCATGACTATCGGCGAGAGCAAGACAGTCACGATCGCCACCGCTAACAAGGTAGCCATGCAACTCTTCGAAGGTACGGCAGGTCAACGCATCAGTCTCCAGATGACCAACGTGAGCATTAGTTTCTGCTCCGTCTTCATCTACGCGCCCGATGGTTCCACCCTGGCGTCTGCGGGGTTCGGCACCAGCGGCGGATTCATTGATACGCAGATCCTGCCGGCGGACGGTGTGTACACAATCTTTATCGATCCCTCGAGCACGAATACCGGCAGCGTGACGCTCAATCTCCACGCCGTCACGGATCTCACCGGCACGATTACGCCGAGTGGACCGGCCGTGATCGTTACCACTACGACCCCCGGACAGAATGCGCGGTTGACCTTTAGTGGAACAGCCGGACAGCGCATGAGTGTCAAGGGCGTCGCTGCCTTCAATAGTTGTTGGAGCATCGGACTGCTTAAACCAGACGGTTCGTCACTCACGAACCTCTTTGGGTGTGGCAACACGATCTTCGTCGAACCTCAAACGCTGCCTGTCAGCGGAACCTACACGGTGCTGGTAGATCCGAATGGAGCCGTGACAGGTCAATCCACTATCAATCTCTATGAGGTTAACGACATCACCGGCAGCATCAACTTCGGTGGGCCGACGGTCCCGATCACGACGGACACGCCCGGCCAGAACGCGAGGCTCTCGTTTACCGGTACAGTCGGACAGCGCGCCAGCGTCGTCGGCACCGCGAGCTTCGGTGTCTGTTGGAACCTGGGCATCTTCAAACCAGATGGAACGCAGCTGACCAATATCTTCAGTTGCGGCGGCACGATTATCATCGAACCGCAATCACTGCCTGAGGCGGGCACTTACACGGTGGTGGTTGATCCGTCGGGTGCTGGAATTGGCAACGCCTCAATAACGCTCAACGACGTCACTGACTTTACCGGTCCGATTACGATCGGCGGTCCATCGGTGAATGTTCCGTTGCTCACACCTGGTCAGAACGCGCGTCTGACTTTTGAGGGAACTGAAGGACAGCACGTCAGCGCCAACGGCGTTTCGAACTTCAACGGTTGCTGGAACTACGGAATTTACAAACCAGACGGCGCCGTACTCTCCAACGTCTTTGGCTGCGGGGACAATATATTCATCGAGCCACAGACACTGCCGGTCACGGGAACCTACACACTCGTCGTCGATCCTTCAGGTACGACGACTGGCACGGTCACGGTTAGTTTGTATGAACCAGTGGATGTGACCGGCACGATCACACCGAACGGTGCGGCCGTTCCTGCTTCTCTACTAACGCCGGGACAGAATGCACTGCTGACCTTCGAAGGCAGCGTTGGACAACGCATCAGTGCTTTCGGGGGTTCAACCTTCAATGGTTGCTGGACGCTTAAGATCGTCAAGCCCGACGCAACGCAGCTCGCGAGCATTTTCAGTTGTGGCAGCAACATCTTCATCGAGCCACAACTGCTTTCAGTCGCGGGAACCTACACGTTGGTGGCGGATCCTTCCGGAGCGCTGACCGGTCAAGTGACGCTGAATGTCTATGACGTGGTCGACATAGCCGAGAGCGCCACGATCGGCGGTCCGGCGGTAAACACCAACATCAGCACGCCTGGACAAGTTGCGCGATTGGCTTTCGATGGAACAGCGGGTCAGCGAGTCAGCGTCAACGGCGCGTCAACTATTTCAGGTTGTTGGACGCTGGGGATTCTGAAGCCTGACGGCACGGTGCTGACCAGCACATTCAGTTGCGGCAGCAATATCTTCCTCGAGCCGCAGACGCTGCCTGACACGGGTAGTTACGCAGTCCTGATCGATCCCGCTGGAAACGCTACCGGTCCGGCCACTGTCACTCTTTATAACGTCGTAGATGCAACCGGCACGCTCACGATCAACGCACCGGCTGTGAATGTGAGCCTTACGGTTCCTGGGCAGAATGCAAGCCTGACTTTCAG
This sequence comes from uncultured bacterium, assembly GCA_965649955.1. Taxonomy (GTDB): domain Bacteria; phylum Acidobacteriota; class Blastocatellia; order Pyrinomonadales; family Pyrinomonadaceae; genus PSRF01. The sequence goes on from CBFGMX010000021.1 coordinate 30,539, forward strand.
CGGGACGGCGAGTCAACTAGTAACAGTGCGAGTTGCAGGCAGCACCTTTAGCTGCGTTCGCGTCACGCTGCTAAGACCCGACGGCACCTCGATGACTTCGACTTTTTCTTGCGGCGGCTCGTTCAACCTGGCGCAGCAGACACTTCCTGTCACCGGCACCTACACCGTTACCGTCGATCCGAACACCACCAGTACGGGAAGTCTGAATTTGAGCGTAACGAATCCATAGCAACCGTTGATTATCGAACTGGAGTTGAAGATGAAGAAGCTTATCACCTACGGCTTGGTCCTCACTTTGAGCGCTCTCCTGGTGTTTCCACCTCTGGTGGTTATGGCGTTCAGCGAAGCGAACCCGGCAACGCTGAGGCCAGGAAGCACAAAGTCAACACGCATACCTGCACCCCGGCGTCCGATGACCCCTCGGAGATCGGCGGTACAACGGTTGGCAGGACAGACTTCAACGCTGTTGCCTGACGGACGTTTATTGGTCGTCGGTGGTCAGGACAACGAGGGACCAACCGCGACGGTTGCGATCGCCGAATCGCAAACCGGCGAGCTTGTTCCATTGCCGTTCGTACTCCGGCAAGCACGCGCGTGGCACAGCGCCACTATGCTTCCTGATGGCCGTGTGCTGGTCGCCGGCGGAGAAGGACTCAACAACAAGGTAGTTGAAAGCGCGGAGATTCTTGACCCGTTGGCCCAAACGGTTGAGGTGATCTCTTTGCCGGCGTTTGCGCGCGCCCATCACACCGCGACTTTGCTTACGGACGGACGTGTGCTGATCGTTGGCGGTAGATCGGCTTCCGCACGAGCGTTGAACAGGGCCGAGTTGTGGAACTTCAAGACGAAGTCAGCAACGACGTTAGGCAGATTGGGTTTCGGTCGTCAGCAGCAGCAAGCGACGCTACAGTCTGACGGAAATATTTTGATCGAAGGCGGAGTTGATGGAAACGGAAATCGCGTCGCCACGAGTGAGATCTTCAACAGCGAGTCTCTCAGTTTCGAACCGGCAACATCAGCCGCTTCAGCTGAAACTAACACTCACGTTGCCGGCTCATTTCCAGGCAACGACGCGACGAACGTTCCTACAGACACCGTAATCGGGCTACGTTTTTCGCGAACCGTAACGGTTCAAACCATCAACCCGGCCACACTCACACTCAACGGACCACGGGGCTCAGTAGCCACCCGAATAGTTCCTGCTGAATCGGGACGACTCGCATTCGTCACGCCCTTGCTCCCGTTGGAACCGGGCACCACCTACACGGTTAGCTTTGCAGGTGCAAGCGAGCAGACCGGCATCGTGGTCCCATCGTTATTCAGCTTCACGACTGCGGGGGGAGAGAGCGGCAATCGTTACGGCGATGAAGATTGGGTACCTGATGCGAACAACCTGCGCGGTGATTGGCGCAGTAAACCCGTGAACTCCGAGGCGCAATCGCTTCCACCGTTGCAGGCGGAACCGGGAGTGACAGCCCTGGCTGGTCAGGTGTTGACGCTCAATGGTCGTCCACTCGCCGGAGTCTCCCTTCAGATCGGCGCAAGCACTACGCAGACAGATCAAACAGGCAGGTTTCTACTGACCAATGTCGCAACCGGACATCAGGTAATGCGACTGAATGGACGAACCGCGAACCTTACCGGAAAAACCTACGGCACGTTCAAGATCGGAGTCGACATCACCGAGGGCAAGACAAATCTGCTCGGCTATACGATCTGGATGCCGAAGCTGGATACGGCCCATGCGGTCAGGCTCCCATCGCCAACAACGAAAGAGACAGTCATCACCAATCCGCATATTCCCGGACTTGAACTGCGGCTACCGGCACAAACGGTAGTTCGAGACATGGACGGGAACAACGTCACGGAACTGAGCATTACGCCTATTCCGACCAACCAGCCACCGTTCCCGCTGCCGGCAGGTGTACACGTGCCTGTCTTCTTCACCATTCAGCCGGGTGGCTCACAGGTAATTCCGCCGCGAGCGCGATTGATCTATCCGAACTTTACGGGTCAACCCGCTGGCGCGCGCATCGACTTCTGGAACTACGACGCGGAGGACAAAGGCTGGTACGTCTATGGCCAGGGAACGGTGAGTGCGAATGGCCGGCAGATCATTCCCGATCCCGGTGTCGTGCTTTACGAATTCACCGGCGCGATGATCTCCAATCCGTCAAATGCTCCACCGGAGGGTCCTGAGGATTGCAACGAATGTCAGGATGGCGACCCTGTCGACCTGGGCACAGGTTTGTTTGTTTACAACCAGGTCGACCTGGTGATCCCGGATGTTACTCCGCTCGCTGTCTCCCGCACTTATCGCCCGCGCGATACAGTCATTCGACCTTTCGGAATGGGAATGACTCACCCCTATGAGATCTTCCTGGTCGGCGATTTCGATTTCTACTCGTTTATCGATCTTATTCTGCCGGACGGCGGACGCATCCGTTACGACCGGCTGTTTCCCGGCACCAACTTCGACACCGAGTTCGAGCACACCTCCAGTCCCGGCGCCTTCCACAAATCGAAACTTGTCTGGAACGGCGGCGGTTGGTTCTTAACGCTTAAAAACGGAACGAGGTACACCTTCCCCGATTCCGACGGCATGATTGGTCCTCGTTTTGCGGCACTAACAGGAATCCGAGACCGGAATGGAAATCAGATAGCGCTGACCCGCGACAGCAATCGAAATCTCACGAAGATTACTTCACCGAATGGGCGCTGGATTGAATTCACCTACGACGCCTCCAATCGAATCACTCAAGCGCGCGATTGCATCGGCCGCACAGTAGGATATACCTACGACTCGAACAGCCGGTTGGAGTCAGTTACCGATGTGCGAGGTGGGCTCACGCAATACACCTACGACTCGTCCAACCGGATGACTAAGGTCACCGACGCCCGCAACATCATCTACATCACCAATGTCTACGACAACAATGGAAGAGTAACGAAGCAAACTCAGGCGGATGGAACGTTCTACCTGTTCGCTTACACCCTGACGAACGGCCGGGTTTCACAGGTTAACGTCACCGATCCACGTGGCAACGTCAGGCGAGTCATTTTCAACACCAGCGGATACATGATCAGCGATACGTACCCGTTGGGTAAACCTGAGCAGCAAACCATAACTTACGAGCTGGCTCCTGGCTCAAATCAGATGCTGAGTGTGACTGATGCGCTTAATCGTCGCCGGCAGTTCACTTACGATCCGATGGGGAACGTCACCAGCGTTACGGATTTGGCGGGCACCAGTGAAGCCGTAACTACAAACTACACTCACGATCCGGTCTTCAACCTGCTCGAGACAATAACTGATCCCCTGAACCACCAGGTTACGTTCACGCGCGACGCGAAGGGGAACATTACCGGCGTTAAAGATGCGCTCAATCATGAAACCATCATCACGTACAACGCCGCGGGCCAGGTAGCCTCGGTAAAAGATCCGCTGCTGAACCTCACCACCTTTAATTACGAAGCGGGATATTTAACTTCCGTTACGGATCCGGAAGGTCGCACCGTTTCGCGTTTCATCGACGATGGCGGTCGTGTGCTCGCTGTCACAAATGCGTTGGGCCAAATCATTCGTTACACCTACAACGCGGCAAATCAGATCACGAAGATCACCGATCCGATCTCCGGTACAACTCAGTTCAGCTACGATCCAAACGGTAACCTGCTAACCGTGACGGATGCGAAAAACAACCTCACGACTTTCACCTACAACAACATGGATCGGCTGGCAAGCCGAAAAGATGCGCTGCTGCGCACTCAGACCTACACCTACGACGGCAACGGGAACATGACGAAGTTCACGGATCGTCGTGGCAAAGTCACTTCTTACACTTACGATAATCTCAACCGCTTAACGTTCACCGGTTTCGGAACCGTGGTCTCGGGCCAAAACACGACGTACGAAAGCACCGTCAACTACACGTATGACGCGGGCGATCGTCTGACCAGAACAGTTGACTCGATCACGGGTACGATTGACCTCGGTTACGACAACCTCAATCGCCTGACATCGCAGAGCTCGCCCCAGGGTTCAGTGACGTATTCATACGACGCTGCCAATCGACGCACCGGCATGACGGTGACGGGTCAACCAGCCGTCACTTATTCCTATGACAATGCGGATCGCCTGACCAGCATCACGCAGGGCACGAATACAGTCGGCTTTGATTTTGACGACGCCAACCGGCCTACCAGGCTCACGTTGCCGAACGGGTTGTTCGTAGATTACGGGTACAACCTCGCTTCGCAAGTCACCAGCATCACTTACAAACAAGGCGCGGCCACCATCGGCGATCTAACGTACGGCTACGACGACGCAGGCCGGCGTACGCAGTTGGGCGGCAGCTTCGCGCGGATGGCGTTGCCGCTGTCTTTAGCGTCGTCGACTTACAACGCAAACAATCAGTTGACGCAGCGCCCCGGCAGCACCCTCACTTATGACAACAACGGCAATCTCACCAGCGATGGCGTCAACACTTACACGTGGGACGCGCGCAACCAGCTCAGTTCGATGACGGGACCCGGGGTGAGCGCCAGTTTTGCCTACGATCCGTTCGGTCGACGAACACGGAAGACTGTTAATGGTGCAGCTACTGAATTTCTCTACGACGGCGGCGACGCGGTGCAGGAAAAAGTCGGCGGCGCGCCTACTGCAAACTCACTCTCAGGGGGATTGGACCAGGTCTTTACTCGCACCGATGCAAGCGGAGCACACCATTATCTCAGTGACGCACTCGGTTCCACACTCGCACTCACGGATTCAAGTGGTAATCAATCGACCCAATACACGTACGAACCATTCGGTTCGACCACTAACAGCGGAGGGAGCAGTAACACTTCGCAGTACGGTGGTCGTGAGAATGACGGCACCGGCCTTTATTACAACCGGGCGCGTTACTACAACCCAAAACTTCAGCGATTCATTAGTGAAGATCCGATCGGATTCGCAGCAGGAGACACAAACCTCTATGCATACGTGGGCAATGCGCCATTCAACTTTAGCGATCCGCTAGGGCTGGATCGGAACAATAGCTGGCTCGACAAGTTGCAGTCGGCGTTGGACATCGCAGGCTTTGTCCCCGGGCTGGGCGATGTTCTGGATCTGGTGAATGGAGTGATCAGCCTCGCCCGAGGTGATTACGTCGGCGCCGGTTTGTCAGCGGCTGCTATGATTCCCGTGATCGGCACCCCGGCGAATGCGGCGAAGGTCGCACGACGGGCGACGCGTTTCCATCACGTGTTTCCGCAGGCCCTAAGACAAAAGTTTAAGGACAGGGGCATCGACAACATTGACGACTTCACACTGGAAATCGCCGAAGACCTTCATCGATGTATTCACAGCGGAAAGGGCATGGGTCGCGGCGGCAAATGGAACAAAGCCTGGAAAGATTTCTTTGACAAGTACCCTGACGCGACGCCCGAGCAGATTTATAAACACGCGGGTGAGCTGATCTACGAAATGGGTTTAGATGGCACCCCTGTTGTACCCTATCCGCGTAGATAACTATGAGAATCTTCGATTGCAACCAGGATGAAAGCTCGGAGGACCTGACAGATTACGGCGTCGAGGGGAGGCATAGATGGAACTTACCGGGGGTTAGGTGTCCCACTTGTGGAGCAACGTGGGGCACGACGGGGGTCGAGTATCCATCTGTGGATATATCTGATGAGCCATTCGCCCGCGAATACTTCGAACCTTCACCGGTGCCGTTAGACGAACTCAAGAGGTTAAAGTCGCAGATTCGATCGCGGTTTCCGGCAGAAGCGACGTTGTTGCCGGGAACGGAATTTGGAACGTTTTCCGGAAAAGCCTCCGGGCGTTTTCCTGATTTTGTTTACGCAAATCCCTGGACGTTGCTGATCAAGCGTCATGCTTATGATCAGTTGTTGGGGAAAGATTTGCGCATGCCCGTGGCAGTCGCTCCCGAGTTGCGACTTCGCAAAAACCAAACTCACGATCTTTTAGAGCTTGAAATACAGCCGTTGTGCTTGCTCGCTCCAGAGTCCTTCCTGCCAAACGGCGATCCCTGTGAAGATTGTGGGCGCGTCGGCAGGCAGGTGGATGTGCCGATGGTTAGTCGCGATTCGATTCCGGCGGATTCGGATCTGTTTCGGCCGCGCAACTTTCCAACGTACATTCTCGGGACTGAGCGGTTCGAGCAAGCAGTCCGTGAACTCGAACTCACGGGGATGGTGTTTCAGGAGGTGCAGGTTATTTAGCTTCGCATGACTAGCAGAACTTCCTCCAGCCTCATGATTCTTTTTGCGGCGGTATTCAGTCTGACCGCTAGCGGTCAATCAAATATCCCTCAAGGTATACCCGTGAGCCAGTGGCGCAAACACATACCGTCCGACAATCCAATGTCCACGGAAAAGATCAAACTCGGCGAGGCCCTCTACTTCGACAAGCGCCTCTCAGCGGATGGAACAGTGAGTTGCGCAACCTGCCACGACCCTGCCAGCGCGTTTACCGATCGTAACGCGACGGCAATTGGAGTTCGCAGCAGCCTCGGCACACGTAACGCGCCCACCGTGCTCAATGCGATGTTCAACGCCACACTCTTTTGGGACGGCCGCACGCGCTCACTCGAGGACCAGGCGATGCAGCCACTAGTGAACCCAGCCGAGATGGGAATGCCGGACTACGACGCCGTCGTCGCGCGCGTGGCAAGCGTTCCTGATTATGTCGAAAGATTTCTTCGCGTCTTTAAGAGTGATGTAACGATCGAGAACATCGCCCGGGCAATTGCAGCGTTTGAACGAACTCAACTGTCCGGCAATTCGCCGTTCGACCGTTTCATAGCCGGCGATGCCAACGCCGTCACTGCGTCACAAAAGAGCGGTTGGAAACTCTTTCGCGGCAAGGCGCAATGCATTCAGTGTCACGCCTTCAGTCGCCGCGCTCCATTCTTTACAGACTTTGATTTCCACAACACCGGAGTCGCCACGAAAAACAGAAACCTTGAGAAGCTGGTCCGTGAGGCGGGAAAAACTAAAGAAGTCAGCAAGCTTTCCCACGCTGAAGGCTTTTCAGATCTCGGTCGTTATCTTGTCACCAGGCAAGCAAAAGACATCGGCGCTTTCAAGACGCCGACGCTACGCGACATTGAACTAACCGCGCCTTACATGCACGAGGGTTCTCAAAAGACGCTGCTCGACGTGGTGAGGTTTTACAATCGCGGTGGCGACGTTAATCCACATTTGGACAAGCGCATTCGTCCGCTGAATCTGACGGATGAAGAGATGAATTCTCTCGTCGAATTCATGCGCGCGCTGACCAGCGATGACGTGTTACGTCGCGCTCAGACTGCCAAACCGCAAACTCGCCTCCCGGTTTCTCAGTGAACAAACCACACTTACAGCCGTTTTATGCATGCTGTGCATTTCGTGCTTTTCGCAGATGGTAATCGCTAGGAAGGTGCGTCGCGCTGCGGACACGCCTTGGCGATATAGCGGATTTTGAGAATATCGAGGCCGAGGTTAAGGATAATGACGGTACACAAGTGAGGGTTGCGATCCCCGCAGCGCTTTACCGGCTTAAAAGGTCCACGGTCCGCCTACAAGATCGGGCGGATGCCGCCGCACTGCGCGACGCTTCGATCTACAAGATGAGAAATGACATGCCGGTCCAGAACGAATCGTCTTACCACTAATTCGCCGTACTGCTAATCCTCCCGGACTCGTTACTCATCACTCATACCGCAACGCCACGATCGGATCTACACGCGTCGCTCGTCGAGACGGTAAGTAACCCGCGATCATTGCGATAACCACCATCAATACCGCTGCGCCGATCAACGAAACCGGATCGGTTGGGCTCAACTCGAAAAGCAGTGCTGAAGCTACTCGCGCCATCGCAAGGATCAGCGGCAAGCCCACCACGACGCCGATTAGGACCAGCCACAGTGCCTCACGCTGAATTAACCAAAATACGTCTTTACGGTGCGCCCCCAGTGCCATTCGAATGCCGAGCTCAGTGGTCCTACTGGCGACGCCGTAAGACAAAATGCCGTACAGCCCGATGCAAGCAAGCAGCAAAGCCAGTGCGCCAAAGAAGCCCGCGAGTGTTGCGATTAATCGCTCACGCAGAATTGTCTCATCGATCATCGGCTTCAACGGTAGAAAGCTCACAGTGATCGATGGATTGATCTCGTTGAGAACTCGCTTAATCGCCGCAGTCGTTTCTGTCTGTTTCAAGTGCGATCGGATCAGGATCGGCGCGCCGGCTCCGGCACCTTCATCTTGTGCCGCGGCATAGTAAACGATGGGAGTAAACTCTTCGCGCAAGTCTTCATACTTCGTGTCGCCAACAAGCCCGACGATTTCGAAGAGACTGTCTGGAGAGCCCGGCGTCGCGGCAATCCATAAACGCCGGCCCACCGGATTGGCGCCGTTCAGGAACTCACGCGCAAATTCCTGGTTCACGATCGCTACCGGTGGCGCTCCCACCCGATCCCGTGAATCGAAGTCGCGACCTGCCAGCAACGGAATTTTGAGCGTTTCAAAGTAGCGTGGTCCAATACGGCTGAGGTTCGTACCAAGCACCCGCCGCTCGGGCGTACCATCGATCCACGCATTCGCTCCCCCCCAATCACGGAGCGGTATGACGTGGGCGATCGCCGCGGATTCTACTCCCGGAATGGCCCTGACGCGTTCGAGCAGCTCATCTTTAAACGTCGGAATTCGCTCTGCCGGTAGATTCAACTGCCGGAATGTTACTGTGGCGGTGAGAACATCGTCCTGCTGAAAACCTGTATTCACCGTCAGTATGTTCGCCAGACTGCGCGAGAAGAGAAGTGCGCCTGCCACGAGCACCAGCGAGAGTGCGACCTGGACCACCGTCAGTGCGCGCCGCAAAGTGAATCGCTGACGGCCGGCGGTCAGCCCGCGCCCGGCGGTTTTCAACATCTCGCCGGCTTTCGTTCGCGTCACCCGGATAGCTGGTGTCAATCCAAACAGAAAGCACGTCAGCACGGCTAAGCCCGCGGTAAAGCCAAACACTCGCCAATCCGGCGCGAGATCCAGAAATACCGGATCAGCACTTGTACTCAGGAATGCGACGAGAGAGCGACTCAATATCTGCGCGAGGCCAGCGCCGAGACCTGCACCCAATGAAGCCAGTAGAAAACTCTCAACCAATAATTGCCGGATCAGACGTCCGCGCGAAGCGCCCAACGCCCGTCTTACTGCAATCTCGCGTTCCCTTGCGCTCGCGCGCGCGAGCAATAGGTTTGCCAGGTTCGCGCAAGCAATCAATAACACCAGGCCCGCAATCGCCAACAACAGCCAGAGCGATTGTTCATATTTCTCACGCAACTGAGAGATACCTTTGCCGGCGGGCACGGCCGTCAGCTTCGACGCGAGATAATCGTTTACGCTTGCGGGAGGATAATCCGCAGGTAGCGCAACCTGAAAAAGGTCGGGAGAGATCGACTGCACGTGCGCAGTGGCCTGGTCCACTGTCCAGCCCGGCTTGAGACGACCGGCTACAGTCAACCACCAGATGGTCCCTGAGAGAAAATTGTTGTTGCCGCGCACAAGAGGAATGGCGCAGACCGGCAGCGATAGATCGAACGAGCGTCCTACCTCCATGCCGAAAAAGTTTGCAGGCGTGACGCCAATGATCTCGAATGAGTGATCCGCAAATGCAAGCTTGCGGCCGATAACATTCGCGTCCTCGCCATACTCGCGTCTCCAGAAATCGTGACTGATGATGATGCCTGGCGCACCACAGCCGCGCTGATCGTCTTCGCTCGTGAAGAGTCGGCCCGATGCCGCGTTGACGCCGAGTGTTCTGAAAAAATCCCCACTTACATAAAGCATGCGCGCGGGTCGCACCTCACCTCCCGGCGCCAAATTGACTCTGTCCGCACCCCAGGCAAACACTCCGGAAAGGGCTTGTTGCCGCTCACGTATCTGCTCCCAGATCGGAAAGCTTACCGATGGCGACCGCCAGACACCGCCTCGCGCGCCTTTCATATCCGCCAGTCGGACTTCAACCAGTTCTTCTGGTGAGCGGACAGGGAGCATGCGCAATCGCACGGCGTTCACCAACTGAAAGATGGCTGTGTTCGCACCGATGCCAAGAGCGAGCGACAAGATAGCGACCGCAGTAAAGCCTTTATTCTTAAGCAGCATTCGAACGCCGAAGCGCAGGTCTTGAATCATTGCATCCTCCCATCTACGGGGTTGCAGCCACAGTGCATCCATGAATGCACCGGCACTGTGGGAGACCAGGTTGAGTTTTGTTCGCCAGTTGAGGTGGTCCCACTGGGCCAATAATCGTTCGCGATAAAGCAACTCCGCTTCCCACTCATGGCGCCAGTCGGCGCGTAAACGACGGGGCACGATGACGCCGATAAGGGTTATGAGCCAGAGCCATGGGCCATTTGTCGTTCGCTTACGCATAAGCCGCAGTTCAGCTTTTTTGTTTTGCGGGTTTATCGGTTGCGATTGGCTCAAACTGCGAGAGCAGCCGAAAGCGTTCGCGCGCTTCGGCCAATGCTGTTTGGCCGGATTTGGTAAGTTCGTAATATTTCCGGGGTGGCCGCTGCTCCGCCTGAGCAACACTTGGCTTTTCCCATTTGGAAGCGACGAAGCTGGCGTCTTCGAGGCGTCTCAGGGCGGGATAGACGGTGCCACTCGGGAGGCCGGTGATCGTCATAATGTCGAACCCGTAGCGATAGCCGTGATCGAGCGCTTGCAGAATAAGCGCCATGGTGTAAGACAGGTAACTTCTTCCCATTCATTACTCCCGAATCTAAATCATATAGATAGCGTTATATATAAATATCTACATAGCCCCCTGTCAAGTGCCCGCAAGTTCGGGATATGAACAACCAATGTGAATGCTGTGTGAAAGAAACCGCTCGTCACTACGATCGAAAAGAAAGATCGAGGCGAAGACTAGCGGACGCGGGCAACCAACAACGTTAGATCATCCTCTTGCTCGCCTGCCGAGAATTCCCGCACCCTGGCCACGACAGATTCGACAATAGAAAGAGCATCTGAGTGCTGATTCTTCCGTAGAGTCTGCGCTAATCCAGCTTCGCCGAACTCCTGTTGAGTTGCATTCGTCGCCTCGACAACGCCATCCGTATACAGGGCCAGGATGTCGCCTGAGGCCAGTGTGGTTTCCGCAACGACACACTCCCATTCCTCAAATAGTCCGAGAACAGTGACATTCGCGACCAACCGCTCAATAGTCGGCCCGCGCAGCAGCAGAGGCGGATTGTGACCACAGTTGACGTAGCGCAAGCTGCGAGTTGCGTCGTCGTATATACCAAGGAAGAGCGTAGCGTACTTGTTCGGCTCGGTGCATTCGAAAAAAAGGCGATTCACCAACCGGAGCGATTGCGCGAGGTCCTCCACCAGCAGAGCGGACTGGCTGCGCAGGCCGGCCTGTAGGTTGGCCATCAATAACGCTGCTGAGATGCCTTTGCCTGAGATGTCTGCCAACACTAAGGCGACACGGTTTGATCCCAAATCAAGGTAGTCGTAGTAGTCTCCACCGACGGCACGAGCCTGGACGCAGCGCGCCGCATAGTCGAGTGTAGGGAGCGCCGGGGTTCTTTGTGGCAACAGTTTGTTCTGTACTTCACACGCAATCTCCATCTCCAGGGCCGCCAGGCGCTCTCCTTCCATTCGCTCCCTTGCGGCTTGTCGACGCATGACCTGTACTCTTTCACTGTTGACGGCAGCCAGGGTCATACCAGATATCGAAATCACAGCGAGAAAGCATTGCAGGAGCGTCGCGTTTTGCAAAGGGTCGCTCTTCGCAAATGGCCCAAAGCCAAAAGCTGTTTCCCCCACGACAATGACAGATATCAAAAAGCTTACCGCTGCCGCCCCGCTCGCCTGGAAACGGATTGCACCCCAGATTACGAATGGAAAGACAGCGAATGCGAAAAGATCTTCGCCAGTCTGGAAGCCAAACCGCCGGTCAAAGATCAGCAACGTGCTGATCACTGTCCCGAGGACCAGAGCCGTCAAATTGAATATCTGATGGCGTTTACGAATCGATCTCAGCCCAGCGAAAGTCAGTAAAAGCGGGGTTACAATCAAAACGCCCATCGCATCGCCCAAGTACCAAATGAGCCACGCCGTCCCGAAGCTCGACCACGGGTTAACTGGGGTAAGAGATAAAGTGAGACATCCGATCGTAGCGCTAATTGCCGTGCCCCCAAGAGCACCGAAAACAATCAGTGTGAGTACATCTCGAAGGTGGGTGAGAGACGGTTGAAAGGACGTAAATCGTCTCAGCAACCGAGCGCCAATCAAAGGTCCAATTGTGTTTCCTACGGCGATGCCGAGCGCCGCCACAGGAGGAATCGGAGTTAGCAAATTCACAAGAAAAGCGGCGAGCGCAATAGCTGGCCAGATGCGATAGCCAACCAGCAGTATGGCGCCCAATGCGACTCCTGAAGCCGGCCATACGGGAGATACATTTCCACTGGTGAATGGGACGGCCAGGCCAACTACGCCAACGACAAAGTAAGCGACAAGGACCAACACTAACTGAGTCAGGTATGCAGTCGTTCGAGAAGTCTGAACCGGATGTTTAGTGAAAGCCTTGTTAATCAGTCGCCCCTCGGATGTCTCGTGTATCATCCTTTCCACCAATTGATCACCAGTTATATTGACAGCAGTGCTCATTGGCCGAAGCTCTTAGACACTGCCACTCGCCCGACTAAAATCATCGACCATCATCAAAGTAAGACCATGCGGGGCCATAATATATAAGCAAGAGATGTGCCCTCATTCCGAAAGCGCAATGCAAGAGACGTTGCTAGTCGGATCGCTCATGAAGAAACGGTTCCCGGTGTCGAGGCGGGAGACGAACCAGCGAGCTGATCATGTTTCGAAAGTTATTGATGTAGCTGAGTTGATTCCAGGTCGAACAGAAATCGAGAACATCTCCTGTCTGCCATAACCTGTAACTTCTAACAGTTCCAATTCCTTCCAACTGGTTGAGAATAGCCAGAAGAGGTCGACGACTAATCATCATCGTACGGCGGATCCATCCGATGAGCCGGAGAGAATTGTCTGTGTGTGCCGAGCTTCGTCCCTCTTACTGCGAACATGCGAGACGCATTCATCTGCACGCTGCTTTGTATTCTGCCGTTAGCAGTACTCGCTCAAACCAGGCGTCCGTTCCCGCAACCACTTCAAGCGACGTCGACTCTTTCCCCCAACTCGGCCAGTGTGCGTGACTGGGCAGACCGCGTGATGTCCAAAGACCCGAAGGTCCGCGCAAGCGCCGAAGCCGCCCTGGTCCAAGGGGCGGGGCGTTCGCTGCCCATGCTGAAACAGTTCCTCACCAGCAAGAATGAAGATCTGCATCAGCAAACTTTTGAAATCATCCGGCAAATCGGTCCACCGGCCATCCCGCTGTTGGTCCAACTGCTTCAGTATGACGAGGTCTCATTCCGGCGCTTTGCCGCCGATGCCTTAATTGACCTGCCGCCCGATACGGAAGCGATTCAGCCGGCGTTGAGAAGAGCACTCAGAGACGAGGATTCGATGGTCGCCGGCGATGCCGCACGTGCCCTCGGGGCTTTGCGCGAGCGCGCCGGTCCTTCTGTACGCGCTCTAATTAAGACTCTCTCGCATGAGAACCCTTACGTACGCATTTATGCGGCGGAGGCCCTGGCGTCCATTGGCCCGAGGGCAAGCGCGGCGACCAGGAACCTCGCGAAAGCCCTGGGCGATCCGATTCCCGGCGTGCGATGGGCGGCGGGTGAGGCCCTCGCAGGCATCGGCCCCGCGGCGCAGCCAGCCGTTCCTCAGTTGGTCGAAGCACTGAAGGACGAGTTCCTCTATGTTCGCATCTGCGCGGCCGAGGCGCTTGGAAGCATCGGGCCAAAGGCACAGGCAGCCCGGGAGGCGCTGAGAGCGGCCGCAAAAGATCCCGCGGTGCGTAACCAGGCTGCGTGGGCGTTGAATCGCATCGCGGGCCTTGAGTCTGAAGAGTCGGTAGTCTCACCAATCGTTCCCAGGGTTTCCATCCCGCTCCAACCCCAGACGCCTCTGGCTCAAACAGGCAATCCTCCCGTTAGCTGGGATACGACCACGGGGCGGAACATCGTCTGGAGCGTCGTGTTAGGAAACGAAGTGTATGGCCGTCCCGTGGTTGCGGGCGATGTGGTCTATGTAGGCGCCGACAACACCCGCCGACTCAACCCGGCCTTTCAGGAAGATTCAGGCGTGCTCATAGCCTTTCGTGTGACGGATGGCGCGTTCCTTTGGCAGGATGTGGCCCCGCGGGTCGAGCGCGGCCTACGGGAGTTCCTGTTGCCTTCGACGACAAGTGCTCCTTATGTCGAAGGCGACCGGTTGTACTATGTAACCGCCGAGTGCCAACTCCGTTGCCTCGACACGCAAGGTTTCGGCGACGGTGAAAATGATGGTCCATTCCGCGAAGAGGTCTTCAAGGACAGCGCGGCAGCAGACATCGTCTGGCAACTAGATATGCCTGCCCTGGGTGTCTTTCCACATGAAGCCTGCAATAGCGACGTGTTGCTCCTGGGTGATCTGCTCGCGGTCGGTACCTCCAACGGCCAGAACGAAGGCCATACCCGCGTCCCATCGCCGCGTGCTCCAAGTTTGATCGCGGTGAATAAGCACTTGGGCGAAGTGGTATGGCGTGCTATTGGACCAGGCGATAAGGTTCTGCACGGCAACTGGTCCAGTCCGGTGGCGGCCGACGTCAACGGGCGCATGCAAGTGTTATACGGCGGAGGTGATGGCTGGCTGCGCGCCTACGACGCAGCATCGGGTCACGAAATCTGGCGATTTGACGGCAATCCGAAAGACGCTCGCTGGTTTCCGCGCCCCGGTGTCTTTTCGCGGAGCTTTATCATTGCTTCACCAGTCGTCGCCGACGGCCGGGTCTTCATTGCCATGGGGCAGTCTCCAGGGCACGGTGATGCTCCTTCGTTTATTCATGCGATTAGTCCCAACGGCCAGGGAGATGTTACTCAGAGCGGTCTCCTGTGGACTTCGCGTGACGTCGGCCGCGTGGTGGGAACGCCAATCGTGAAAGACGGCCTGCTGTACGTTGGAGACGTGGGCGGAACCGTTCATTGCCTCGACGCAGCAACCGGTACCCAACTATGGAAGCACGAGACGATCGACGCGATCTGGGGAAGCTTTCTGCTGGCGGGCGACCGGCTTTACGTTGGGAACGATGGCGGCCTCATGACAGTTCTTCGTGCCGGGCGGCAAAAGGAATTGTTGGGGGAGATCCAGATGGACGCTCCACTCTACACACGTCCGGCAGTGATCGGCGATGCACTTTACCTAGCGACCGCGCACCGGTTATACCTCATCGCGGCAAAACCTTGATCCTAAATACCCGGCTAAGCGCTACGAAACCTCGCTCGTGAGCTGGCCGTCCTTTACATCAATAACCACTCGAGCATTTTTCTTCTGCATGAACGTGTCAAAAGCTGCTCGCTCGACGGCAGCGACCAACTCCGTCTGCAATCCGCGCGCTCCCGTGTTTCGTTTTTCACTGCGTCCAACGAGATGATCCAGGGCGGCTTCGGACACGGTGAGTTCAAGATCCTCGGCCCTGAATTCATTGCAGAATTGCGGCAGTACGTTTTCGGTCAAAATCTGCTTCAGCGTTTCAGTCGGCAGTTTCGGAAAACTGATGATGCGCGAAAACCTGCCAATTAATTCTGGCAGGAAGCCAAACTTTTGAAATGACCCAACCTCATCCAGGGTTAACTGGCTGAAGTCTTCGCCCGCGGCATTGCGAAACCCGATGTTGCTCCGGTTTTCGCGGAGCAGTTCATCCATTCCGGAAAATGCTCCACAAGCTATAAAAGGAATATTGTGAGTAGAGACCTGAACTCGGTGGCCATACTCCGAAAATCCATAATCCATTGCCACAACGACATCGGTTCCGTGAATCATTCCCAATAGCTCACGTTGTACGCCGTAACCGGAAACATCCTTTGTTGTACCTTGCCCGGCAAAGCGAGCATTACTACTCGAGGAGGCTATCTTGTCAAATTCATCTAGGCAAACAACTCCACATTCGGCCAGGTACTGGTTTCCGTTCGCATTTAGTATCAACCGGGTGAGGATCGTGCGCACGTCGTCGCCGATATAACCACTCTCTGTAAAGCTGGTGATATCCACGATCACCGTGGGAAGTTTCAGGATGTTCTGAAACAACAGCTCAACCATGAACGTCTTGCCGCAGCCTGTTGGGCCAAGCATGAGAACATTCTGCTTAGGCGGCAGATCGTGAGGTGCCTCTCCGTCGAGATAGATTCTTTTTAGCCGGCGCACATGGCGATAGGCCATTAGCGAAAGCGCGCGACGTTGATCGATCTGGCCCTTGTAACCAAGCTTTTCGAGTTCGTTGGAAATGTCGACCGGCGCCAAGACGGGCAGCTGATCTATGAACTCACGTACGGCTTCAGCGGGCGGAGGAAAGGTCGACTCCTCCAGCTCGGTAATCTCAAACTCAGTTTCTTCCGGTGTAAAGTTTGACATAAGTATTAGGAATGCAATGAAATGGCGAGCTCTCTTCGACGTTAGGTTATTTCAAGTTTCATAATACGCAAAGAACTCACTCCATTCTCTTGCGTCTTTCTACTATTAGTGAGCGGCTTTGCACAAAAGGTCTGTAGCGGGTGAAAAAAGTCTCGCGCAAAGTCGCAAAGGCGCAAAGTGTATCGTGTTTCTAACTGCCTTCTTTTGCGTCTTTGCGCCTTTGCGCGAGAAATATTCTTCTAATAGCGTCCGCCCGCGAATTTGAGTGCTTTTTGTGCAAGCCATTAAGTGAGCCTGTCGAATTTATTTCAACTTATTACGGCGGAATGTTAGTCTTGTTCCCGTGAATTAGATACTTCCCGCTATCGAGGCCGCTCTCAGGCTCAAAGCAAAACTCGAAGGAGTACCCCGGTGCCTGAATTTCTTTCAAACCTTACCCCCTTGGCGGTTTTCCTTGGTATTGCAGCCATTGGTTTTGTCTTTCTGCTTATTTCGCTGGTCGTCGGAGACATTTTCGACAGCCTGGGATTCGATCTCGGGATCGACGGCGGAGTCGATGGCCACGCTCTGGACAGCCGCGTCATCAGCGTGTTTGTAACTGCGTTCGGAGGCTTCGGGGCTATCGGTATTCAGATGGGACTTTCCATCGTCGCCAGTTCGCTCCTGGGGTTGGGTGGGGGCGTTCTGTTCGGTGGTCTGGTTTCACTGTTCGGCCGTTTTCTTTACAAGCAGCAGTCTTCGAGCTCCGTCACCACGGCCCAACTGATAGGCCGCCCGGCGCAGGTAATTGTTTCCATTGCGCCCGGAAGCCTCGGCCAGGTGAGTTGCCGCATTGGCGAAGAGCGTATTGAAAAGCTGGCGCGCGCCCGCGACAATCGCGAAATAAAAGCCGGGGCAACTGTTCGCGTCGACGAAGTTGCCGGAGATTCACTCATTGTCAGTCCTTACGATTCTTCAACATTCTCCCAACACTAGTTTGAGGTAACAGCGATGTTCGATATCCAGAATCTACTCATCCCCATTGCCATTCTTGTTGTAGTCGTCGGCTTTCTAATCGCTTTAATGCTGCTGAGCCGAAACTACATTAAGGTCTCACCAAACCAGGCTGCCGTTATTTCCGGACGCTCTCGAAAACTGCCAGACGGTACCGTCGTTGGCTATCGACTCGTAAGGGGCGGCGCTACTTTGATCTTTCCATTTCTAGAGAAGGTTGAGTACCTCAATCTCAATGTTCTCACCGTGCCGCTTGCCACTTCGCGAGCTTACACCGTGCAGGGTGTTCCGGTGTCGGTAAAGGCCGTCGCTAACGTGAAGATCAAAGGCGATGACGACTCACTGCGCGCCGCTGCCGAACGCTTTCTCGGCATGAGGACTGAAGAGTTTCACCGGCTCGTTTTTCAAACTCTTGAAGGACACTTGCGCGCCATCCTGGGCACGCTCACCGTCGAAGAGATCAATAACGACAGGCAGAGCTTTGCGCAGAAGTTAACGACCGAAGCTGCCGGCGATCTCGAGAAAATGGGAATCGGCCTCGACGCTTTGACGATCCAGGAGATCTCCGACGAAGAGGGATATCTCGACGCACTCGGCAAAAAGCGAACCGCGGAGGTGCAGCGCGATGCTGAGATCGGCCAGGCCGAAGCAATGCGCGATTCCAAGATCAAAGCGGCTTTGGCAATGCAGGAAGGTGAAAGAGTCCGTCTTGCTTCCGAGGCTGATATTGCCGCTTCAACCAGAGAGACCGAAGTAAAACGCGCGCAATTTCAGGCTGAGATTAAGCGTGAACAAGCAACGTCGGAGCAATCTGGTCCACTTGCTGAAGCGAAAGCACGGCAAGAGGTCGTAGCGGAGGAAGTTCGTGTAGAAAAGGTTCGTACTCAGGAACAAATTGCGGTCCAGGAGCAGGAGGTACTGCGACGAGAGAAGGAGCTGGAAGCTACCGTTATCAAGAAAGCGGAGGCGGAACGACGGGCTTCCGTGCTGCTGGCCCAGGGTCAACAACAAGCAGCGATTCTCGAGGCCGAAGGGCGCAAGCAGGCGTTGATCGCGACAGCGGAAGCCGAAAGCCAGAAGTTACAGCGGGAGGGCGAGGGCCGCGCGGCGGCGATCGAGGCAGAAGGTCGTGCTGAGGCTGAAAAGATTCGCGCGCTGGGTTTGGCGGAAGCGGAGAAGATTCAGGCACAGGGATTGGCCCATGCGAAAGCTGTCGAGGCTCAGGGATTAGCGGAAGCAGTGGCAATCAAAGAGAAAGCTGCGGCCTGGCGAGAGTTCAATGACGCCGCTCGTCTCCAGACTATTTTGGAGAAACTGCCCAGCATCATCGAGGCGACTGCGCCGGCGCTAAAAGCCGTCTCCGATCCGTTGGGAAACATCGAAAAGGTCGTAATGATCGATCATGGTGGCGACGGAAACGGTGTCGGCTCAGGTGGTCTAAACCGGTTTGCGCAGACCGGTCCAACAATGATCTACACGCTCCTGCAACAGCTGCAGGCTTTGGGTCTCAACGTGCCGGATATACTGAAGCAGCTTGGCACGACGAACGGTGAAGATGTGGTAAAAATTGCGAACGAGGTCAAGAGAAAAGAGAAAGAGCCTGTAGTCGAATCGTGAGGCGATCGGTTTT
>CBFGMX010000022.1:0-49053 GCA_965649955.1 uncultured bacterium
TGGCTGGGAGGCAGGGACTCGAACCCCGATAGCCAGATCCAGAGTCTGGAGTCCTACCATTGGACGACCTCCCAGCAAAGAGGGACTTGAAATTTAAGAGCGAGGCCGCGTTCTTGTCAACTTTGCCTAACTGAAAGGCGAATGCGATCTCGGTTCAACGCGCTTCAAGTTCTCACTCCGCAACCCACCTGGTCCACCGACTAACACAGATTAAAATGCTTGAATTGCGTACGATCACGAGGCACAATGGCGCTGCAGTAGGATCGTTAGCGGCACACACCTGTATTAAAACAAAGACAATTGCCTTTATTCTTCATTTCCCGGCACCAATTACGGAGACTTGATGACTGAACACGATAACCAAGACCAGGTTGCGAAGTATCGCTTGAAACTCGAGGAGACCGCCGACCTCGTGGCCCGCATTCGCCACGAAATTAACAACCCCCTCACCGGCGTACTGGGCCAGGCGCAACTGCTGTTGCGCGAGGATCTCAGCGAACGATCTCGCAAACGAGTACAGACGATCGAAGATCTCGCGATTCGTCTACGTGACATCGTGGCCCAGTTACGTGAGGTGCAACGGCCCACCAGTGATCCGGACAGCGAAAAGTCCGACTAAAACTTACACAAAATCAAATCTCGTGATAACGCGCTCCCCGAAGTTCACCGGCAAGGAGACTTGCGGGGCCAGCGCGCGACGTTCCTGGCTAAGCAACGTCGTTAACACAGATTTCAAGACGATCAGGGCGCCTCCGATACACCACCGGCTTCCGCTGGTTTGCCTTTGATCTTCACATCTCCATGCACGAACACGCTGTAACGATTACCAGCTGGGATAATCGCGGGCTTGCCTTTCTTCAGTCCCCACAGTAGACCAAGTGGTCCAAGGAACACTGTGGTTGCCACAGCGGCCACGGCAACTGTCCCACCCTTGCTGTCTCCAATGTGGCGCTGGGTGAAGCGCGCGGGGATGCGGTTTCCATCGGTAGCCATCACGTCCTGCATGGCCCATTCCAACTTTCCCGCCTTGCCCCAGTGACCTGCGCGTTTTGCAGTCGTGATTCGCGCTCTCCCGCCGGCGCCTTTTTCGAATATTGTCAGCCCGTGTAGCTGAACTGGACCAACGACGACAAAATCCACGACGTCGCCGACCTTTAGTTCTTCGCCCGAGGCGTTGTTCGTCAATTGGATTTCGATCTCAGTTCCGTCGGGCACGTTTACGATACCGTCAGCGGGCGGGGCTTCGTTATTCGCGGGCGCTGCTGTGGGCCCTTTTACCATTACGAGAATGACGTTGTCGGGAACATTCGCCGCTTTGAGTTGCGCGAGCGCGGCGGGACTGGTATCGAAATTGGTTTCGGATGTTTTGATCTTGGCGACGATGATGTCGGCGGCGAGACCCGCCTTCAGCATGTCTAGCACGTCCTTGTTTGTCAGTGCCGGAGAGACGGATTGTGACTTAGCGTCGTTCGCAGGCGGATCCTGATTTCGAAAGGGGGAAGCAATCACAGCCATGCTCAAACTGAGCATGAGAATTGAGGACATAAGTCGTTTCATCGAAGTTTCTCCATAGGTTGGCAAGGTGAACGAACTCTACACGACCCCTGGGACGAGAGCCTGATGGATTAGGACAGAATCTAAAATGGAACAGTGGGAAGAGTGGGCCCTTTGGTTAACACATTGAAACGAGATTTGAATAAATCTCACGTGCAACTGGACTTACGCAAGCGCGAAAAACGCAGCAAGACAATTTTAAAGAATCCCAGCCGTCCGCAACCGGCTGACAGAAAACGGGCTAGACAGAAACGGTATCTTCTTCTTCAACAAGATAAGGCGTTGCGCGCGGCGTTGGTTCAGTGTCTTCGGCAAGCACGGCCTGGATGACCGGAAGACTTAGCGAGTGTTTCGTAGTTGTAAGCGGGACGCTCTTGCCGGCAGCGTAGACCTTATGACGGCCGTTTTCTTCGTACCACTCGGCGAGATTCGCGGTCTTGTGCATGTTCTCGATGATCTGTCGCCAACCTACGCCGGTGTTGTAAGCGCAGAAGGAGATCTCGCCTTCCTGCGTGCCGTACGGGATGACGCACATCTCGGTGCGGCGGAAGTCGTAGTTGAAAAGATCCTGGAACCACATTCCTTCCACACACAGCACCCGCCAAACGTCGTTCGCATTGGCTGCCGTCTGGGCCTTCATGCGATCGTTGCGATCGGAATTTGAATTGGTTGACGATGGTTTGAACAGATTCACAATCTGCGAAATCGGAAATCCTTCGGGCGCGCGCTCCGCGTCGTAGTTGCGCATGATGGCCATGCCGAGTTGTGCGTAGGATAGCTTGCGGCCGCGAGCGGTGTCCGTGATCACCGCGACGTCTTTCATGAACTGTTCGTAATTGAAGAACTCGAACAGTGATTTGAACTCGCCGGTCTGGCGATTCACCACGAGCAACGTGAAGATGCCGCAGTTTGGATGGCAATTGCACGACGACCAACCCCATGGCGCATCCGCGCCCTGCAACATGTCCATCACGCTCGTAAACGCCGAGTAAGACGACAGCGGGAACCAATCACGCAGCGGTTGAATACTCCCGCCCAACTGGTCCTTCAGGTCGTGCGTCATGCCGGCGAGTGTGTAGCGCCACTTCTTGCGCATCTCGTCGGAGATGTCTTCGTCGCGTCCAGTGAACGAAACGGGCTGGAACGCGATCGTCTGCACCTTGTCGATGTTCTTTGCGGCAAACTCGACAATCTGTCCGATACCGTCGTTGTTCAGATTGTTGACGATCGTCACGACCAGCGTGACTTTGATGCCGACACTCGCAAGGTTCTCTATTGCCCGCAGCTTCACGTCGAATAGATTGCCAACGCCGCGATGCTTGTTCTTCTCTTCGCTGACACCGTCAAACTGAAGATAAACGCCGTGTTGTCCTGCGGCCTTCGCAGCTTTGCAAAACTCGATGTCTTCGGCGAAGCGGATGCCGTTGGTGGCGGCGAGAATGCGATAGAAACCGATCTTCTTCGCGTAAGCGACGGCGTCGAGGTAGTAAGGCGAGAGCGTCGGCTCACCGCCGGAGAAGAGAATGATCACCTGGCGTCGTGGTTTGAACGAAACGGCACGGTCCAGGATCGCTTTCGTGTCTTCGAACGTCGGCTCGTGAACATAACCAACCTGGTTTGCGTCCATGAAGCACGGGTTGCACATCATGTTGCAGCGATTCGTCAGGTCGACAGTCAACACGGCGCCGCGGCCAAACTTGATGTTCGACGTTCCATGACGATGCACGTCCTTATCTTCGGCGGCGCGGAAATCGCGGCCAAAGAAGAGCGACTCGATGCGTTCTAAAAACGCGGGATCCGTCGACATCACATCTTCAAACTCGCCGTGCTTCGGACAGTGCTTGCGCATCACGACCTGTCCGTTGTCTTCAACGATCTGGGCCTTGATTTCACCCGGATGCTCGTGCATCAAAGTCTCGAGTGCGACTTCGCCGCTGATTACGGCGTTGCGAACTTCCTTCACACAGGTTGGACAGAGACTGTCGGTCTCACGCGGGAAACCAAGCGGCGGTGCGCTGCGTTCGTAGGATTTGAGAAGCGGACCGGGCGCCCAGTTTGGACGAATCGATTCGCCTTCCGGCAGCCGCTGGTTGACTGACTGAAACGCTTTCCACGCGACGTCCGAAAGACCGGAAATGAGCTTCGAGCCCTTCACGCCCGACAGCTTATTTTTTTCCGACTCGCCACGGCGAAACTGGTCACTAAACAAAGGCTTTTCGGCTCCTCCGGTTGATTGAAAGCTCAAAACCACAAACAGCCGTGCATGATAAACAGGATTTGCACGATCCACAAGACACGATTATGCTGATTTCGCCCTAAATGCCTATCCATCCCACAGCAATAATTGAAGATAACGTGGAAATCGGCCCAGATTGCGACATCGCAGCCTATGCCGTCATCAAGCGATTTACGAGAATGGGCGCCAGAAACCGGGTTTTCGAGCATGCAGTCGTGGGCGGCGAACCACAGGACGTGAAGTTTCGCGGCGAACAGAGTTATCTCGAAATCGGCGACGACAATCAGATTCGCGAGTTTTGT
Source organism: uncultured bacterium (assembly GCA_965649955.1). Classification (GTDB taxonomy): domain Bacteria; phylum Acidobacteriota; class Blastocatellia; order Pyrinomonadales; family Pyrinomonadaceae; genus PSRF01. The sequence goes on from CBFGMX010000022.1 coordinate 4,093, forward strand.
ACGCTTCACCGGGCCAGCGGCGCGGGTGAAACGACACGAATCGGATCGCGCAACTTTTTCATGGTCGGCTGTCATGTGGCCCACAACTGCGTCATTGGCGACGACAACATCTTCGCGAATGAAGTCGCGCTCGCGGGACACATCACAATCGAGGACCACGTTTTTATTTCCAACAACGTCGGGGCGCACCAGTTTGTCCGGTTTGGGCGTCATGCGATGGTTGGCGGGAAGTCGAAGATCGTGCAGGATGTGTTGCCGTTTTTTACGACAGACGGGAATCCACCGCGGGTCTGTGGGTTGAATAGTGTGGGGTTGCGGCGAGCAGGTTTTTCAGCAGACGCGCGACGCGCGTTGAAAGATGCGTATCGCATGCTCTTCCGATCTGCGATGCCGCTGGAAGAGTCGCTGCGACAGCTCGAACAGATCGACGACGAGAACGTCGCGCGGCTGGTGAGTTTTATCCGTGAATCCAAACGGGGGTTCATAAGATGAAAATTCAGGAACTCGCCGAAGCCGTGCTGGGTCGCGTGGTCGGCGACGGTGAAACGCAGATCGAACGGATTGCAGATCTGAATCATGCCGGTGAAGGCGAGATTGCGTACGTCGATAATGAAAAATTTTTTGACGCTGCGTTTGCGAGCAAAGCTTCGTGTTTGATCGTGAGCAGCAGCGAAAGATTTCCGGGCCGGACTGTTATTGAAGTCTCGAATCCAAAACTGGCTTTCTCTTTAATAGGCGCCCTGCTGCACACCACGCCCCGCGTCCCCTCGATTCATCCAACGGCCGTCATCGCTGAGACAGCCAATGTTGCAAAGACCGCTTACATTGGTCCACACGTAACAATCGGTGAACACGTCACAGTCGGCGAAGAATGTATTCTGCATCCGAACGTCGTTTTGTACGACGACGTCGCGATCGGTAATCGCGTCATACTTCATGCGGGCGTCTGCATCGGCGCCGACGGCTTCGGTTACGTCCGTCACGATCTCGGTTATCAAAAGTTTCCGCAGATCGGGACGGTCGTTATTGAAGACGATGTCGAAATCGGCGCGTACACCTGCGTCGATCGTGCAGCATTGGGGCGCACGCGGATCGGCCGCGGCACAAAGCTCGATAACATGGTCCATGTCGGTCACAACTGCGACATCGGCGAACGCGTAGTGATCGCGGCCCAAACAGGGATCAGCGGCAGCGTCGTAATCGAAGACGACGTAGTGGTCGGCGGACAGGTAGGGTTTGGCGATCATACGCGCGTGCAGAAGGGCGCAATCATCGGATCAAAAGCGGGAATCCTGCCCGGGAAGATCGTGCGTCCGGGTGTGTGGTGGGGAATACCCGTGCAGCCGCTCAATCAGTACAAGCGAATGAACGCGCATATGAACAAACTGGCGGAGATGCGTGACGAGATCAAGCACCTCCGCCAGCAACTGGCTGATTTAGAAACCCGGATTAAAAACGATTAATCCCTGGTCACTCCCTGGGTCCTCCGTCACCCGCTCTTGATTCACTTAAAAACTTCAGAACGAGATCGGCGGCGCGTTCAGAAGCACCAGCTTCACCTAAAAGGCTGCCGACGCGCCTCAACTCTTCACGCGCAGTTTCGTTTCGTTTTGGCTCAAGGAGTTGGATTAATTCATGGACCAACCTGTCAGCGGTCAGTTCGGTCTGCATTAACTCGGTCGCGATCTGAGTGCCCGCAACCAGATTCACCAGACCATAGTGAGGGACCGTGATCAGCCGGCCCAAGGTGTGCCAGTTCACTGCCGACTCTTTGTAAACGACGACCATCGGCGTTTCGAGCAGCGCACCTTCGAGCGTAGCCGTGCCGCTGGCAATCGCGGCGGCGTCAGAAGCGGCAAGGGCTTCACGCGTTTGCCCATGGACCATGCTGATGGAATTCAGCGAGGAGAGTATCTGTTTCGTTTCCTCGATCGTGCGGCTCGGTGCCACGACAATCACAGCTTGTATCTCAGGATGGGCCGCTTTCAGTTTTCGGATCGCTTCAGCCATCGGCGGGAGAATTCGTTGTAATTCCTTTCGCCGGCTGCCCGGCAAAAACGAAACGATCGGCTTCGTTGGATCTAAATTGTGCCGAGTACAGAACTCGCGGCGTCCAAATTGTGGTTTCACTTGGCCCGCCAGCGGGTGTCCGACAAACTCCACATGGTCCACTCCGCGTGCTTTGTACCACTCAGCTTCAAACGGAAGAATCGACAGCAACAGATCGACGTCGCGCTTGATGCGGTTGATGCGACGCGGACGCCAGGCCCACAGTTGCGGGCTGATGTAATAGATGATCTTGAGCCCGCGCTGGTGAAGAGAACTCGCGAGCCGTAAATTAAACTCCGGCCAGTCGACAAGGACAACTGCATCAGGCGATCTCTTGATCGCCGCGGCTTTCAATGTGCGGAACGCGTTGAGGAACCTGGGAAACACCTGCGCGACTTCCAGGATTCCCATGATTGCGAGTTCATCTGAGTTGACGACAGTCTCAACTCCCGCCGCGCGCATCAGCGGCCCTGTCGCGCCGAAGTATTCGATCTGTGACGATTTTTTTTGAAGTGCGGTAACGAGCGCCGCAGCATGCGCGTCACCTGACGGCTCGCCCGCGACGATCATTAGTCGTTGAGTTCGAGACACGGCGCGATGATAGCAAAACACAGAATTCGCGCGAGTTTTTGAATTCGTGTTAGCATCCCCCGACGCCCTATGACCCGTTCTCCGCTGGCAACCCTAATACTCCTCCTGCTCTGCCAGTTGGTAGTCGTGGCGCAGCAACCGAATCCGGTCGATCGGAAAGTGCAGAATCCGATGACCGACACGCCGAACGTCAATCCACTGCATACGGATCAACCTGTTCCGCGACGCCCGCCGCAGCGTGGCGCGACGCAGGGCGTCCCGACCGACCGTCTCGAAGTCCTGTCATCGAAGCAGTCTGCGTCAGGACCGGAGAATGCGCGCATCTTTCTCTATGAAGGAAACGTTGACGCCCGCATCGGGACGTATCGTCTTCAGGCCGACAAGATCACCGTTTACGAAGCCGAGAACCGCCTCGTCGCGGAAGGCAGCGTAGTTTTCGATCAGGCCGATCAACAACGCATCACCGGTTCGCGCGCCGAGTGGAACTACCGCACCAAGACCGGTTACTTCGTCGACTCCACCGGCTTTACAAACCAAACACAGGACGGCACGCGCATCTATTTCACTGCCGATCGCGTCGAGAAGATCAGTCTCGACACGGTCGTCGCGCACAACGTTCAGATCACCGCGTGCGATGAAGACGTGCCGAAGTGGAGCTTTCACGCGAGCAAGGCGACGATCAAGACCGGCGATCGCGTGCGCGTTGTTTCACCGACACTGCGAATGAAGAACGTGCCGGTGTTTTATCTCCCTTATGCGTCAGTCTCGATCAAGCCGCGTGATCGCGCGTCAGGTTTTCTGACGCCGACGTTCGGTGGGTCAGGCGCCAAGGGCGCTCGTCTGTCGACTGCTTACTATCAAACTCTCGGACGTTCCGCAGACTTCACGTTTCGCAGCGATATCTACACGCAGCGCGGACTCGGCTTCGGCGGTGACCTGCGCACACGCGCCAACTCACGTTCGTATCTCAACGCCGGATTCTATACGGTCAAGGATCGTATCTTTGGACCAGAAGCGTCCGAAGCGAACCCCGATCAGGGCGGGTCGAGTTTTTACGTCGCAGGAGTTCATTATTTCAAAAACGGTTTCATCGCGGCCGCTGACGTGAACATCACGTCGAATCTGGCGTTTCGCCAGGTCTTCTCAGACAAAATCGAACAGGCCATCTCGCCGGAAGAGACGTCGCAGGTTTTCGTCAACAAGGACCACGAAGAATACAGTTTTAATTTTCTGGCTCGCACTCAGGTCACCTCACTGACGAACGCGCGTATTCGCATTCGCCAGTTGCCCAGCATCAGCATCGATAAACGACCCGGCATTCTCAGCTTTTTCAAGAAACTTCCGGTTTATTTTTCGTTTAGCGGCGCGGCAGAAGGCGTCAGCCGCAAGGAGACGGTTGAGGATCCGATCCAGTTTGCTAACGAAGTGCTCGGCAATCCCATCATCACGCCGTCGATCGTGCAGCGTCTCGATCTCACGCCGCGATTTGAACTCCCGTTGCACTTTGCCGGTTGGTCTATAACGGCCTCCGGCACAGGCCGCGTGACGTACTATTCCAACTCGCTCGATCCAGCGACACGCGACGTGCTGAGCCGCAACGTAACGCGCAGCTACGGTGAGTTCGAACTGGACGTGCGGCCGCCGGCATTCGCGAAAGACTTCCATCGCAGCGGCGGCAGCTTCTTCTTTCGCCACGTGATCGAACCGTACGTCATCTACCGCCGCCTCGCCGGCATCAACAACTACGATCGCATCATTCGCTTCGACTACATCGACGCGATTGCCGATACGAACGAGATCGAATTCGGTATCGCGAATCGCTTCTTCACGCGCCGCTCGACTGAAAACGTCAGTGACGCGGCGGTGGAAGTGTCGCGACGTGAAAACCGCCCGCTGTTGGCGAGCCAGCCGTATGAAGCGTTGACGATCACACTGCGTGGGAAATATTTCTTCGATCCATTTTTCGGCGGCGCCTTGCAGCTCAACCGTCGCAACCAGTTCTATCCGATCAACACGCTTTCCGGGTTTGTTTACGGCGGCGTGCCGCGACGTTTTTCGCCGGTTAATGTGGACGCGCGTTACCGCCCGCGGCGCGATCTCTTCGTAGACCTCCGAACGGATCTCGACACGCACGGCGGTGGCGTGCGATCGATGTCCACGACGTTTGGGCTATCGCGCCCGCTGGTGCAGATCTTTCAAAGTTTTTACTACACACGCGCGATCGAGCTCGATCCGAGTCTGGCGAGGTTCGCGGACAATCGGGGTTTTGAAGCGGGAACATTGCGCGGTTCGCAGTGGAGCCCGTCGGTGTTTCTCGGCGACCAGGAACGCGGGCTGTTCGGCGGTACGTCGTTCTTTTTCGACTTCCAGAAGCGGCCCGGCCGAGGCAACAGCTCGCTGATCAGCTCGACAGTGACGCTGGGCTATAGTTGGGACTGCTGCGGCGTGACGGCGCAGTTCTCCTCGTTTAATGTCGGCCTCCGCAAGGAGAACCGCGTTGTGTTCAGCTTTCGTTTGAACGGCATTGGCGCCTTCGGCACTGAACAGATCGGCCAGGGTTATCGTTAGTCAGGAGGGGGACCGGGAGAAGAGGAGGGACAGGGGAGATCCGGGAAAAGTGTGGATCTCGGTCTCATGGTATCTCCCCTTCTTCGCATCGCCCCGTCCCCGCGTCCCGCATCTCCTAACAAGCGGCTGTAAACGCAGCCAAAATTGTTATATATTCTTGTCGTCGTTCTGCCCGCACTGGTTACAGTGGACGACCAATCACACCTAACTAACCTGCAACTCGATGAAAGATGCCTTTATGGATAACTCTCGGCTTGGGAAAACCCGTGCGCGTCTCCGCGTGGCGCTCACGTTGTGCCTCTGTCTCACTCTCATCCTCCTCGCACTTGCGACGCTTCCGTCGAAATCAAGCGCTCGCTATCGCGGAAGGCAAACCTCAACACAAACAGCCAAGTACCAGCGGTTCGTACCGGGCGAGGTAATTGTTCGCTACCGCAGCGAGTCGATTGCGCGAAATCGCACAGGCCGGAACGTACTGGCAGCGAGGTCCGGCGAGTTATTGCCCGTTGACATCGAACGACGACAAGCCGCGGATCTCATTTCCGGATTGCGTCTCGTGCATGTGGCGCCGGAAGACACGCTCGCGACTGTCGCCGCGCTGCGGAATCAGCCGGACGTGCTGTATGCCGAACCGAATTACATCCTGCGCGCGGCCGCGGCCCCGAACGATCCGCACTTCACTTTGGGAAGACAGTTTGCGCTGAGCAAGGTCGGAGCACCGCAGGCGTGGGACATTACAACCGGGAGTTCCAGTGTCGTCGTCGCCGTTCTCGATCAAGGCATCGATACCACCCACGAAGATCTACAAGCCAACATTTGGACCAATCCCTCGCCCGGCTCGCTTGGCATCAGCGGCGATCTACACGGCGCGAATTTCAGCGTCCAGCCCGCGACTGGAAACGTCTTCAGCGGGGATGACCGAGAAACACATGCGACTCACGTCGCGGGAATTATTGGAGCGCGTGGAAATAACAATATCGGTGTTGCGGGAGTCAATTGGAATGTCAGCCTGATGTCGTTGAAGTTTCTTCACGAGGATGGTTTTGGCGATGCCATGGACGCGGCCGATGCATGCACCTACGCAAAACAGATGCGCGATCTGTGGCAAACCCAGGGGCCGGCAAAGGGCGCAAACGTGCGCGTCGTCAACGGCAGTTTCAGTGCGCTTGAGTTCTCTGAAACGCTGCTCAACGCAATCGCCGGGTTGAACTCTTCCGGAATTCTTTTCGTCGCCGCCGCCGGCAATAAAGACATTGGAACGGTGGAACCGGATAACGATCGCGTGCCGGTGTTTCCGGCCGGCTACAATCTGCCGAACATCATTTCCGTTGCCTCGACAAACTCAGACGACAACGTTTCATCGTTCTCTCACTGGGGCGGGACCAGTGTGGACCTTGCCGCTCCCGGTGCGGAATTTGAAACGGATGACGAGACCAAAGGTGTTCTGAGCACGACACCACCGTGCGCTGTTCCTGGTCCTCCGGACTTTAATTGCCTGCCGGATTTTCCAGTCCCTTCATCACCCACGGCGGACACCTACAGTTTCTTCTCCGGCACATCGATGTCGACTCCGCACGTGACAGGCGGGGCAGCGCTCCTGTGGGCCCACAATCCGAATCTGACGGTCCAACAGGTGAAGAAGCTTTTGCTGCTGAACGGCGACGTGCGAGCGAGTTTGATCGGAAAGACCCTCACGGGCCGCCGGTTGAATATCTTCTCGAGTTTTCAGGCGCTGGCAGGTAACGACACGATCGCGCCGGGGGCCGTCACGAACTTCATCGTCAACACGCAAAACGGACGCAATTTCGACCTTAGTTGGAATGCTGCGGGCGACGATGGCGCCGGTGGTGGTACTGCGCGACTGTATGAAGTGAGTTTCATCGAAAGCGGAACCGGCGCGGTGTTTCCTTTGAAAGGCGTCGTGCCAACAGCGCCGGGGACTGTGCAAAACGTGCAGGTCTCGATTCCGTACCGGCACACAGTGGGAACGATTCGTGTGCGTGGTTACGACGAGATGGGCAACGAAAGTGCCGCCGCGGATCAACCGATTGCAGTGCCGGTAGTCAATGGAGATCCTTACGAAATCTCCGTTGGCGGCGCAGTGCCGCTAACGACCGATATAAGCGAGCGTCACGAGCCGGACGGCGACGATCGTTATTTGGATATCCTGCTGCCGAACGGATTTGTGTTCCCGTTCTTCGGCGAGAATTTTACGGAGCTGACGCTCTCGACCAACGGCAACATCTTCTTCTCCGATCCGCCCCTACGCGATTTGCCTCCGTTTAATCCCGACGTCGCAGACGACTCGCCGGGTTGGCCGTTGCAAGTCGGCGGCTACAAGATGATTGCGGGACTTTGGGAAGATCTCGATCTTCGCATATCGAAACGAGCGGATGCGGGCATCTACGTCGTCAGGCCGAGTTCGACACGAATCATCTTTCGCTGGCAGGGTGTGCCGTGCAACTTCAATGGCGTGGAATGCCAGGGCCTCGCGGTACCTGGCAGTTCACCAATCAACTTCGAAATCGAACTGAACACCGACGGAACAATCCGGACGCGCTATGGCAGCGGTAACACGCGTCTGAAGCCGACAGTAGGCATCGGCGGCGGCGCTCAGGATCCATATATTGCCTCTCACACTTTCAAGGATGACTTCGTCAATCTAACGAATGCGGGTCAGGTCACGTATGTTCCACGCGGGCCTTTCAGTCCAGCGACAGTGAGCGCAACACAGGTCGAGATCAAGAATTGGACCATCGACGGCCGCACCTCGGTCTACGTGAAGCTCAACTTCCCGGACGCGGGTTTCCGCGTCACTGACTGGGGCAACCCGTCGCAGTCGGGCAGTGCTTTCACCGTCAACACGGCCCTCGAACATTCCAATGGCGCGAATGTTCAGGCCATCAGCAATACCGCACAGATCTGGGACCTCGGACTGTTGCCACCCGGCAATTACTCGTTCACCTTCCGGACTTCGGGTACCACTGCGAAGGTCCATAATTTCACGGTGAGTGCGAGTCCGCCTCCGCCTAACCCAATTGACGGGGCGCGTGAGTTTGTGCGCTGGCAGTACAAAGACTTTCTGCGGCGTGAACCGGATGGTCCGGGTTGGGACCACTGGACCGGCGAGATCACGATGTGTACCGATCCCACGCAACGTTTCCCGGGTGAGACGGAACCGCAGTGTGTCGAACGTAAGCGAGCGAACACGAGCGCCGCGTTTTTCCTGTCGCCTGAGTTCCAGAACACGGGCTACTTTGTGTTGCGGGTCTATCGTGGCTCGCTTGGGCGAATGCCGCATTTTGGTGGCGCGTCGACGGGTGTTGGCAATGAGTTCACGCGCGATGCGGCAACGGTTTCGGCGGGTATCGTGGTGAATGACAAGCTGGCGCCGAACGTCATCAATGCGAATAAACAGGCGTTTGTAAACGAGTTTGTCACGCGGCTCGAGTTCCGTACGATGTATGGCGGGCTGAGCAATACTCAGTACGTCGACAAGCTGTTCCAGACGACGGGCGTGACGCCGACCGCGGCCGAACGGCAAGCGTTGATCGACGGGCTCGCAAACAGCTCCGAAACGCGTGCCAGTGTGCTGTTCAAGGTGGTCGACGGAACGACGACGATCACGGATGGTCACCTGGTTTTCAATACAAATTACGGGAAAGCGTTCTACGATAACCTGTTCAACGCAGCGTTCGTGCAGATGGAGTACTTTGGCTATCTGTTGCGTGACCCGGATGAAGGTGGATACAACTTCTGGCTCGGAAAACTGAACCAGTTTGGCAACTGGGTGGATGCGCAGATGGTCTTGGCGTTTATCAAGTCGCCGGAGTACCGGTCGCGGTTTGGTGCACCCTAAAAAGCGCCGAATGGCAGGGCAACCTTCAGCCGCGAATGTGCACCGATAGCAAGGCCGATCTGGACGGGCTGTCGGCACAAACGTTATGATGCTGGTGGTTTAGCCCCGCGGACCACTCATTCCTGACCCACTTTAGTACGAGGAAATGAAATTGCACTTTCGACCCGCGCTGGCTCTATCGTTGATCCTGGTGATCTTCCTGACTTCTCTCGGGCTTACTGTAACCGCGCAAGCGCAGACGTACTCGGCTTCCTCAGGCATCGAGTACGACCACTTTATTATTTACAAAGGCGCTGACGGCGATACGGTCTGTCGGGAAGCCACGCTGGCCGAAAAGCGCGAGCTCGATCAGATCAATCCGAAAAATCTGCGTCAGTTCAACCATCTCGACAACGCCCTCGCTATGTCGGCGGCGACGACCGAAAACGCCGAGGACCACCTGACGATCATCCTGCAGGCCACTACGAACCTCGATAGCTCACCGCTCGCAAAGGCCGCTTTCGCTCGTGCCGCTGCCGCCTGGGAAGCGGTGATCAAGTCGCCGGTCACGATCTACATCGAGGCCGATTACGGTCCTAACAATTTTGACGTGCCCTGGGGATCAGGCACACTCGGTGCAACAAGTTCACCCAGCCTTAACGTCACTTATTCGACGGTTCGGAATACTCTGATAAACGGCGCAAACACCGCGGCGAAACAGGCCGTGTACCAGGCGCTGCCGACTAACTCCGTTCCGATCGATACCGGTTCAGGGGTTGCGACCACGGTTACTGTCTCGAGCTCGATCGGACGTGCCATCGGTCTGTTGCCTGCGGTAGCCCAGGAGAGCGACGGCAAAGCCCGCATCGGGTTCAATTCCGCCGTCACGTTCGACTTCGACGCCAGCGACGGCATCAGCTCCGGTCAAACAGATTTCGAAGCCGTTGCCACACACGAAATTGGACACGCACTCGGATTCACGTCACGTTCGGGAAGCGGTTCGACGCCCTCGATGTGGGACCTCTATCGTTTTCGCTCGGGAACCACGGACGCCACTTTCACGACCGCTCAGCGCATCATGACGGTAGGTGGTCCGACGATAAACTCGCAATACTATTTCGTCCCCGGTCAAACCGAGATCGGACTCTCCGACGGCGGACCGAGTGGCTCGAGTGACAACAACGGCGACGGAAACCAATCGAGTCACTGGCGGCAGGCCAGTCGTAATGGCGGCGTCTTTTCGGGTTACATCGGCATCATGGATCCGCGAATTCCGAGCGGCGTGCGACGGTTAATCACGCAGAACGATACGAAGGCGCTGGAAATTTTTGGCTTCAACTCAACGCCGGCCGCGCCTCCGCCACCGCCCGCAAACGACAATTTCGCCGCGGCGCAAACAATCAGCGGCTGTTCGGGTACAACTACCGGTAGCAACGTCGGTGCGACGCGGGAGGCCGGTGAACCGAATCACTCGCCCGACGACAAGGGCGGATCTCGTTCGGTCTGGTATTCGTGGCAAGCGCCCGCAAGCGGCCCAGCGCAAATCACCACCGCCGGCAGCGCTTTCGACACCGTGCTCGGGGTCTACACCGGAAATGCAGTCAACTCGCTGACGCCGATAGGTAAGAACGACGACGTCGATCCGACTGTTATAGTGACAAGTAACGTCCCGTTCACAGCAACCGCCGGAACGACGTACCGCATTGCGGTCGATGGTTTTAACAACAACGATTCCGGTGGTGATATCGGATCGCTTACGCTGAACTGGACCATCAACGGTTGTAGCGGTTCCTGGGAGCCGGTGATGCTCAACCCGGGCCAGGTACAACTGAAGAATTGGACCATCGACGGTCAGACCTCGATCTACGTGAGGCTCCAGTTCCCCGATGCGGGTTACCGTGTAACTAGTTGGGGTTCACCCTTCCCAACCGCCGCCAATGGCTTTGCCGCGAACGCTGCAGTAGAACGGTGGAATGGTCTTTCAGCGCAGGTTCTTACAAGCACCGCGCAGATCTACAACCTGGGTTCACTTGCTCCGGGCAACTACTTCTTTACGTTCCAAACGTCGGGCGTGAGTGTAAGCACGATCAACTTCAGTGTGCCCGGTGTCAAGACTGCGAATCCGATCGACGAGGCACGCGAGTTTGTTCGCTGGCAGTACAAAGATTTCCTCGGACGTGAACCGGATGGCCCGGGTTGGGACCACTGGACCGGCGAGATCACCATGTGCAGCGACCAAACGAAACGTTTCCCGGGTGAGTCGGAACCGCAGTGCGTCGAACGCAAGCGCGCAAACACGAGCGCTGCGTTCTTCCTGTCGCCGGAGCATCGGAACACCGCTTACTTTGTATTGCGCGTGTATCGCGGTGCGCTCGGTCGTATGCCGCGATTCGGTGGCGACACAACAGACCGAAGTGAGTTCACACGCGACAGAGCGACGGTGTCCAATGGCATCGTCGTCAACAACAGCCTTTCGCCGTCAGTCATCAATGCCAACAAACAGGCGTTTGTGAATCAGTTTGTTACGCGCGCGGAGTTTCGGGCGATCTACGACAGCTTGAACAACACGCAGTACGTCGACAAGCTGTTTCAGACGACCGGAGTCACGCCCTCATCCACTGATCGACAGGCGTTAATCGACGGATTGAACGGTGGCACGGAGACGCGCGCGAGCGTCCTGTTCAAGGTTGTCGACGGTACGACGACGATCACGGATGGTGCGCTGATCTTCAACACCAGTTACGGCGAGGCGTTTTATAACAACCAGTTCAACGCGGCGTTTGTGCAGATGGAATACTTCGGTTATCTGCTGCGCGATCCGGATGAAGGTGGGTTCAACTTCTGGCTCGGGAAATTGAACCAGTTTGGCAACTGGGTCGACGCGCAGATGGTGCTGGCGTTTATCAAGTCGCCCGAGTATCGCTCGCGCTTCGGATCTCCATAGTCACTCATTGCTGTCGGATCATCGACGAACCGCGGTTTATGCAGTAAGTGCGTGTATTTTCTCCGCCACTCGTCGGGAAGCATCTACGTCATTCTTCATCTCTTTGGACCAGCGGCCCATGATTGCGCCCGCGCGTTCTGCAAGATCGAACGCGGCGTGGCGTAGTTTGAGCTCGCGCGCACGAGCCACGAGCGAGATGACGGTGTTGACGTAAGCCTGCGGATGATGTTCTGTTTCGACCAGCCGGCGACCGTGCCGGCCCATGCGCGCAAACCGCTCCGGATCTTGAAGAAAAGTTTCAAGATGTGAACGAATGTCGACGACTTCGTTGTCAGGGCGAACATGGGCCACCGCGTCCGGCGACAACGACGCATACCAACCCACTCGCGTAACCAAACTCGGCAATGCGTGTTCCCAGATTCGCAACTGGCTCGCCGACGCCTCTCCCATCGTCGGATAACGAAGGTTAATGGCGACGTGCGCGATGCTGAGCGCATGGTCCAGGTCTCCTGCCGGTGCATAACCGTGTACCTTCACGGTGTCTCTTAGATTCAGTGCGTGGATGCGTTGCCGCAACGTTTTCGCATCGTCGATCTCACCATAGATGTCCAATTGAAAAAGATCGCGTTGCGACAGGTGGGCCAACGCTTCTAAAACCGCGTCGAGTCGCCGGTTTCGCCCTATGTGACCGAAGATGATCAAGCGGTAGGGTTTTGCCGGCTTCCCATCCGTCGTTGCGGATGTCGAGATGGGCGCGGAGGGAAGCGGCGCATGAAACACCGGACAACGATTCGAAACTCGCAGTTCATTGAAAGCATCTCCGGTGTGGACCACCGCGCCGAGCGCGTTCTCGAGCACCGCCCCGGTCATCGGAAAACGTTGGGCCATCAGATCGAAGTCGCCCTGGCGTGCGCTCACAAATTCAGTGGCGACGCGCAGTCCTTCCTCGCCGTAATGCTTCTTGATCTGCGCCAGGTAACCCGCCTGGTCGCGCCATTGTCCGCGATACAAACTGTCAAAGAAATCGTGCAGTCGAACGTCGTGCAGGATCACGATCCCCGGCGACTTACGGCTGACCTGCCAGATTGATGCGTGGTGAAGATGATTGTTGCCGATGTTGTAAAAACTGAGTTCGGCGCGATTCAGTTTCACCCAATCCATGCGGTCGGGTCGATAGTGACGGACCTCCGCGTATTTTTCGAGTCGCGAATCCCAGCCGGCGCGATCGGTCCACAGCGTAACTTCCGCGCGGCTGCTCAACTCCGGGAGAATGCCAAACGTGTAATCGGCGATGCCGGACTTTGCCGGCGGCAACGGTGAGAACCAGTTGAGTCTCATGCGAGTAGTTTCCTGACGACTGTTTCCCACGAGAGATTGAGGCTTTCGTATCGCTGGCGTCCTGCTGCGCCCCACGTCTGCGCGCGTTGGCGGTTGTCCCAAACGGAGTCGAATGCGGCTGCGAGTGCTTTGGGCGTGGGTTCGGCGATCAGGCCGTTCTCATTGTTAGTAACAAACTCCAATGGACCACCCGAGTCGGTGCACGTGATCACGGGTTTTGATGCGAGCATGGCTTCGAGCGTTACATAGCCGTAGTCTTCATCTGTAGGTGGATAAATGACCGCGATCGCGTGAGCGTAGCGCCGCCGCATTTCGTCGCCGCTGATCGGTCCCAGCCATTCGGCGCGTTGCTGCACTTTCAACTGGCGCGCCAACGACTTCAGCTCGTCGGCGTACGACGGTTCGTCCGACGTGCCGGCAAAACAAATGCGCACCGAATTGCGCGTATGGACCAGCGCTTCGAGCACGAGCGCCTGTCGTTTCGGAATGCAGAGACGGCTGGGAAAGAACAGGTAGTCTTCTGCTGGTCCACAGTAAAACTTCTCGGCATCGGGAGGCGGATGATAAAGCGGCGTCGAGTCGATGTCGCAATACTCCTTGAGTCTATGAGCAACGTTGCGCGAATTTGCAAAGACAGCTTTGGCTTGCGGGATTAGTTTGCGATCCGCCTGTTGAATGACCTCGCGGACGTGCGTGCCATTCGGAAAATAGACGAGATCGCTCAACGGGTGGTCCCATAGTTCGTAAGCTGTTCGATGCTGGTGAAGGATCCACAGCACTTTGTTCGGGTGCGGGATCAGGTAAGCGGGAAACTTTAAACCGATAACTCGATCTACCCGCGTTCCCGCTACTTCAGTGACGTCGAGAAGCTGGCAGGCGAGCATGTGATCCAGAATTTTTTCAGGCGGGTACCACTTGAACGGGATCGCCAGGATCTCCGCTTCGTGACCAAAACGGCGCAGCGCGTCGCGCAGGCCCTCAGCGTGCACCTCAGCGCCTCCACGAATAAAAGGGACCTGGACGGTCGTGATCAAAATCCGCATGGTTTGCTTAGTGGTCTAGTCCGTCCGGTCATTGTTTGATGCGTGTTCAGGTTTCCAACCCACGATGGCGTAATCCATTGGACCAAAGAAGTAGCCGTTGAAGCGTTCGGCGAGTTCGCCTTCGCCGGCGACGCGTCCGCTGTCCCATGGATGCAGGTTGAGCACTTCGACGGGATCGAAGCCGCGACGGTCGAAGAGAAACTTCATCAGCTCGCGCGGGAGTGGGTGATGATGTGTGGGATCGAGATAGAAGAAGTTGCTGCCGACGAGAACGTTCTCGGGATTCGGCGTTTCAAAAATCGCTAAGCCGCGCGGGCGCAGCACGCGCATTACTTCGTCAATCAGCGAGACCAGCGCCTCGTTCCGCATGTGTTCGATTATGTGAAACCCGGTGACGGCGGCGACGCTTCCATCAGGCAAGCCGTGGAGGTGAGCGAGCGCGTCATCGTCAATGACTTCGAGACCGCGTTCCCGGCACTGCGCGATCGAAACACGGTTTTCTTCCACGCCCCGCGCCCTGATTCCCGCTTCGCTCAGGAGTTCCAACCACTCGCCGCGCCCCGAACCGAGATCGATCACGAGCCCGTCGCGCAGGGTCTCCACGTACGGCAGGTATGTTCGAAAGCGTTCTTTGATCTCTTCACGGCTGCCGCGAAAGCGATCTTCAAGCGCCGCGTAAAGCTCGTCACTCTGAAGCGACTTGCGGCCGGTCTCTAACTCGTCGACCAGGGCTTTCACTTGTCTTGCTTGAACACGGATTGTTTTGATTTGGTTTTCGAAAAAGCCCTTCTCGCTGCTTATCTGTTCTTCAACGCGTGACTCGATCGCCTGGTAGTGCTTTGACATCGTTTGCTCGAGTCGCGAAACTCGCTCGTTGAACTCGGCGTAAACGGCGTTGACGAAATCCGCGATCTGCTGGTTTTGCGACAACACGTAACCGCCAAACTCGCGCTGATCGCGAATTTGATTCGGCAGACGAACAAGAGCGATTGCGAGGCGGAAAAAGTAACCAAGGACGGGCAGATGGCCCAACTGGCGGACCAGCGCCGGCATACGCAACCCTTCGAGCTCGACGCCTTTCGCCTTTCCCTCAGTTGAGTAACGCAGCGTTGCGAGCAGGTCGATCTTGTTGAGTTCGCCGCTACGCAACCGTTGGAGATCGCGTGCGAATTCAGTCGCGTCGGGTGGCCGTTTCAAAATCCCGCGGTATGAATGGTCGACAAAGGCACGGTCGTGATATCGCAGGAGGTCGCTGATGTGGTATCGATTGTTGGAACGTGGTTGGAAGTCCGGTTGCAGCTTAAGCTCAGGTACGCTTGAACGGAACGCGGCGCCGTCGACCGCTAATTGACCATTAGCAAACCCATGATCGTCCTGGTGCTCATGCGCCGCCATTGATTCGCGAATGACCGCCGCCAAATCGTCGATCTCGATCCGTGGCTGCTCTGGCTTGATCATAGTTGACCGCTGAGGAAACGATTCATTTCATGCGCATAGGTCTCGATGGTCTGCCGCTCACGCAACTCAAGACGGGTGTCGGCACCTACACTGTTGAGCTGGCCCGCGCGCTCGCTGCGCAAGCGCCGGACGACGAGTTTCAGCTCGTCTCGCCCAGACGCTTCGACGACGCCGCGTCGGGCGACGGCATGGCATGGCCCCCGAACCTTTCGCTGGTCTATTCAAAGCCGAACCTGCTGGCACGACGGTGGTGGTCACTCGGGCTGCCACCGTACCTTCGCCGCAGTTCGATCTCGCTGTTTCACGGGACGAACTTCGAAGTGCCGCTGCGGGGTAACTGCCCAACAGTCGTCACAATCCACGATCTTTCCTTGCTGTTGCATTCTAGCACGCATGAAGCACGTGCAGTCGTGCGCGGTCGGCTGCGTTTGCCGCGCATGGCCCGCACGGCGACGCTCGTCATTACTGATTCCGAACAAGTCCGTCGCGAGGTTTGCGAACACCTGCGCGTCCCGCCCGAAAAAGTGATCGCCATACCATTGGCGCCACGGCCCGAGTTTTCCCCACTCGCGCGCGAGGCGACAGCGCAGGTGCGCAAACGTCTTGGCATCGAGGATGAGTTCCTTTTATTTGCCGGGACGATCGAGCCACGCAAGAACCTCGTGACTGTGCTGAAGGCGTTTGAAGAAGTGTTGCGAACGACTGCGTTGCGGCCTCAACTGGTGATCGCCGGTAAGAGCGGTTGGAAACAGAACGACGTGCTACAGAGCCTGGAAAAGTCCGTGTTTGGAGAACGGGTGAAGTTGGTCGGATACGTTTCCGACGCGGATCTTTGTGCTCTTTACTCGTCGTGCCGAGCGTTTGTTTATCCGTCGATCTACGAGGGGTTTGGTTTACCGCCGTTGGAGGCGATGGCATGTGGGGCTCCGGTTATCGGCAGCGCGGTTCCGAGTGTGACGGAGAGCACGGCGCGAGTGATCTCGCCGGCGGATGTTGGTGGACTCGCGAGCAATATTGTGGAGTTGCTCAGCGATGCGCAGGCGCGAGAGGGTCTGTCAGCAGCAGGGCGGAAGCACGCGGCAAAGTTTTCGTGGGAACACACAGCCGCGCTAACGCGTGAGGTCTATGACGAAGCTCTGAAACGAGCGTCACACAAAAGCTAACGGCCAACTTCAGTTCAAACCGAAGTTGGCCGTCCTGTAATTTTTAGTTCTTCTCTCTCTTTGCGACTAGAAGCGGTTGCGATATTCAGGCGACAGGATAAACGCGAGCACCATCTGCGCATCCACCCAGTTGCCATACTGCTTCATCTTGCCGAGCCAGTGATTGAATCCCTCCTGGTCGGGATTGCGTCGCAGGTAGGCGATGTATTCCATGAACACGAATGCGTCGTCGAATTCCTTGTCGAAGAACGCCTTCCCGTAAGTCGTGTTGAAAACAAGGTGGCCGTCGGTGATCGTCGTCGTGCCGTCGACAACCTTGAACACCGCGCTCGCTTTGTTACCTGCCGTGACTTCGTTGATCAGCGCTGTGCGATCGGCGGATGAAAGCGCGACGCCGGTCGTTTGGCTGAGTTTGTCAACAAACTGGGTTGGCGTCAGGTTGCCGTAGATTGACTGAAAGTCGGTTCGGGTAATGAACTGTTCGACGAACGCGCGTTTGTTGTTATTGATTACGTTCGGGTCGAGCTTGTCGTTAACGACGATGCCCTGTGCCACCATGGCCATGTCGGCGATGTAATCAGTGTACTTGGGTCGGCAATGACCGGGAAGGTTCTGCGGCACACCCGGGCAGCCGGGGAGGTTCAGAAGTTTTCCCAACGTTCCCCAGTAAACACGAAGCACAAAGTACCCGCCGCTCGCGAATTCGGGCGAAAGGAAGAAGGCCGCCGAGGTATTCGCGCGTTTCCGTTCCGTACAGAGCGCCTGCGACTCGCCGGGAAATCTCTTCGCGGGATCGCTGCATTCGGTGATCTCGCCAGTCCAGTGCGCATGTCCCGGAGCATCCGGAAAACGTCGCAGGAAGTCGATGTACTGCTGGGCAGCGAAGAAATCGGCGTCATCGATCGTGATGGGGATGTTCGTCCCGGGTCGAAGACGCAGTGGTTTAACTTTGATATCACCGTAGAACAGTTCGGATGGGAGATTCGGGGTCTCGGTCACAATCCGCAGGGTGGGAGGACTCTGCGCCAGGGCCCCTCCAAAAGCAAACGTCAGAATCAGCGCAACGAAGAACAGTTTCCGCATGTACATTAGCTCCTAAACCTTGGTGGGATTGTCCGTTCGACAAGACCTGAGGCTGGGGTCACTCCTGGTCCCGAGCACAACTGCCAAGACCATTTGGAGTATAAGTAATGGCTCTTTGCGTTGTCAATTCGATTGTCTGGCGACGCGATCGTTCAGTTTGACCAGATATTCTAGATTATGGGCAATATGGGTGGGCGAGAAGAATGGGAGTCGATCGCCGCGACGAGCGATCCGGACGAACTACGTGAGCGCATTTTTACCGGTTATAAAACCGGGAAGCCATTCACGCCTTACGTCCCTACGATTGCTCTTCAAACACCGGTTTCGTCGGTGCTCGACTTCGGTTGCGGGGTCGGCCGAAATTTTCCATATTTGAGATCCATCGGCCGTCAAGTCGTCGGGTATGATCTGGAGCCGATGATCGTCCGCTGCCGCGCACTGGCGACCGACAGCGTCGACCTCGTCACGTCCGATTGGGGAGAGCTTTCCCGCCGCCGGTTCGATCTCGTGTTTGCGTCCCTCGTCCTGCAGCACATCGAGACTGATGCTTGTCGCACCTACCTCGCGGACTTCGCGAAGATGGCCCCCGCGATTTACCTGCTCACCCGTCTGCAAAGTGATTTTGGTGTGAATGTGCTTGGACTAGTGGCGGAGTCGGGGCTTTATGAAGTGACGGACTGTGCGGAGGTCGAGCACGATCTCAAAACGAATGAGCTTCGCCAGATTCGTCCGCGGTCATTCGACGAGGTGTCACGAGCGGCCGACAATCTGCACTATGAAGTCGTACTCACTCCACGACGATCATCGTGAAGTTCTCAATCCGAAAAACCAGTACGCGTGGATCGAGCGGCGCGTCGACCCGCCGGCCGTTGCTGTTGAACCTGATTACCGATTCTCCGGGTGGCACAGTGATCGTCTTCGAGTAAGAAACAGGCACGGCGCTCGTCTTGAGTTGATCGGAAACAATGCCGCTGATCGTCAGATCAGCAAACTCTTCATAGCCGCTGACGAACGACATCTCGATGCTGACACGTCGCGCTTGCTGCGAAGTATTGAAAAAGTGCAGTTCGCCGTCGTTTGAGCACCAGCGCCAGTTCTTTTCCGGCGAACTCTCGAACCCGGAAAAGCCGCCGCGCCAGTCGAGCATTAGCGGGTGAAGCGTCAGTTCCTGCTTTGCTTGCCATTCACTCTCGGTAAACGTTTGACGCAAGCGCCAGTTGTAGTCCGTCGACTTGAAGAACAGCAACCTGCCGTTTTCGCTCACGATCGGACCAATCTGCAACAACTCACCTAGCCGTGCCTCGATTGTGGCCGCATCGTCTTCGTTGTACCCGTTTCGATCCAGGTAGACGCCACTAAAACCGGCGAAGGCCAGCGACTGGACCATTTGATCCATCGGCAGCCCGGCGATCTGTCTAAGCCAGAGATCGCCGGGACGGTTTTTCATCGCACCGTAACTCCAGCGCAGGCCGGGCGAATGAAGATAGCCACGCATATGATCGTAATCGACCATCTTGTTGACCTGCGGGTGTTCCGGAAACGGCACGTATGGCAGTTGAAAAACCATTGCGCCATCTGGCAGCGACGAATCAATAACGTGTATGAAATCTTCGTCGCTCCGGAACTCAGACTTAATCTCCGCGTACTGCGGAACGTAACCTCTGCTTGTTTGATCGAATAGCGCCGCAATCAATAAAACACCGAGCCCCACGTAAAAGACGATGCGCGCCGTGCCGGACTTCACCCGATTCACACAGAACCACTCGAGCCCCAGCACCACGACGAGCAACGAGAAGAACGCGATAAAGACACTGATCCGGTTGTAACTTCTGATCGCCGGTGACACGAAGAGAGCGAACAACGATCCAAATCCACCGATAGTGGCCAGCAAAACCGCGAAGAGGTTCAAGATGCTGAGATCGGCGAGTAGTGCGTTCTGTTCCGATCGACGGAAGAAGAGTTGTGCGAGCAGTATGAGAAACCCGAGGCTGCCGACCAGTCCGAGAGCCGCGGCGTCGCTTTCTGTGACGTTGGTGTTCTGGTTGTAGAGGTTCTTGAGGCGGTTAAATGGCCCGAAACGGTGGTCGGTGATTGGCAGCAACAACTGCGAGATCTTCAGACTGTAGACCTCGGGCCCGGCAAGACTTCGATCCGTTACTCGCGCGTCGCCGTGTTTGGCGATGTAGACAATGCTTGGCGCGAGATTGACGAGCACCACGCCGAACGTAACAACAACCAGGAGAACGGCCGGCACCAATGGTTTCCAGCTTCGCTTCACCACGGCCGCCGACAGTCCCGCGACCAGCAGGAGGAAACACGCAAAGAACGGATAGTAGATGCTGTTCGAACCCACCAGCACGCAGATGACGAGGCTCAGAATGAACCTTGGACTCCGCAGGTTGATACCGAATCGTCCGCGGCCGCGTGAGAGTTGGTCCGAAGCGACCCAAACCAGGACCAGCACGACGAGTGGAATGAAGTAATATGCCGACAAGAAAAGATGACTTTCGCCGCGCATGAAGTGGTATGGCAGAAACGTGTAAAGCAGACTTCCGAAGAGCGACGTCGCGTACGAAAAATTCAGTTGCCGCAACGTGAAGAGCGCCGAAATTGTGACGAGCGGAAAGGTAAGCAGGTAAAAAATGTTCAGAACGACAAATGGATTGTTACTGAACAGACCAAGGAGCGCGATGATTGCAGCGGCCGAATTATCGACAGCGGGAAAGTCGTACATTTGCAGCCCGTTGGGCGCGCCGAGCGACGGGTTCTGCCAGTACCATCCGTTGTCGACGATGCCTTTGATAAACATCGAGTGCAGGAAAGCGTCGCCGTTGTAGTGGAATGGGACCTCGAGATCGGCCCGCCAGAGTTTGAGGAGGAAGCACAGGATCAAAGCGGACAATATCGCCGCCGTAATGTATTGTGAGGCTCGCTTAAGACGATCTCTATCGAGGAACCAGTTTTTCATCTGATGTTTGCTGGGCGCTCGTGTAAACGCGGGTGGATATTATCATTCGTTGAATCCGTCTTCTAACAACTTGTTACCTCAACTTAGAAAACTGCTCGACAACAAGTGGCTGGCCCGACTTCGACGGGATCAAAGTATTCGCGACGCTCTCTTCGTCTTTGTACTGACCCGTAGTCTGATTTTCATCATATTCATTTGCGTGGGCCATCTGGTCGTTCACACGATACCCGACTCGCCCACCAACGTCCGGGATGCGTTGGTAACGTTTGATAACGTATCGATCGCCCGGAGACTGCGCGAGACCATGTGGCGCGCCGACGTGGCCCATTACATGGTGCTTGCTCGTGAAGGTTACCTGCGCGAGCCGTTCGATATCGAGAACGCGCGCAGCAGACAATTCGCTTTCTTCCCGTTGCATCCGTTGCTGCTCTGGCTGCTTAGCCATCTGACCAAAGACGTGATGTTGTGGGGCGCGGCGATGTCGAACCTGTTTTTCTTCATCGGACTGTTTTTCCTGCACAAACTGACACTGGCTTTCGGCTACGATCGGCAGACTGCGCGCCGGGCGATCTTTTACCTGGCCACGTTCCCGGTCAGTTATTTCTTCTCGGTGCCGCTGACCGAAGCCCTGTTCCTGATGCTGACGGTCACGAGCTTTTACGCGGCCAAAAAAGAAAACTGGTGGGCCGCGGGCGCAATCGGCGCTTTCGCTTCGGCGGCGCGAGTCAACGGTGTGATCCTGTTACCGGCGTTGCTCATTTTGAGTTGGCAGATGTATCGATCGCTGCAAATCAAAAAGATACTCGGCCTGGTCCTGGTCCCCGTTGGGCTCTGGGCCTTTATGCTTTATTCGTGGTGGGCGTCTGGAGATGCTTTGGCGTTCAGAACTGCCGTGGCCCGCTGGGGTCGAAAGACCGACTTCTTTCTAACTGCATTCGTCAAATACCTGATACATCCACACACGATCATCGAGCCCTGGAATTTTAATTTGCTGAACGCGGGTTCGGCGCTGCTCTGTTTGGTTTGCGTTTACTTTTTGCTCAGGCGTCGTGAATGGGCGCTGGCGGCCTATGGTTTTATGGCGATCTTTTTGCCGCTCTCTTCTGGCATCCTGCAATCGCTTGATCGCTACGCGCTGGTCGTCTTTCCTATGTACCTGGGCCTGGCGATGGTGGCGAAATCAGAACGAGCCGACACGACGATTCGCTTCGTCTTTGTAATCCTGCTGGGGATCATGACCGCGTTGTTTGCCGCGAACTATACAATCGCGGTCGCGTGATTAGGAAACGATCTCGACGTTGCAGACGGCGATCGACAGGTGACGCTGATCGCTGCTGCTGGGATCGTGCAGGGAAGGCTGCCACGTGCGGCTGGCGTAGATCTCCAATTCATGTGACGAAGCGGTTCGTTGAGCTTCGGGCACGTCGATCTCCAGTTCCAACCAGTCGTATTCAATTAAAGAAAGACCACAGATCTGAATGCCATTCAGCGCAAATCGCAACTCGATCGGACTGGATTTCAAATCCGGGATATGCGTCATCAGCTCGAGCCGGATTCTTGAGAGATCCGCGGCCCGGAATTGGAGTCGCGAGTGTTCGCTCATCCAACGTGCGATACGCGGCGTATGGTTTGCCGCAAACCACCCGGCTCCAAACACCGCCTGCGAGGTGAACAGGTCGCTTCGATCGCGATGTGCGTTGTAAAACGGCTCCGGCGGACCGTCTGTCGCTTTCACTAAGAGATACAAACCACTCGACGGCAGCTTCAAACCCAAATCCGAGATCTTCCCGAAGACGTATCCCATCGCCATGTCAAACGCATGCTGTTCGCTGAATGACAGACTCCGCAGGTAGTCGATGAAATCAGCGTCAAAAGGCACGCCGTATTCATCGTGTTGCTTGATGAACTCTGCGGCACTCAAACACAGCGTATACCGTGGCTCGGCCTCCACGTTGGCAAAGAACTTTCGAAAACGCGCGGCGATCTCTTCGTCAACTTCCAGACCGATATGCCCATCGATACCAATGAAGTGCGCCAACTTGTCCTCGCTCATCGACGCGTAATCGCCGTGTAGGTCGCGATTCAACGACTCGACGCCGTGCATAGTGACTCCGCCGGGTTTCAGCACGCGTTTGATCTCCGCCAGCAACGCGTCTTTTTCGTCAAACGGGATATGGCCCAGCACGTCGAGACTCACGACGTAGTCGAACGACGACGTCGCAAACGGAAGCTTGCCCACTTCACCCGTGCACGCCACGTCGTAACCATTGCGACGTGCGAGGCCGGCCAGTTCATGTGAAAAGTCCACGCCAGCGAGGTAAACATCCTTGCGCTTCAACAACGCGAGCATGCCCTCGCCACAACCGAGGTCGAGCACTGAGGAATGGCGCCGCACGTTGTCGTAGACCCACATCGTGCGCGCGAAGGTGATGTTGAACCGATTGATCGCGTCGAAGTAGCGCGCATCGAGAACGCCACCGGTGAAGAAACGATCGCGATAAAACTTCGCGATGTCGCTCGTTCCCGCTGCCTTTAGGAGATCCGCGTTTCTAATATTGCGCATTGCTGCATGGTGACGGTCGCGTTTAGATTTGCCACGCCTTCGATAGGTATGTCGCTATACACGCGAAAGAAGAGCGCGCCGTCCATCCAGTCGAAACTGACCGCCGTCTGACTGTGCACCGCAATCGAGACGGAATAAAGATCGGGCGCCAGCCAGCAGTTGAACGAGAAAGTCGCCTCAACGGTGTCGCCCTGTTTTGCGCGACTACCATGTACTCCCTGCACGTTGCTGTTTGTGCCGTAAAGATGAATCCCGTGTCGATTGCGAATGATGAACCCGTAAACCGGATCGTCGATATCTTCATGAAACACTGCCCGCACACGTACGTGGACGAGTTCGCCGGTCTCGACGAGTTTGATCGCCCGGCGTGCGGCGTTGAGCAGGTCGACGCGCACGATTTCGGCGTTGCCGTTTCCGTGTCGAAAGGTGAACTGCGGCGTCGCGGTTTCAGGAGCTTCAACTACCGCAAGAGCCGCCGACTTCTCGCCACGTATCGCCAGTTGACCTTCGGCGTACGCCGCTTCACGGTCCATGATCAGTTTTTGATAACGATCGAGCACATCCGCGGGCGGGCCGTCTGCCGTCATGTGTCCGTTATTCAGCAGAATTGCGCGGCTACAGAGCGCTCGGATCGCGCCGGGATCGTGCGACACGAATAGGATCGTCGTCCCGTTCTCCTGCATCTCCTTGATGCGATGCGTGCAACGATGCTGAAACACCGCGTCGCCGACTGACAACGCTTCGTCGACGATCAGTATTTGCGGTGCCGACGCGATCGCCGTCGCAAACGCGAGCCGGATGTACATGCCGCTCGAGTAAGTCTTCAGTGGTTGATCGATGAAGTCGCCGATCTCAGCGAAGCTTGTGATCTCCGGAAGCAACCGCTCGGTTTGTGACTTCGACAGACCCATCAACGCGGAGTTCATGAAGATGTTTTCGATGCCGGTGAACTCCGGATTGAAACCGGCGCCGAGCTCGAGCAATGCCGCGATGCGGCCGTCGTGCCAGACTTTGCCATGTGTCGGTTCGAGCGTGCCGGTAATGATTTGCAGCAACGTCGACTTGCCGGATCCGTTTGGACCAATGATGCCGGTGGTGGTTCCTGCCTCGACTTCGAAATTGATGTTGGTGAGCGCCCAGAATTCGCGATGAGTTTTCCAGCGGCCGCGCGTCAACGACTCTTTCAGTCGATCGACGGGCCGGTTGTAGATCCGGTATTGCTTGGATACCGATTCAACGCGTATTGCTGGCGGCATAGGCTGTTAACGCAAGATCTGACGACACCATCTCTTTTACGAGCGCCCGGAACGTGTACGTCGGCTCCCAACCCAAAACACTTCGCGCCTTCGAGGCGTCGCCAATCAGTTGATCGACTTCGGAAGGACGGTAGTAACGCTGGTCCACTTTGACGAACTCGCGATAGTCGAGATCCGCTTCGGCGAAGGCGATCTCGCAGAGTTCGCGAACGCTGTGCGGCTCTCCGGAGGCGATCACAAAGTCGTCTGGTTTCGGGAGCTGCAACATCGCATGCATGGCCCGGACGTAGTCGGCGGCGTGGCCCCAGTCGCGTTTGGCTTCGAGGTTGCCGAGACGGAGTTCCGACGACAGGCCGAGTTTTATTCGCGCCACTGCGCTGGTGATTTTTCGGGAAACGAATTCAAAGCCTCTCCGCGGGCTTTCGTGGTTGAACAGGATGCCATTGACGCAATGAAGCCCGTAGGCTTCGCGGTAGTTTCTGCTCAGATGAAAGCCGGCCACTTTGCTTATGCCGTAGGGGCTGCGGGGTTGAAACGGCGTCGTCTCTTTCTGCGGCACTTCCTCGACGTTGCCGAACATTTCACTCGATCCGGCGAAGTAGAAACGGCACTTCGGGCGCGACTCACGCAAAGCCGCGAGGACGTAGTGCGTGCCGTTGATGTTCATGTTCATCGTCGAAAAGCCGTCGGCGAAGCTTTCCGCGACGAAGCTTTGCGCGGCGAGGTGGTAACACTCGTCGAAGTCGTGCTGGCTCAATACGTGGAAAATGCTTGGATAACTTTCGAGACTGGCCGGGTGGAGTTTTACGCGATCGAGCAGATGCCCGATGCGGCTGAAGCGCGTGTCGGGCGCTTCGAGGGCCACGCGGCGCACCAGGCCGTGCACTTCGTAGCCCAAGCCCAGCAGGTAGTCAGCCAGGTAACTACCGTCCTGACCGGTGATTCCGGTAATCAGCGCTCGTTTAGTCACGCGGTGGATTGTATCAGGTGAAATCCGTGTTGCTGTATTTCGGCCAGCGAGGCCAACGGAAATGGATGCGCCGCGGTCTATGGAAAGAAGGGATCGAGGCCGTCGAGGCGAGATCTGACGCGTGCTTGCGGTCTGGAGGGGTTCTGCTTAAAATGGCCGTTCTTTAATCGCCGGTGCCGGCAATAATACTTTCACCTGCGTGCGACGCTGCTCAGCTCCCCAATGGCATCTAATCTGCTCGGATTCGCGTCTTTTTTTGCGGAGGATTTCGTGAAGCAAGCTTTCTGGTTACTGTGCGCAAGCTTACTGTTTGTGCTCATCGGGGGTTCAAGTGCCTCCGTCTCGGCCCAAACGCCGAGCGCAACCCCTGACACTTTCACCGTTCAAATCACGTCGAACCCGAGCCCAGCTTTCACGAACGCCCTCGGCGACATGTCGGCCAACGGCCGCTTCGTTGTTTTCGTTTCCAACGGAGACGTCTCAACTGAACGAACACCAACCAGAAACAACGCCGACGGCAATCGCGAGATCTTCCTGTTGGATTACGCTCAGCGTCGCATCTTCCAGATAACAAACACGCGACACGTTCCAAAACCGGCTGCGAGCCCGACTCCAACACCGAGTCCGACGCCAACCCCGAGCCCGACTCCGACTCCAACGCCGACACCCGCGGATCTAACGCAGGTGAAGATCGAGATCGATAATCGATCTCCGATGATCACTCTGGCGCCGGCACTTGTGAGCGGCGTGCGTTCCTACATCATCGTTTTCAGCTCGAACGCGCCAGACCCCGGAAACTTCAACGGTTCTGAAGGTGATCTCGCGGCGGACGGAAACTCCGAAATCTGGATCTATCGCGTTCCCGCTGTTGCGGACGTCGATCTGACTCTCGGCGCGGATCTTCCGCTTCAGGATCTCGCCGCTGGGTCATTCTTCCCGGTGACTGATACACCGGCCACGCGCTTACCAACACCCGGTGGCATCGGGACAGATGGACTCTCGATTGCTCCATTCTTCGCCGACGACAATCGCGAACCCACAATCAACGACACCGGGGAGATCATCGCTTTCATCTCGACGCGCAACCACGGCGGAGGCACGGGCAACGCCGACTCGAACCCGGAACTCTTTTTCTACAACATCGGCACCGCGAGTTTCACCCAGGGGACCAGCACGCAGGACCCTGCACCGGGAATCGGCACTGTATTTCAAAGTAACCCCAATCTGTCTTCCGATGGATCGGTGGTGGCTTTCATGTCGAGCGCCAATCTCGCAACGAATAATGCCGACGGTAACGCCGAGATCTTCGTCGCAAACTTCAGCGGTTCCGCGATTAGTAACATCCGGCAGGTTACGCGCACACAGAACGGCTCGGGAAACACGAATGCCTGGAGCCCCGGCCGGCGTTTGAGTCGCAACGGCGCATTGCTCGCCTTCGAATCGCGCGCGACCGATCCGAAGTCGGGCGCGGTAGCAACCAGTAACTTCCTGGGAACATTCGTTTACACAATCGCTACCGACACGTTTGTCGAAGTTGGACCGCGCGCCCTGGCGTTCGCGGACATTACTCGCTTTCCGACGTTCACCGACTATGACGGCGCTTTAGCGCCCTCGAGTCTGACAATTGCCTCTGCGCTGAACTTCCTTCCGAACGGAACCTTTCCGCCACAGGCCGAAGATGCAACAGGACTGAATCCGTCTCGCGCACCGCAGATATTTGTGACGTCGCTACCATTTTCCTCGACAAGCACTTTTGTCCGGCTCACAAACACGCCGCAAGGACCGGCGTTCCGCGGCACGAACTACGTGACAAGCGAGACCCGCAAGCGATTAGCTTTCCTGCTTGACGGCGCTGAGTTGGGTGGCGGCAACAGCGATTTGTCGCGCGAGCTTTTTTACAACCTGAGCCCGCAAGTGACGGCGAGTTCGTCGGCAGTCCTGTCGTTCTTCACCGGCGCCAGCAACATGCCGGTTGCGGCAGCGACGCCGCTTCCGAGTCCGAGCCCAAGTCCGACGCCCACGCCGAGTCCTGTTCCAGGCGCACCGATTGGCGTAGCTGCGGGCGAGCTGACGATTGTTCGTTCGACAGTCGCACTGGCCCCGTCCAATGCCTCCGCCGGAAGCGGATCCGAAACGAAACGCAGCCCGGCATTGCCGATTGAATTGAACGGCGTTTCTGTTGCCGTTGAAGGTTATGCGGCGGGACTGTATTTCGTCGGCAACGCCGAAAAACAGATTAACTTCGTCGTGCCGATCGCAGCTCCGAACGGACTCCGCACCGTCGTCATTAACCTGCTCGACGCCGGCGCAAATACCGACACTATTTTCCGCGGGTTGATCCAGATCATCGGGGTCCAACCCGATATCTTTACTACCACCGGCGATGCCGGCGGGCGCGCGGTCGCCTTCAACGTCACTAATCCCAGCGCGCGCACGACGGAACCGTTTACCGTCACGTCAACGGACGCGAGTGGGGCCACAGTTCCCACTGTGCTCGAATTGAGCGTGACCGGCGTTCGGGCCGCAATCCCGGCTGAAGTCACTGTGACCATCGGAACAACCGCCATCACCGGCGGCGCAATTCTGGCGGTCCAGCCGAATCGCGAGATGCCCGGGTTCGATATCATAAACTTCACGCTTCCGGCGTCGTTGGCCGGTGCGGGAGATGTGCCTGTTGTAGTGACTGTCAACAAGAACGGCGTGACCACGACGAGTCGCCCGGCAGACACAGCTCCGCGAATAACCATCAATTAATCACCCCAGAATCCGCGTCCCTCGTAACGCGGATTTTGGCGACTTTCGCAAAAAAGCGTGGTACTATGCGCCCGTTGCCGGCCCCCCAGCCCAACGGTCCTGCGGTGTTCGATTAACTGGTCAGTCCTCGCCAGGTAACTTTAAATGCAGTCTCTTGTCGCGATAGTAGCGAGTGCGGCAATCTTTCTGGGCTTTGCCCCGGGAGGAAACCCCGGTCCAGGCGGGAGACTCGAGATCCGCGACTCTTCAGAACAAGTCGAACCAGCAGCCAAAACTTCCCGCCGCATCCGTTGGCCCAAAAAAACAATCGAAGTTGCGTTTTCCACGTCGCTGATTACGCCCGGTTCAAACATCAAGCCGGACAGCGACGTCGTTGGCGCCGCGCGCCGTGCACTCACGCGCTGGTCCAGCCTCGCCAGCATCAACTTCATCGTTGCGTGGTCGGCGGCGAATTCTGTTAGTCCCGCGGACGCAGGCGACGGAATCAGTTTGATCACTATAGCCGACACGGTCGAGAACGAAGCTTTCAATTCCGACACCACTGCCGGGCGCACGCGCGTCTTCTTCGATCCGGAAACGGGCATGATTGCCGAGGCTGACGTCAGCATTAATCCTCGTCCGCGCACCGATGCGGGAACCGAAATACAGTTTTCAACCGACGGGACGCCCGGTACTTACGATCTCGAAGCGACATTAACGCACGAGATCGGACACCTGCTTGGTCTCGATCACTCGGCAGTGATCGGTTCGACGATGCAGGGGCGGCAGGCGTTCAACGGAACTTTCGGTTTGCCTGCGTTGACTGAACGCACGTTGAGTGAAGACGACAGGCAAAAAGTCCGCAGCCTGTATGGACCAAAGCAGCGCCTCGGCCGCATTGAAGGAAAGCTCGCCGATAACCGCACTCCGGGCGCGCTCGTGCCGTTGAGCGGCGTAAACGTTTGGGCCGAAAACATCGCGAGTGGCCGCGTCGTCGCCAGCGACGTTTCGAACGACGACGGCAGTTATAAATTGGAAGGATTGGCGCCGGGGCAGTATCGCGTGATGGTGTCGCCACGTGCCGAAGAAGACGAGTCGAGCGGGTCGCAGAAGTTTCGCAGTTTCGAAGTGTCGAACCTTGTGACGGTAAAACCCGACAACTTCAGTTCGCTAAACTACCATCTGGTCCCACCGCAGGCTTCGGCGCTGAGCCCGAAAGTGATCGGGTTGAACGCCGAACTCTCGGCGGTACCGCTTCCGCTCGAACCCGGGAAGCGCGTCAAGCTTTATCTCGGCGGTGAAGGCGTCGACCAGGTCCCGGGCACGAGCATCGTCGTAAACTCCCCATTTTTCACCGTCGATCCGGCGAGTTTGATTCGCGAACAATTGAACGCTCCATTTCCGGTGATCAGCATTGAGGTGCAGGTCGCGCCGAATGCGCCGTTTGGTGACTACACGATCCGTTTGCAGTCGAACTCCGGTGAGATGGCGTTCGTGCCGGGGGCGATCACGATCGATCCGGCTCTTGCTTCGCCAATCGCGAATCCGGTTGACGACTCGCGTTTCTTCGTTAGCCAACAGTTCGCCGACATGACTGGCCGCGCTGCGGATCCGGCCGCAATCGAGAAGTTGACTACGCAACTCATACAGTGCGGAGCGAAAGCCGACTGTCTGCGCAGCACGAGACTCGATATTTCAACCAACCTGCTCATCAACGAACTGCCGTCGAGCGCGCTGTTTCTCAATACCCTGTATTCTTCGTCGCTCGGACGTCGTCCGAAGCTGTCGGAATTCGAAACTGACCGCGCGCTGTTGATGAGCGACGTGGAAGATCAGGAACGAGCGCGGCTCGCGCTGGCTACGGCTTTCGTGCAACGTCAGGAATTCAAACGCAAATACCCGGCTACGATGAAACCGGCGGAGTTTGTCGATGCGATTCTGGCGACGGTTGTCCAGACAAGCGGCATCGATTTGACGGGAGATAAAGCAACCTTTGTCGGTCTGGTCGAAGATCCTGCTGCCGGCCGTGCCGCTGTGATCAACCGGCTGGCAACGCAGCCCGAAATCGGCGACGCACACTACAATCAAACACTCGTGATCTTCCAGTACTTCAGCTTCCTCAGGCGCGATCCGGATGAGACAGGTTTCGCTTACTGGCTCAATACCTTGAAGAATAAACCGCAACGCGACGCCGGGGCCGCGCGCTCATTGGTCTGCTCGTTCCTGAACTCGGAAGAGTACCAGTCGCGCTTCGGAATCCTCACGACCCACACCACCCGCGAATGTAATTAATCCGTGTTAGCATCTAGCAGTTGAAAGAGAAACTACTCTCGTACCTGCTGTGTCCTGCCTGTGAAGGATCGCTCCAATTGTCTGTTTCACGGGTTGAGGACGCCGAGATTATCGAAGGCGAACTCCGTTGCCCGGCCTGCGATTTATCGTTTCCGATAACACGCGGCATTCCGCGTTTTGCCGAACTCGCACACGTGGAAAGCGACAAGCAGGCGACTGCCGAAAAATTCGGTTGGCAGTGGCGGCACTTCACGGAGGAGGACCAGCGTTACGCGGAACAGTTCCTTGGTTGGATCGCGCCCGTGGCGCCGGAGTTTTTTCGCGACAAGGTGGTGCTCGAAGGCGGGTGCGGGAAGGGACGTCACACGCAACTCGCCGCGCAATGGGGTGCTCGTGAAGTCATCGGTATCGATCTAAGCGAAGCGGTCGAGACGGCGTTTGCTGCCACGCGTTCGTTGCCGAACGCGCACATCATCCAGGCCGACATTTACCGGTTGCCGTTGGCGCGCAAGTTCGATTACGCGTTTTCGGTTGGCGTCCTTCATCATCTTCCCGATCCGCGTCAGGGGTTCTTCTCGTTGGCCTCGAAGGTCAAACCCGGCGGACACGTGTCCGCGTGGATCTATGGTGCGGAGAACAACGAATGGATAGTTCGTTTCGTGAATCCGGTGCGACAGAAGATCACGTCGCGCATCGACCAACGGGCGTTGTTACAGCTATCAAAGATTCCGGCGGCTGGTATGTTTTTGGCGACGAAGTTGATTTATGGACCACTCAACCGCCGCGGATCGACGCTGGGCCAGTATCTTTTCTACAACGACTACCTGAGTGCGATCGCGCCTTTCGGCTGGCGCGAGCAACACTTGATCGTGTTCGATCACCTGGTTGCGCCCACTTCTTTTTACATTCCGCGCGAAGAGTTTGAATCGTGGTGGCGAGAGCTTGGCGCGGAGGATGTCGTAATCACTTGGCATAACAAGAATAGTTGGCGCGGATTCGGCACCATCCGCTGATGACGATGCATTCCGAACTCATCTACACGTTCGCCAAACGAGAACTGCTCGGCCGTTACAAAGGATCGGCACTCGGTATCGCGTGGGCCGTGCTGACGCCGGTCGTAATGATCGCGATCTTCACGTTTATCTTCGCGGGGATTTTCGGCGCGCGTTTCGGCGCCAGCGATTCACACTGGGACTACGCGCTGTACCTTTTTTGTGGTTTGTTGCCGTGGACCATGTTTCAGGAATCGGTAACGCAGTCGGCAAACACGATCATCGTTCACGCGAACCTCGTCAAGCGCGTCGTATTTCCACTCGAGACGTTGCCGGCGGCGCAAGTGTTCGCGGCGCTCGGCAATCAACTCTTCGCTACGGTTGGTTTGCTGATCGCGACGATTGTGATTCAGCGTGACTTGCACCTGACGACACTTTGGCTGCCAATTTTGTTGATACCGCAGTTATTGTTTGCGCTTGGTGTTGCGTGGCTGATCGCTTCTCTGGGAGTGTTTTTGCGCGACATCGCGCAGGGAATCACGTTGCTGCTGATGGCGTGGATGTACCTGACGCCGATCATCTATCCGGAATCGATTGTCCCGGATCGTTTCCGTCCATTTATCAACTTCAATCCTTTCACGCCGCTGGTGCGCAGCTATCGCCGGATCTTTCTCGACGGCGCGGCGCCTGACTGGCGCGGGCTTGCCTATTTCACCATCGTCGCGATGTTGGTCTGTTTGTTTGGTTACTGGTGGTTTGCTCGCACGCGGAAGAGTTTCGCGGACGTTATCTAATTCGCGGGACGCAGCAAGAATTCTTCGTTCAGATCCAAAATGTATTTCTCCCACTTGCGTTGAAACTGGTGCATGTCTGTTTCCCCTAAAACTGACTTCAGAGTTTCATAGCCGCTGGGGTCGGTTTTCCGGTTCGCGTGGAATTGTTTGTAGAACGTGAAGAGCAGGCCTTTCTCCTGCAGGTAATACAAGAGATAACGTGCTTGCGCGTAGTTCACGCCGGTCGCCTGACCATAGAAATCGTTGAAGTCCATCTCCATTAATTTCCTGAACGAGACAGTCTCGTCGGCCCGGATCGCGTTTTGCAAACCCGGCAAACGCCAGTTCACATAGCCGTGAATGTGACCATCCATTTCGCCACACTGTTCGTACAACGAACCGAGTCCCTCGTTGAGCCAGGGCGGAGACTTCGGAAAATTGGCTTCGACAAAAGGATGGACGATCTCATGGACCAGCGTACCGCCGCCGGTGGAGATGTTCATGACGAGCGCCTTGTTGGCGCGGGAGTAGTAACCAAAGGGCGTTGAAGGACTATCGTTGAAGAGCAGTCGCGTGTGTTTCTTGTAGGACGCGGCGTCTTTGAACAACCAGATGTCGATAATGTCCTTCGGATCGTTCGTGAAGAAGTCCTGCTTGAGTTTTTCAACCGCCCATTTGATCGTTCCTTCAGCATGTTCTTTGACGACTGATTCCGGTTCGTCGCCGATCACGACGAACGGACGTTGGACCACGATTGAGAAGTCAGACGAGGGGAGGCGTTTCTTCAGTTCCGCCACATGTCTGTCAAAGTCGGCGTCTCCGCGAGTGGCAGTTTCAGCAGATGCGGAAACGGCCATGGTCTGAACGGATGACTGTCGCAAGAAACTGCTGAATGTGTAGCCGAGATAATAAAACGTTTCGCGTGCAAGCTCGGCGACCTGGCTGCGGAAGCCTGTGTAGCGCGTGGTCAGCGTTGGCGATGGATGAGCATCGAGACCGAGGTCGTGGGCCATCGCGATCGCCCGCTTCATGTGCATGGGATCGCTGACGATCAATACTTTCTTCAGCCCGTGCGTGTCTGCCAGTTGCTTCGCGTAGACCAGGTTCTCATAAGTCGTATGCGACTTCTGTTCGATAAGAATGTCGTCTTGCGAGATGCCATTGCTTAGCGCGTAAGCACGAGCGGCCGCCGCTTCGGTGGGCTCGTTCGGGTTTCCCTGTCCGCCGGTGAAGATAATCTTTCGCACTCGTTCGCGCCGGTAAAGATCGATTGCGTGGTTGATTCGTTCGCGGAAAACGGGCGACACGCCACGGCTCCACACGGCAGCTCCGAGTACGACTGCCGCGTCGGCCTGTGTGTCAGACGAAGTGCCGCCGTACCAGTAGATCCTCCCCGCCGTGAACGCAATCGCCACCACGATGACGACGATCAGGATCTTCAGAACTCTGGTGGCCCGCTTTCGCATATCGCTTTGATGATAGCATCCCCTGATTTATCATCCGTTTCATGAAAAAAACAATACTGGCGCTCACTTTCCTTACATCAGCAATAACCATCAATGCCCAGGAATGGGCGCAGTGGCGTGGTCCGGCGCGTGACGGTTCCGTTTCCGGCAAAAATGTGCCGGGGAAATGGCCCGAATCGTTCGAGCGTGCCTGGCGCGTCGATGTCGGCGAAGGGTATTCGTCACCGGTCGTCGCGGGCGGTCGAGTTTTCGTTCACGGGCGTCGCGACCCGGAAGAGGTCGTCGCCGGTATCAACCTGACCGATGGAAAGGTCATCTGGCAGCAGAAGTACCAGGCCGTTTTCAACAAGAACCAGTACGCCGTCCAGATGGCGAAAGGCCCAAACTCCACACCGCTCGTAATCGGTAATCGCCTTTTCACGCTCGGCGTCACCGGCATTCTCAACGCCTGGGATACCGCAACCGGCCGCGCGTTGTGGACCCGCGACTTTTCGAAATCGATCGATACCAGCAAATTGTTTTGCGGCACCGCAGCTTCGCCCCTCGTAGTTGACAACCGCGTCGTAGTTCAGGTCGGCAGCGACGTTCACGGCGGACAGATTCTCGCGTTGAACGCTGCAACCGGCGCTACTGAATGGGAGTGGCGCGGACTCGGCCCGGGCTACGCTTCACCCGTAGTTATCGACGCCGGCGGAACCCGGCATTTGGTGACGATGACCGAAGGCTCGATCGTCGGCCTTGATGCAAAAAACGGGAAGGAACTCTGGTCCGTGCCGTTTCCCGACGAATGGCACGAGAACATCGTCACCCCGCTCTGGACCGGCACGCATCTCGTCGTTTCCGGCACCCGCGCAGGCACTCATGCCTATTCAGTGGCACAAACCGGCGGCAAATGGCAGGCGACGGAAGTATGGAAGAACCCCGACGTCGCGATGTACATGAGTTCGCCCGTGTTTGGCGACGGTCTGATTTACGGTCATTCGTCGAAAAAGAAAGGCCAGTTTGTGGCTGTCGACGCCAAGACCGGGGCCTTGAAATGGGCCACGGAAGGACGCGAGGGCGAACACGCTTCATTGTTGCTGACGCCGCAACATGTCGTCTTTTTGACCAACGGCGCCGACCTCATCGTGGCGAAGCGCGGAACCCCAGCATTTGCAGTCGAACGCCGCTACGAGGTGGCCGAAGCTGCCACCTGGGCGATGCCCGTTCTGCTGGGCTCAAACGTGCTCGTCCGCGACGCTACCGGAATCATGCTATTGACAGGGAAGTAACCCACAGTTTACACAGAGTACAGGCGCAGACAACTCCCCGCTCCGCTTTTGTTCGGCGCAAATCTAGTCTCTGAACTTGTTCCCCAGGCTTTGGAAAGAGTTTCCCCAGTTCTGTTAAGCCGTCTCATCGACGCCACGGTCGATGGCATCTTCGCGTTCGATCGCGAGTTACGTTTATTCGCATGGAACCGGGCGATGCAGCGGATCGCGGGTGTGAGCCGCGCCGAGGTGCTCGGTAAGAGCGTGCTCGACGTTTTTCCATTCCTTCGGGAAGAGCCGGCTCGGGAATCTCTCAATGCAGCGCTCGCCGGCAGAGAAACTGTCTGTCAAAACCATCCTTACGAACCTTCCGAAGGCGGCGTTTTCGAATGTCGTTACTCGCCGCTCGTCGACGAAACAAACCACATCGCCGGCGGCATCGCGATCATTACCGACATCACCGCGCGCAAGCAGGCCGAGGAAGCCGTTCACGCCGCTTATCGACAACTGGCGTTTCACGTCGAGAGTTCGCCCCTAGCGGTGATCGAGTGGGACAGCGACTTTCGCGTCTCGCGCTGGTCTAAATCTGCCGAAAGACTCTTCGGCTGGAGGGCTGACGAAGTTATCGGCAAACATGTGAACGAATGGCAGTTTGTGTTTGCCGACGATGTTGACGCGGTGGCGCTGGTCACGAACCGGCAGCGTGAAGGTGTCGAAGTCCAGGGTGTGCTGTGCAATCGCAACTACACGCGCGACGGTTCGATCCTCTTTTGCGAGTGGTACAACTCAGTGCTGCGGGACGATCGTGGTCAACTCGTGTCAGTCCTGTCGCTCGTGCTCGACGTTACGGGGCGTGAGAAAGCGGAAGAGGAGCGCGCCGCGTTGCTGGTCCGCGAACGCGATGCGCGCCAACATGCGGAAGAGGCAGACCGGCTGAAAGACGAGTTTCTCGCCACTCTTTCTCACGAGCTGCGAACGCCGCTGACGTCGATCCTCGGTTGGGCTTCAATGATCCGCAACGGCGAGGTTGAAGGCCCGAACGCGATGCGCGCGCTCGAAACGATCGAGCGGAACGCACGTTCGCAGGCCCGCCTGATCGACGATCTGCTCGACGTTTCACGCATCATCACGGGGAACCTGCGGCTCGATCTGCATCCGCTGAACCTGACGCCGATCGTCGAAGCGGCGGTCGATGCGCTGCGACCGACGGCTGACGTAAAAGACATCCACCTGCGAACGGAGTTCATCTCAGCCGAGTGTCTGGTCAAGGGCGATCCGAACCGCCTGCGACAGGTGATTTGGAACCTGCTTTCCAACGCTATCAAATTCACTCCGCGCGGCGGCACTGTCAACATCAGTCTTTATTGCGTTGGATCAAATGCGCGTTTGACGGTCAGCGATACGGGCGAAGGAATTTCGGAGGCGTTTCTGCCGTACGTGTTCGACCGTTTCCGTCAGGCAGAAGCGTCAATCTCGCGGAGACAGGGCGGGCTCGGACTGGGACTCGCGGTTGTGCGCCATCTCGTCGAGCTGCACGGCGGCACGATCGAAGCGGAAAGCGAGGGGCTCGGACGCGGGTCGACGTTCACTGTCGATTTGCCGTTGGCGCAGGAGCGACGGGATCCGGCGCGCGCGGAAGAACGACGGCGCGAGGTTGAACGGCGTCGCAGCCGCAGCGATCGCGTCAGGCTGGACGGCATTCACGTGTTGCTGGTGGAAGACGACGACGATTCGCGCAAGCTGCTCGGCACGATGTTGAAACGTTACGGCGCGAAGGTGACGTCGACGAAGTCGGCGGCGGAAGCGCTTGAAGCCCTTTCCCAGGAGTTGCCGGACGTTCTAATCAGCGACATCGGCATGCCGGAGGAAGACGGTTACGAGCTGATCAGGAAGTTGCGTGCTTTGCCTGACGAGAAAGGTGGCACGACTCCGGCCATTGCTTTAACAGGCTATGCTTCGCGGAAGGACCGTGAACAGGCTCTGGCCGCTGGTTATCATAAACACATGGCAAAACCGATCGAGCAGGGTGAGATGATAGCGGCAATCGCGAGTTTGATCGGACTGCCACAGTCATACACAGATTGAGCCACACGAGGTAAACATGAGACGAAGAATTCTAATTATTCCAGTCATACTCCTGCTGCTTGTTCCGGTACTCGCGCAGCAAGTCGATCCTTCGCTGCTAACTGTCGATTCGCTGTTCACCTATCGAGGCAGGCCACTTGGCCCAGTGTGGTGGCAGGCAAACGGCAGCGGTTACCTGGCGCTCGAACCGTCGCCGACAAAGAAAAACTTCGTCGACCTCGTCCGTTACGATGCCGCAACCGGCGAACGGACCGTAAAAGTCTCCGCGGAAAAACTGACGCCGCAAGGTGCGGCCAATCCGCTCGAAGTCGAAGAGTTTTCCATGACCAGCGATGAGCAGAAGCTGCTGGTTTTCAATAACACCGCCCGCGTCTGGCGCAGCAACACTCGCGGAGACTACTGGGTGCTCGATCTGCAAAGCGGAAGTTTACGAAAACTCGGCGGCCCCGACGCGAAACCTTCGACGTTGATGTTTGCGAAGTTTTCGCCGGACGGCCAGCGCGTCGGCTACGTTCGTGAAAACAACATTTACATCGAAAACCTCTCCGCCGATTCCAAGATCACGAAGATCACCACCGACGGTTCGCGTTACATGGTCAACGGCACGTTCGATTGGGTGTACGAAGAAGAACTGTTCTGCCGCGACGGTTTTCGCTGGAGTCCGGACAGCAAACAGATTGCCTACTGGCAGCTCAACTCCGAGGGCGTGAAGGAGATGACGCTGATCAACAACACGTCGGGTCTCTATCCCGTCATCCAGACTTTTCCGTACCCGAAAGCAGGCGAGACGAATTCGGCCGCTCGCGTCGGCGTCGTGAACGCCAACGGCGGCGCGACCAGGTGGCTGGAAGTTCCCGGCGATGCGCGCAACAACTATCTTCCGCGCATGGAGTGGGCCGCGAACTCCGAAGAAGTAATCATTCAACAACTCAATCGCCGCCAGGACACGAACACGGTGATGCTTGGCGATGTGCGCACCGGCAAAGTTCGAACAGTGCTGGTCGAGAAAGATGAAGCGTGGGTGGACATCGCGTGGGGCGATATCGATTGGGACAAGACCGGAATCGCGCGCGGCGACGTCGAATGGATCGACGGTGGCAAGCGTTTTCTGTGGGCCAGCGAACGCGACGGTTGGCGCCACATTTACTCGATCTCGCGCGATGGCAGCGACGTCAAAACAATCACGCCCGGTAACTACGACGTGATCACCGTCGAACGAGTGGATCCGACAAACGGATACGTCTATTTTCTCGCGTCGCCCGAGAACGCGACGCAGCGTTATCTCTTTCGCGTGCGTATCGACGGCACAGGTAAAGAAGAACGCCTGACGCCGACCAGCTTACCGGGCATGCATTCGTACAATATTTCGCCGCGTGGCGGGTTCGCGATTCACGTTTACCATACCTTCAACAAGGTGCCCGTAACCGAGGTCGTGCGGCTGCCCGAACACTCGATCGCCCGCACGTTGATCGACAATCGCGAACTCCAGGACCGGATCGCGAAATTGAAACAGACGCCGACGGAGTTTTTCAGAGTTGACATCGGCGAGGGTGTGCAGCTCGACGGCTGGATGATCAAACCGCCTGACTTCGATCCGCAGAAACGTTATCCCGTGCTGTTCCACGTTTATGGCGAGCCTTGGGGCCAAACCGTGCTCGACGGATGGGGCGGACGCAACGGTCTGTGGCACCGGATGCTGGCGCAGCAGGGTTACATCGTTGCCAGCGTCGATAACCGCGGCACTCCGGCGCCGCGTGGCCGGGCGTGGCGCAAGATTGTGTATCGCAAGATCGGCGTCGTCAGTTCCGCCGACCAGGCGAATGCCGCACGGGCGATTGCGAAATGGCCGTTCGTCGATCCGTCGCGAATCGGTATCTGGGGGTGGAGCGGTGGCGGTTCTTCAACGCTGAATGCGATGTTTCGCTATCCGGACGTTTACGTCACGGGAATTTCGGTTGCGCCGGTTCCTGACATCCACTACTACGACACGATCTATCAGGAACGATATGGCGGCCTGCCAAAAGATCATCCGGAAGAGTGGAAACAGAGTTCGCCCATCACGTTTGCCTCGCAGTTAAAGGGCAATCTGATGCTGATTCACGGAACGGGCGACGACAACGTCCACTACCAGGGTACGGAGGCGCTGATCAACGCTTTGGTGGCGGCGAATAAGCAGTTTTCGATGATGTCGTATCCGAATCGTTCGCACTCGATTTCGGAAGGACCGGGTACGCAGCGCCATCTGTTGGCGACGATGACGCGTTATCTGCACGAAAAACTGCCGGCGGGACCGTCCGTCCCAACGACGAGCGCTACCCGGTAACGCGGACCAAACAAAAATTCTTCTCGTGGAATCCGAGCCATTTGTGTTAGCCTAAGTGTGCCCTATCTCATTCCTCATCACACTAGGCAAATACTATGATGAATCGGCTCGACGCAGGACTGCGACGACTCGTCGCTACAAATCTCATCGGCATACTGTTCGTCGATCTGTCAGGCAAAATTCTCGAAGTGGACGAGAGTTTCCTACACACACTCGGTTACGCCCGCGCAGATCTACCGAAGCGAGTTCACGATCTCACCGCGCCTGAAGACCGGCGTCTGGATGACGAGGCGTTCGAAAAACTGATGGCGTTCGGCGCTTGCGCGCCTTTCGAAAAAAGCCTCGTGCGTCACGACGGAAGTTTGATCCCGGTGCTGTTTGGCGCAGCCCTTTACGAGGAAGAGGTCGCGTGTTTCATCATCGATCTCTCGCAGAACAAGCAGGCGCGGGAAAAACTCAATCACCTCGCCTACCACGACGCGCTCACCGATCTTCCCAACCAGGTCCTTTTCAAAGACCGTCTCAAGCAGGCGATCGCGATGTCGCGCCGCAACGATCAGATGCAGGCGGTGTTGCTGCTCAACCTGGATCGGTTCAAGACAATCAACGACTCGCTTGGGTACACGGCAGGCGATCGGCTGTTGCAGTCTGTCGCGCAGCGACTGACGAGCTGTGTGCGCGAAAGCGATACCGTGGCTCGTTTCGGCGGCGATGAGTTTGCCATTCTCCTGACGCATGTCCCGCGTGCCCAGGACGCAGCGAATGTCGCGCGCGCGATCAAGGAATCACTGGATCAGGCGTACCTGTTTGACGATCAGGAAGTGTTTGTCGCCAGCAGCATCGGCATCGCTGTTTACCCGACGGACGGGCGCGATACGGCGGGTCTGTTAAAGAACGCGGGCGCCGCACTGGATCGCGCGAAGGTGCAGGGCGGAAACAACTATCAGTTCTACACTGCCGGCGGAACGACACGCGCGCTGAAACAGCTTGTGCTCGAAAGTAATCTTCGCGGTGCGCTCGAGCGACAGGAGTTCGTCGTTCACTATCAGCCGCAGGTCGACACGCGCAGTTTTCAGTTGGTCGGCATGGAGGCGCTGGTGCGCTGGCAACATCCGAGTCTGGGGCTGTTGTATCCAACGGAGTTTATTGCCCTCGCCGAAGACAGCGGATTGATTATCCAGCTTGGCGATTGGATCCTGCGGACGGCGTGCGAACAAAGCATGTTGTGGCAGGACGCGGGTCTTGCTCCGATGCGCTTGTCGGTTAATTTCTCAGCGCGGCAGTTCCAGCAGGCTACATTCATTTCGACGGTCGCGGAGATATTGAAAGAGACAAACCTGGATCCGCGTTGGCTGGAACTTGAGCTGACCGAGAGCTCGATCATGAAAGATCCCGAACAGGCGATCGAGAAACTTCACGAATTGAAGTTGATGGGTATCAAGGTCGCGATTGATGACTTCGGCACCGGATACTCGTCGCTCAACTATCTGAAACGTTTCCCGATAGACACGTTGAAGATCGACAAGTCGTTCGTATCTGACATTTGCAAGGATCCGCACGACACTGCGATCGTGCGCGCCATCATCACGTTGGGCCATGCGCTCGATCTCACGGTCGTCGCCGAAGGCGTCGAGACGCAGGAGCAACTTCAGTATCTGAGTTCACTCGATTGCGACGTGCTTCAGGGTTTTCTGTTCAGCAAGGCGATCAGCGCGTCGGCATTCGAGGAACTGTTACTCGAGCACCGGCAGGTAGTTCCAATCGCCTCGTCAGTGTAGGATGGCGACGATTCTCAATGGACCACCACTGCCGCCTTTAATCTTCATCGGCAACGCAATCACGGAAAAATTTTTCACGGGCAACTGATCGAGATTAGCGACGTTTTCAAACGCCGGAATGTTCTTGTCGAACAATGTCCGGTGGCTTTCGAATAACGTCGATTGGCCGTAGTCGATGCTGGCCGTGTCGAGGCCGATGGCTTTGATCGATCTGTTCTGCGTCAGCCAACGGGCGGCATCGGGATGCAGTCCGGGGAAATGCAGTTTCGGAACGGCATTAGCGCCGCGTTCGTCGGTTCCGAGATACTTCTTTCGATCGGGGTAGTGTTTACCGAAACCGGTCCGCAGCAACACGATCGTTCCGGTAGGGATCCTGCCGTTTGTACGTTCCCAATCCTGCAAGTCGGCGGCTGTTACCTGGTAATCAGGATTGCTAGCGCATTGTTTCGTAACGTCCACCACCACAGCCGGTCCTATCACATTATCCAGAGGAATCTGATCGACGGTGTGGCGGCCTTTCGCGAAGTGCACCGGCGAGTCGAGGTGCGTGCCGCCGTGTTCCGCCGCTGAATAGCGATACGCGGAGTAGAAATAACCCTTGTCTGTGACACCCTCGAAATCAGTTTCGAGTTTGAATGGCTCGGCTGTCGGCCAGTAGACGCTTGAGGCATCGAACGCGTAAGTGAGATCGACCACACGGCCGGCCGGGATCGCGGGAGTCTTCTGGGCCATAACCGGAAGAGCAACAATTATGAATAGAAGCAAGCCTAAACATTTCATGTGAAATGCTCCTTACTGTGGTTGACGTTCTTCAATCTGGTATAAGACTAACCACAAAGACCACAAAAGTTGAAGGAGTTGCGGGAATGCAGATCGGAATGATTGGACTCGGCCGCATGGGCGCGAACATGGTGCGACGCCTTTTGCGTGGCGGACATCGGTGCGTTGTTTACGATCGCAACGCCGAGGCCGTGACGACTCTCGCGGCCGAAGGCGCAACCGGTTCAGAGTCGCTTGACGACTTCATTGCAAAGTTGAATCGCCCGCGCGCGGTGTGGTTAATGATTCCAGCCGCGCTCGTCGACAGCACGATCCACCAAATCGCGCCGAAACTCGATCCTGACGACATCCTCATCGACGGTGGAAACTCGCATTACATCGACGACATTCGTCGCGCCGAAGAACTAAAAGCAAAACGTCTTCATTACGTGGACGTCGGCGTGAGCGGCGGTGTTTGGGGACTCGAGCGCGGCTACTGCCAGATGATCGGCGGCGAGAACGAAGTGGTGAACGAGCTCGATCCGATCTTCAAAACACTCGCTCCCGGCCGGAACACTGTTTCCGCAACGCCGGGACGAGCGAGTCAAGTGGACACTGCCGCGGAGGGCTACCTGCACTGCGGTCTCGCCGGCGCCGGTCATTTCGTGAAGATGGTCCATAACGGGATCGAGTACGGTTTGATGGCCGCATACGCAGAGGGACTTAACGTGTTGCATCATGCGAACGTCGGCAAACTCGATCACGCCGCGGACGCTGAAACTACACCGCTGCGTCATCCCGAACACTATCGTTACGACCTCAACCTCGCGGATATCGCGGAAGTTTGGCGGCGAGGGAGTGTGATTGCTTCCTGGTTACTCGATCTGACCGCAATTGCGTTAACGGAGAACCCGAACCTGGAGGACTTTTCGGGACGTGTGTCGGATTCCGGCGAAGGACGTTGGACCATCAACGCGGCGATCGAGGAAGGCGCTCCGGTTCCGGTCCTGAGCACCGCATTGTTCGCGCGGTTCTCGTCCCGTGGTGAAGCCGACTTTGCAAACAAAGTGCTGTCCGCGATGCGAAAGCAGTTCGGCGGGCACGTAGAGAAGAGTCATAAATAAGGTGTAAACGATGTCAGCAATACTTATCGACCCGGATCCCGTTCAGATGGAACAACCCGCATTGCCGCAGGCGGATCCGTGCGTTGTCGTGATCTTTGGCTCAACCGGCGATCTGACGAAACGGAAGTTGATGCCTGCGTTGTTCGACCTTTGCCGGTTGGGTTGTCTCGAACAGGTGCGGATTCTCGGTATAGGCAGGCACGCGATGTCGGACGACGAGTATCGCAACGTCGTGCACGAAGCACTTTCGAATTCCGACAAGGTAGACGAACTCGACGAGCACGTTTGGAACGACTTTGCGCGGCGCATTCACTACATCGCCGGTGAACTCGAAGACGACGGCACGTACCAGGCGATCACGAAGTCTCTCGAAGAGCTGGCGTCGAACGGCGCCAGTAAGAACCGCATGTTTTATCTCGCGACACCGCCGTCGTTGTTTGACGAAATCATGAACGGTCTGGGCCAGGCGGGTCTCGCAAAAGAGGACGGATACTGGAGCCGAATCGTCGTCGAAAAACCTTTCGGTACCGATCTCGAATCTGCC
The DNA here is from genome assembly GCA_965649955.1 of uncultured bacterium. Lineage (GTDB taxonomy): Bacteria > Acidobacteriota > Blastocatellia > Pyrinomonadales > Pyrinomonadaceae > PSRF01. Next base: position 48,044 of record CBFGMX010000022.1, read on the forward strand.
CGGGCGCTTAACGCTACGGTCTCGCAAGTCTTTCAGGAACACCAGGTCTATCGCATAGACCACTATCTCGGCAAAGCCACGGTCCAAAACATACTGGTCTTTCGTTTCGGCAACACGATGTTTGAACCTGTCTGGAACCGCAACTACGTGGACTACGTCGAGATCACCGCTGCCGAAACGGGCGGCGTCGGTACGCGCGCGGGTTATTACGAAGAAGCAGGCGCGCTGCGCGACATGGTCGCTAACCACCTGCTGCAATTGTTGACGTTGACCGCGATGGAACCACCGGTCGCATTTGATGCGGACTCTGTAAGAGAAGAGAAGGTCCAGGTGCTGCGATCGATTCGCCGTATGACGGCCGAACAAGTCGCCGAACGGACGGTGCGTGGCCAGTATGGACCAGGCGAGATTGGCAGTGAAAAAGTGGCTGGCTATAAAGAAGAACAGGGCGTGAAGAGAGAATCGACAACCGAAACGTACGCCGCGGTCGAGTTTCGAATTTCAAGCTGGCGCTGGTCGGGCGTGCCGTTTTACCTCCGTACCGGCAAGCGTCTGGCCCGCGACCTCACGGAGATCGCTGTACATTTCAAACCCACCCCGCAGGCACTGTTTGCGCGGACGCCGAAAGAGGAGATTGATCCGAATATCGTCGCGTTGCGTATTCAGCCGAACGAAGGGATAACGGTCACGTTTGGGGCAAAGCGGCCGGGGTTTGAAATGCGCACCAGCACAGTGCAAATGGATTTCTGTTATGAACGCGAGTTTGGTATGGAACCGCCGGCGGCGTATGAGACGTTGTTGCTGGACGTAATGCGCGGCGATGCGATGCTCTTTATTCGCGCCGATGAAGCGGAGGCACAGTGGCGGTTAATCACGCCGATCCTGGAGGCATGGGCGCAACAGCCCCCACCCCACTTTTCAAACTACGCAGCCGGTACGGATGGTCCAGTCGCCGCCGACGATCTGCCGGGGCGCAATGGTCATCGCTGGCGCGGGCTGCACGAGAGCCG
>CBFGMX010000023.1:0-47027 GCA_965649955.1 uncultured bacterium
AGTCATTACACAAATGGAGAAAAGCAATGCCAAAGTATGTCATTGAGCGAGTGGTACCTGGCGCGAGCAAGATGTCGCCGGCAGAACTAAAAACGATGTCGCAGCGGTCATGCAACGTTCTTAATGAACTGGGACCGCGGATTCAGTGGGTCCAGAGCTACGTCACCGACAATAAGATCTATTGCGTGTACATCGCGCCGAACGAGGAACTGGTGCAGGAGCACGCGCGTCTGGGTGGGTTTCCGGCAAACCTCGTGGCGCAGGTCAAGACAGTCATCGATCCCACGACATCAGAGGAGTAACTGTCAGAGCAACCACTCCAAACGGCTCAAAAAAAGGGTTGATGGCGTGAAAACCGTCAACCCTTTTGTGCGAGCCCTTAAGCTTTCGGCAATGTTTGTGCCAGGTAATCTGTGTTCTACTCTTGAACCCCTGGAAGCATCTTTTGCTCCGGCGACGGGGAACACGATTACGGAATGCCATGTTAATATTCACAGTCCCATGAATGTTGAGTTACAGCTCCCTTCGTTTTCCGAAGCCACGGATTGGCTCAATCTCGAACGCCCCAACGCGACGAATCACGATCGTCTTGAAGCCCTGAAGCGCGAACTCAAAGGCCGCCCCATCCTGGTCCATTTCTGGTCGCTGAGCTCTGAACCGTCGAAGATTAATCTGATGCAGATCGCCGACTGGCGCGACCAGCGCAGACGCGAGGGACTACGCGTGGTCGCAGTTCACTCGCCGCAATCCGAAGCCGAGAAGAAGCAACGCGCCGTGCGCGAGGCCGTCGAGAGATTCAACCTGACCGAACCCTGCGCCTTCGATAACGAACACAAGCTGCGCGACGAGTTCGGCGAAGAACGCGACGTTCTGCCTGCTTACTTTCTCTTCGACATCGACGGAACGTTGCGCCATTCCTCAAGCGCCGCCGAAGGATTAGACCGTCTCGAAGACGAGTTGGACCAACTGCTGAACGATCTGCGTACGAAGCACCCGTTTTGTCCGCAATGCGAGATGTTCCTCGAGCGCGAGGCGAGGTTTTGCGCTGAATGTGGTTTGCCATTGAGTCTACCCGATTCCGTCGGTCCGCATCCGTATTACGAAAATCATTATCAGGCATCGCTCCCCACCATCCGGCTGGTGAATCCCGACCCGCTGATCGGGCGCCTCATCGATGGCAAGTACGAGTTGACGGCACTACTCGGCAAGGGCGGGATGAGCATGGTCTATCGCGCGCGACGCGTGCGTATCGGCGATGACGTTGCTGTCAAGATCCTGATGGGAAAGTTCGTTACGGACGATGCAGCCCTGGCACGGTTTCGACGTGAGGCTCGCGCAGCCGCGATGCTGCACCATCCAAACGTGATCACGATTCACGATTTCGGCGAAACGGACGACGAGCATGTGCCCGCGTTCATCGTGATGGAGTTTGTAAAAGGAACGCCGCTGCGAGATCTGCTGAGCAGTGAAGGGCGGTTTCCAGTCGAGCGTGCCGTGCGTATGATGCGCGGGATTTGTGCTGGAGTCGGCGCTGCGCACCGTCAGGGCGTGGTCCATCGCGATCTCAAACCCGAAAACATCCTGGTCGTCGCTCCTGACGACGATTACGAGTTTGAGAGTGTGCGCGTGGTCGATTTCGGTCTTGCAAAGTTGCTGGCTGATGCCGACTTGTCCCAGAAAGGCGCGGTCGTGCTGGGCACCCCGTTTTACATGTCGCCCGAACAATGCATGGGTGAACCACTCGACACCCGTTCGGACGTTTACAGTCTTGGCGCGATGTTCTACGAGATGGTTTCAGGAAAGCGCCCGTTTGAGGCGGAAACCGTGTCGGGCGTTGTCAGCAAACATCTGTACGAACCACCGCAGCCACTGCCCCCATCGCTGGCGTTGCCGAGACGAATATCGACCGCGATCATGCAGGCGCTCGCGAAAGATCCTGACGAACGTCCGCACTCTGCAACGGATCTGGCGCGTCTGTTGCAGTACGCCGGAGGCAGCGCTGCTTCTTGACGTCGGGAACTTCCATCTGGTCCTCGCCCCCTGCATCGCTGTCGCTGCACACGAACGAAGTGCATGTTTGGCGTCTCACATTAGACCACCCCGTCGAAGACTTCTTTGACCTGTTGCAACCTGACGAGATCAAACGGGCCAATCGTTTTCATTTCGAAAGAGATCGACGACATTTTGTAGTGGCGCGGGGATTTCTGCGCGTTCTGCTTGGCCGCTATTTGCAGATCGATCCGGAGCATTTGCAGTTTTCTTACGGTGCGTGGGGTAAGCCTGCGTTGGATGGTGAGTTGCGCGAGAGTCAGTTGCGGTTCAACATGTCGCACTCACACGGTATGGCGTTGTATGCGATCGCTGAAAGGCGCGAGATCGGAGTTGACGTCGAGCACGTACGCGCCGATTTTGCGAGCGAGAACGTTGCGCGCCGCTTTTTCTCGCCGTTTGAAGTCGGCGTGCTGTGCGAACTGCCGGCGCACGACCGTGTCGCCGGGTTTTTCAGATGCTGGACTCGCAAAGAGGCATACATCAAAGCCACGGGCCGCGGGATGTCGCAACCGCTCGACGGCTTCGACGTGACGCTTGGATCCGAAGAGGCGGTGGCGTTGTTGCGAAACGACGACGGCTCGCACGAACGATGGAAACTGGTGGACATCGCGGTCGCGCCCGGCTATGCGGGTGCGCTGGCGGTTGAGAAGCCGGTCTCCGAAATACGATACTTGGATGCAGATGACAGAAATTGAAACGAACGCCGCGCTCGATCCGGTTTGCGGCATGACCGTCGATCCTAAAAGCGCCGCGGGATCATACGATTACGAGGGAAAAACTTACTACTTTTGCAGCACGCACTGCCTGCATCGTTTTCGGCAAGACCCGGAACGATTTCTGCAAAAACCTGCGGCGCCTCCGCCTGCCACAGTTCAAATCCAACGCGCGCAAGTTCAAACCCCGCAGGCTGAATCGAAGCCGGGCCAAAAATACACCTGCCCGATGCACCCGGAGATCATCCGCGACGCTCCCGGTAGTTGTCCGATCTGCGGCATGGCGCTCGAGCCCGTCACGGTTTCACTCGAGGACGAAGAAAACCCTGAACTCGTCGACATGAATCGACGGTTCTGGGTCTGTTTGTTCTTGACGATTCCTGTCTTTGCAATCGGCATGAGCGATTTGATCCCAGGCGAGCCGTTACAACACCGCATCGGGATGACGGCGCTGAACTGGGTGCAACTGGTTCTCGCGACACCGGTCGTGTTGTGGGGTGGCTGGCCGTTCTTTGTGCGCGCCTGGCAGTCGGTCGTCAATCGCAGCCTCAACATGTTCACGCTGATCGGGCTGGGCGTGTCGGTCGCTTACGTATTCAGCCTGATCGCTGTCGTTGCGCCGCAACTGTTTCCACCCTCGTTTCGTGGCCACGGTGGCGCCGTGCCGGTTTACTTCGAAGCGGCCGCCGTGATCACTACTCTCGTCCTATTGGGCCAGGTGCTCGAGCTGCGCGCCCGCAGTCAAACCGGAAACGCGATCAGAGCGCTGCTCGGCCTCGCGCCAAAGACTGCTCGCCGCATCAGCGCTGATGGCGAAGAACAAGACGTTCCGTTGGACCAGGTGCAGGTTGGCGATCGACTCCGCGTTCGCCCCGGCGAGAAAGTGCCCGTTGACGGCATCATCGTCGAGGGATCGAGCGCCATTGACGAATCGATGGTCACGGGTGAACCGATTCCCGTCGAGAAAGGTTCCGGTGAGCGTGTTGTCGGGGGGACAGTGAATGGCCGCGGCGCGTTCGTGATGCAGGCAGAACGGGTTGGTTCTGAGACGCTACTGGCGCGGATCGTGCAAATGGTTGCCGAGGCGCAGCGAAGTCGCGCGCCGATTCAGAGACTGGCGGACGTGGTCTCGAGTTATTTCGTTCCCGCGGTAGTTGCGATTGCGGTTGTTACGTTCATCATTTGGAGCATTTGGGGACCGGAGCCACGAATGGCCTATGGTCTCGTGAATGCCGTCGCCGTGCTGATCATCGCCTGCCCGTGCGCGCTGGGGCTGGCGACGCCGATGTCGATCATGGTGGCAACAGGGAAGGGCGCGCAGATCGGTGTGCTTTTCAAGAACGCGGAAGCGATCGAAGTACTCCGGAAGGTCGATACTCTGGTCGTCGATAAGACTGGAACGCTGACCGAAGGAAAACCGAAGTTAGTGAGCGTTGTGACGGCGCCGGGATTTGATGAAGCGACGCTGTTGAGACTGGCGGCGAGTCTTGAACGAAGCAGCGAACATCCGTTGGCGGCAGCGATTGTTGCGGGTGCGCAGGAGCGTGGGATCGGGTCGATTGAGGCCGTCGGGTTTGATTCGATCACCGGCAAGGGAGTGCGTGGCGAGGTCGAGGGCAGGAAGGTGTTGCTCGGTAATCGCGCGCTGCTCGACGAGTTCAAGATCGATGCGGGTGATCTGGCGGCGAAGGCTGAAGAGTTGCGTGCCGACGCGCAGACAGTGATGTTTGTTGTCGTTGACGGTAAAGCGTCGGGAATTGTCGGCGTCGCCGATCCGATCAAGACGTCAACACCGGATGCGATCAAACAGCTTCATGCCGAGGGCGTTCGTATCGTCATGCTGACAGGCGACAGCCGAACGACCGCGGAAACCGTGGCGCGAAAGTTGGGAATCGATGAAGTGGTCGCGGAGGTATTGCCGGATCAAAAAGTCAACGCTGTGCAGAGATTTCAAACTGCTGGACGCGTAGTGGCGATGGCCGGCGATGGCATTAACGACGCGCCTGCGCTGGCGCAGGCAGATGTTGGAATTGCGATGGGCACGGGCACGGACGTCGCGATGATGAGTGCCGAAGTTACGCTGGTTAAAGGCGACTTGCGCGGCATCGCCAGGGCCCGCGCGCTCAGTCGCGCGACGATGCAGAACATCAAGCAGAACCTGTTCTTCGCTTTTGTTTACAACTCAGTGGGCGTGCCGATTGCGGCGGGTTTGTTGTATCCCTTCTTCGGCATCCTGCTGAGTCCGATGATCGCCGCCGCGGCGATGAGTTTCAGCAGCGTTTCCGTGATTGCGAACGCGTTACGCCTGCGCCGCGCGCGAGTTTAGTCCAGCGAAAAGCCCCACAAGCTGCGACGGCGCGTGTACTGGCGCACGGAACGATCGTGTTCGCCGGTAATTAATCGCCGCCCGTCAGGTGAAAAGGTGAGTGCGTAGATGGGAGACGTGTGCGTTCCGATTGTCGTCAGCAGTTTGCGTTGGTCCACGTCCCACAAACGAACCATCTTATCGTCGCCTGCCGATGCGATTTGCTTTCCGTCCGGCGAGAAAGCGACTGCCTTCACGCGCGCATCGTGTTGTCCGATCACGGCGGTTTGGCGCAACGGCCTGATTGTTCCGAGCCGGATCAGCTTGCCGTCTTCACCGGTAACAATTTGAGTTCCGTCAGGGGAGACACTTAGTGTCACGAGTGGTGTGGCTGACCACTTTTGTCGCTCGACAGGTCGCCACGTGTTTGTGTCGACGACCAACACTTCTCCACTGTCAGTGGCGCCGACGAGCCAGGCGCCATCTCTTGTGAACGCCGCACTGTAAACATTTCTCCAGTCGTCGCGACGGCTGACCGGCTCACCGGTTGCCGCGTGGTAGATGAAGAAACTGGTCGCGATAAAACGGCCATCGGGAGACACAGCCACGTAGTAGTCTGGGAGATACTCTCGCGACTTCTTCCGTCGCCACGTCGTGCCATGTCCCAGGTCATGCCGTACGACTTCACCATGCTGATCTGAAGTCACCAGCCAACTTCCATCCGGCGAAAACGCTGCCGCGGAAACGCGCGTCCCGTGTGCCATCAACACGGTTTCCTTTCGGCCGTGGTCGGTGTCCCAAAGGATCACCGAGTGGTCCTCGCTGGCAGTTGCCAAACGTTTGCCGTCCGGCGAAAGGGCAATAGCGCGAACACCACCGCTGTGTTCCCTCAGGTTTGCTTCCAATTCTCGATTTTCTACGTCCCAAATGAGAATAGATCCATCGCCGTGAGTCGATACCAGCCACCGGCCATCGGGGGAAAAATCCACGGACCAAACAACGGATTCGTATTCCAGCGGCGCAATCTTTGTCATCGTCGACGCGTTCCATAGCAACACTCGTTCTGCCGCGGACGCGATCAAGTTGCCGTCTGGAGATAAGGCAACCGAACGACCATGATCGTGATGCGCTTCCCGAAGGTGAATGGACTGTCGTCCTAGGAGGTCCATCACTCTCACCCGACCCATCGTGTCAATGCTGGCCCACCGATCACCATCCGCCGAACTGGCGGCCCAGTTTGCTTGCCAATCGGGCCCACTCTTGATTACGCGTTCACCGGTTAACAGGTCCCACGCGTTTCCGTGACTGTCGGCGATCCAGCGGTTGTTTTGCAGAAACACGTAATTGCCGTAAGACATCTCGCAGGGAAGCTCTCTAATCCTGGTCCATGACTTCGTTTCCCGGATAACAACGCCGTTCCTTGTCGCATACGCGAGCAGAGAGCCGTCTGCAGAGAAGGTGGCCGCAATCAGCGGCGCCGAATGGTCGTGCCACGCAGTTTGTTTTTCGAAGCGCGCCGCATCCCAGACGATCAGCTGCTCATCTTCACCCCCAGTGACAAACCATTTGCCGTCAGGTGAAAACGCTACGGTGGTAACTACCCCGCTGTGTTCTGCGAGCGTCTTTACGCGCATGCGACGGAAAAAATCCCAGACAATCACTTGATGATCTTCACTGACTGAGACGAGTAGCTTTCCGTCAGGTGAGAAGACCGCACGACGTACTGCGGCCGAGTGTCCGTCGCGGAAAATCGTCTCGACCCAGGTTTCCTGCACGGAGAGAAACGCGGCAACACCGATGATCGCGAAAGCCAATGCGAGTGCTACGGCGCTCAGGCCCAACAGCCGCCTCGTTGTTCTGCGCTCGAGACGTACTCTGAATCTAATCAGATCTTCTAGCAACTCACCGGCTGACGCATAACGCTCTTCGCGGTCGCTGTGCAACGCACGTCGCAGAATGCGTTGCAAGTCCCTGGGAATATTGCCGGACTTAAGGCGCGCACCGCCGGTGTCTTCTCTTAGTTTGATACGTTCAAGCACGTCTGTGCGCGTCGCGCCCGCGAATAGTTGAATACCCGTCAACATCTCGTAAATCACCAGGCCCAGCGAGAACAGGTCGGTGCGGCCGTCCAGCGGCTCGCCGCGTGCTTGTTCGGGAGACATATAACTGGCGCTGCCCATGATCGCGCCGGGGAATGTTAACGACGGCGGCTGAGATTGAAACGCAGCGGCGGACAGGTGATCGTGACTCGAAACGAACGAGCCACGTTCGTCGCCGAGTTTAGCGATACCGAAGTCGAGCACTTTTACCAGACCGTCATCGCGCACCATGACGTTTTCGGGTTTGATGTCTCGATGAATGATCCAGGCGGTATGCGCGGCTTTTAATGCGCTCGCGATCTGGATAGCAATGTCGACCGCGCGTTCAACTTCAAGTGGCCGCGGTTTATTCGACTCAGGATCGCGTAGCAGTTCGCGCAACGTGCGGCCTTCGACAATTTCCTCGACAATGAAATGCGCATCGCCCGTATGGGTGATTTCAAAGATCGTGATGATGTTTGGGTGGTTGAGTCGGGAAGCGGCGAAGGCTTCCTGCTCGAAGCGGCGCACTCGCTCGGCGTCAGACGTAAACTCCACGGACAACATCTTCAATGCGACCACGCGGCGCAACGTTTCGTCATAGGCCTTGAACACCTCACCCATTCCTCCCGAACCGATCCGTTTTTCGATTCGATAGTGACTGATGCGCGGAGGTGGTTCGATTTGAGGCAGGAAAGCGATCGCCGGCGATTCCATGAAACTGCCGGCTTCTGCTTCGCGTTTCAGCAGTGCTTCGACCTCCGCCAGCAACGCCGCGTCGCCGTTACACGCGCGTCGGAGAAACGCGGCACGTTGCTGCGGTTGGAGGTCAAGTACCTCTTGCAACACTTCCTCGATCTGTAGCCATCGCAGTTGGTCCACAGTTCTACGCTCCGGACATTGAGTGGCCCAACTCCCGAAGCAGCCACAGTTTTGCGGTCCGCCATTCTCGTTTGACGATGTCGGTCGAGATTCCCAATACCAGTGCAGTCTCTTCAATACTAAGACCGCCGAAGAAGCGAAGCTCCACCACTTTGCCTTTCCGCGGAGCGAACTCTGCGAGCCCGTCGAGTGCCTGGTCCAGTGCCAGCAGATCGAAATCGCGCCCGGGGCTGCCAATCTCTACCTCTTCGATCGCGAGGCGCGTGTATTCGCCACCACGTTTGAGGTTGCGGCGTTTGCGTGCTTCGTCAACGAGCACACGCCGCATGAGTTGAGAGGCGATGGCGAAGAAGTGTGCCCGATCCTGCCATTGAACTCGGCTCGAATTGACTAGTCGGAGGTACGCTTCATTAACGAGCGCGGTCGTTTGCAGGGTGTGGCCGGCGCGCTCGCCGCGCATACACTGTCGCGCCAGCCGCCGCAGCTCCTCATAGACCAGCGGCATGAGCTGTTCCAGCGCGGATTGGTCGCCACGACGCCACTGAAGGAGAAGTTGTGTGATGTTTCCTGTCACGCGGAGAGGTGGACCCTCCATTTTGGATGAGAATTGCGCCTATTAAAGCAGGCAAGACAATAGAGAAGAGCGCCGCAATTTATCACCTCGCTCAATCTCATTCAATCAAACTTGAGGAGCCAACATGAAAATACTACGCACAAGCCTTACCGTTATCGCTCTGCTAACCCTCATCACGACGTTTTCCGCCGTCGACGGAAGCGCCCAGACGATTGCCAATCGCGCGCGGATCGGCGGCTACGCCGAAGATATCACCTTCGTCAGTTCAGGCAGTTTGAAAGACCAGTTGGTGATGACGAACGGATACGAACTGCACTCGGTCGATATGACCAAGAAGGGATCGCTGACCAAAGTTTGCAAAGTCGATCACCCGGAGATGGATCAGTTTGCCAATGGAGTCACCTTTGTGCCGAGTGAAGGCCTATTCGCGATGAACAACGGGCCACATCCCGATAAGCTCTTCTTCTTCGATCAGGCATGCGGGTTCAAAGGCACCCGCCCAATTCAGTATCTCGACAGTAATTATCGGCCCGGGCATATTGAAGGCCTCGCATACATTCCGGCGGATGCGCCGGTTTTTCCAGACCATCTGATCATGGTGGTTTGGGACGACCTCGGCGCGGCCGACGCCCGCCTCGAAATCATGAGGCGCGACGGCGTAGTGGTGTCTGAAATCCACCGGCCTGACTGGCCGGCGCAATTGTTATCGGAAGGCGGACTCGGTGACGTCATGTATCTCGGCCCAAACCGTTTGCTGCTTTCTGCCTATCACGCGGAGAACCTCTGGATCATAGATTTCAGCGGCAACATTGTGTCCGGTCCGTTGATTACGAACGCAGACGGAATGGGTGAAGGCATTGTTCGTCTTGATGACGGCCGCGTTGTCGCCACTAACTATCCGCAGAGTCTGCTGGTATTCGACAAGAACCTGAATCGTGAACCGCAAGACGATCGGCACGACGTAATCGGCGTAAATCTCAACGTGCCCGTCGGAATTGCATGGGACAGCGACGCCAATCGCTTGCTCGTGACACATGATACCAATCTGAACTTGAACGGCGGCGTATCGGGTCTATCCACTGCACTCACCAGCGGCGTAACGCCCATCGTCAACCTCACCCCGTTCGCATTCACGCGCCAAACGGTTTATCTCCCGCAGGAAGATCTGATCGCGGTGTTGCGGTTTGGATTGGCAACCGACCGCGCGATCCTGCTGTTCAACTCGAACGGGACGCTGAACAGTCAAATTAGTCTGAGTCCCACGAATCTCGGTCAGAATTTCGGCCAACCGTTAGCGCTCGCGTATTTGCCGGGTACGGATGAATTCATCGTCGGCTTTACAGGCACACCGGCGACCCAGGTATCGGAAAGGTTAAGGCTTCGAGTCATCTCGCGAACGGGCACGCTCGTGCGCACGATCGATCTGACCGGAACAGGAACGGCAGGCATCAATGGCCTCGAGTATTTCGAGGATCCGCAGGGCGGCGGTGGCCGTTTAATGCTGATCGCCGGGTTCGGGCGCATGATCGTCACAGATCTCGACGGTAACTCGCGCAGACCGGATGGAATTCTGTTTGGCGAGTTTAACGTGCGTGTGAAACTTGGATTGATCACGCGAAACGACGTCGCGGCGATTACTTCAGGACCACTGGCGGGCGCGTTTGCGATCGTCGATAATTCCGGTGGCGAAGTGGTTATTTTTCGTCTGAACTAGTTCAGTCGATGGCCAAACAACCGGTTGCCGGAGGCGACGTACATCACGCCGAAGACTTCGTCAGTGACGAAGCGGTCGTCGAGATCTGAGAGCCGGATCTCGCGTTCGGTTCGGCCGTTGTTAACGTTTACTCCGGCGAGACCGTTGCCGTCGCGGCCTTTTAGATCGGTGTAGAAGTACATCCACTGCCCGCGCAAGGTTGCAAGCCGTTCACGGTGCCAGAGAAAACGCGATAGACGTTCCAGTTGATGCGCGGGATCGATCCGGTTAACTACCGGATCGACTCGTTCGAAACGCGAGCCGCGGTTGCGCCGCGAAGAAGCTGTTGCCAGCGATTGCAGATTCGAAATCGACGAGCGCGACCAACTCAAACCGCTTACCGTCCGCGCCACTTGAATTCCGCGAAACGCCGTTGTCGCCGTGCCACCATAGCGGAAGTACAACGACGCAGCTCGAGCAGCGATCGCGCCGATCGTGCGGAAGATTCCGCGTCCGGGCGGCGTGTACCGCGCGCGCCAGACCTCCCGGCCACTCGCGAGATTCAACGCGACAATCTCCGACTGCCCGCCAATCACTACGTCGCCAGTCTCGTTGATTAGACCAAACGAGGCCCGCTCGATTTTATGCGAGATCCGAGAGGTGCGTTTGCCCGTCGTCGCATCGATCATGATCAGATCGTCGCGATCGGCGACGGCGATCGTGTTGCGCGCGGGCAGTAGCAGATTGGTGATTCCTTTATCGGCGCCCTTGTAACGCCACAACACCTTTCCTGAACGCGCTTCAATCGCGCTCACGCCATAGGGCCCACGCTCGACCGTCTCGCCATTTTTGATTCTTGTGAACTGGCCACCGGTGCGCACGTAAAGGATTTCGCCGGCGAGAAACATCTCTGGCGTCAGACCGAGATCCTTCGCTTCCCACTCCGTGTCGCCTGTCTGCCGTGAAATGGCGCGCACGCGTCCATGACCCGATACGTAAATAACATCGTCAGCAAAGACCGGCTCCGCTTCCGTCAACGCCAGCCCTTCTTCGTTGACGCGATACTTCTCGCGCAAACGTTCCTTCCCGGTCCGGGCCTCGAACGAAGTCACGCCCTCATAGAACACGTAAAGACGATTGCCGACAAACACCGGCGGATAATAGTTGTCGAGGGTGTAATCGACTTCTTTGTCGTCATCCCGCCAGCGCGCCGGCATCAACTCCACTTCACCGGCTTCGTATTTCCAAAGCTCATCACCCGACTTCAGATCGAGGACATGCACCAGCGGCCGGCGCTTGAATCCGTCGCGCGCGCGGTTCTTCGGGTCCTTGACGAGAACGACCGCGAGCAGGTTGCGCTCCGGATCGACCGTCATCTGCATCACAGCACCTTTGATCTTCTCGCTGCGCCAGACGGATTTGCCAGTCAATAGATCAACCGCTTCGATGCGCGACTTCTCACTCTTCTCGAAATTGAGCAGCAGCAGTTCCGTGGCAGGCACGGGAGCGACGTCGGTCTCGTCGAGCGACGTGTCTTTGCGACGCCAGAGCGTATCGCCGGTCGAACCGTCGATCGCGTAGAGCGACTTTTCGGTTCCGACGACGACAACGCCCAGTTCCGTCGGTTGATAAAAACGAACGTCTTTGTCGAGTTTGGCTGTCCAGCTTTGCGCGACAACGGGCAGGGAAGAGAACAGAAGCAACGACAGCGAAAGCAGAAGTGTGTAGTGGCGCAACCTGGTTTCTGAACCGTGTTTTCTTTGGGCCTTTGCGCCGTTGCGGGAAACAGGTTCGGAGGTGGTGCGTGTATTAGTGCGGTGATTTGTCTCCCGCAAAGCCGCAAAGGCGCAAAGAAACTTTTGCAGGGGCTCAGTTGCTGACATCACATCGCGATCCAGAGTTGACTTCATGCGACTAGGATAACCCAGATCTGATATGCTTTGCGGCGCAAGAAAGTAAGTAGCGCGGCACGCTATGGTAAGTAAGCTCGGTTCCTTCCTCGTTTTTCTCATTTTAAGCGCGACCGTCTCGTTCGGGCAGTCCGTTGACGTCGGCTCGCCGACACCAGTGCGATCGAACACTGTCAGCGGGAAGATCGTGGCACGCGATCTCGGCGATTCGCGATTGACCGATCACTACTACGCCTTCACAGGCACGCCCGGAGACTTGCTGATCACCATCCAGAGCACAAACCTTAACGGCGATCTGGACGTGTTCACCGCTGTCACGTTGCGGCCATTGTTGAAACTCAGTCTGTATGCGGAAAGCACGGCGCCGGTAACGAAAGGCATCTACTTACGCCGGCGAGAGGATCTGATACTGCGTGTCGAAGCGCGCAGTCCGAACGATGAGCCGGGAACTTATCGTTTGTATTTTGGCGGTTCGTTCGAGCCCCTGCCAGGCGGGCCCGATATCGCCGAGGCTGAACCGGAGACGCCCGAAAAAACTGAACCGGCGGTGGCAGGTAGAGGGACCAAACGCGTTTCGTCAGTGGGCGCGCGCATCGAAGAGCCTGAGCCTCCAGTGACGGAGGTCGCGGCTGCGCCAACTCCGGCGCCGACACCTGAACCCACACCTGAGGCGAAACCAGTCGAAACACCGCATCCGGCCGTGACTGAAAAACCGACCGCGGAAACTGAGACTGCGCGAACGACGACGCCACCACGCAACGCTCGCGGTCGACGACCGGCGCCACGCCGTCAACCACCGCCACCGAAAGAGACTCCTCCGCCGGAAGAAGCCGCAAAACCGGCTACTCCTGCTCCTGAACCTGAACCGGAACCGGAAGTTGGACCACGACTGATCATCGAAACCAACGACGGTACGCTAATCAATCGCTCGATGGGGACAGTCAAACGAGTGACGATCGAAAATGGTCAGGTGGTAGTGACCGGCAAGGACGGTAAGATCAGTCGTATACTGCTGATAAACGTCGTGAGGATGCAGATCGCTCCGTAAACACGGTTCGAAAATTAATGTTTCACTTCGACTTCAACTTAGCTAACGTCTCACGAAACCGCGGCAGTTCCTCACTGCTCGGCGCCGCCTTCTCCAACTGCGCCATTGCTTCTTCAGCGCCCTTCGCGTCGCCTCTTTGCAGCTTCGTATCAGTCAATCCTTCCAGGACGGTCACATCGTCAGGTCTCATCTTGATCGCCGCCGTCAACCATTTCTCGGCGGGTTCATAATGCCCCGCCTGAAAGTTCACCATTCCGAGGCTAACGACAGTGTCGTAATCGGTGGGCTTTAGCTGGTTTGCCTTGAGCAAAAACTCGATCGCCTGATCGTAGCGCCCGATGCGATAGAAGAGTTCCGCCGCCTTGATCTGCGCGTCGAAGTTCTTCGGTTCGTTGCGTGCCTTCTCGATGTCTGCCGTGACAGCCGCGCGCACCTGATCGGGGTTGCCGCCGGCGTTTTGCGAGCCCACAGGCGGATGGTCCGCCGGCATCGCTTGCGACATTGACGCCGTTGCGGGCTGCGTCTTTTGACTCATCGAACTGGCAAACATGAAACCGGCGATGAACCCGAGCAGTATTCCGATAATTCCAAAAAGTAAATTTTCTCTCGACATGATCTATTTGTTGTCCGGCTATTTGTTGCCGGCCAGAGCTTTCGCTTCGTTGATTCGTTCCGTGATTGCCTGGCCCACTTCAGAGTCAGGCGAGACTGTCTTCAACACCTTTTGCCAGTAGTCGATCGCTTTCGCGTAGTCCTTCGCTTCAAAAGCGGCGCTGCCAGCGAGTTGGAGTGCCTTCCCGTTTTCCGGATCTATTTTCAAAGCCCGGTTAACCAACTCCATCGGGAAGCCTTCGAGACTCTGTCCGTTCGCCATCGCACTCACGAAGGCGTACTCGGCCAACAGGTCGGCGTCCTGCGGCTGGAGTTCAGTCGCCTTCGCGTAGGCGCCTGCTGCTTCGCCGAAGCGTTCCATGGAATTGTAGGATCGGGCCAGCATGGTCCAACCTTGCGCATCGTTGGGATTCTCTTGCAGTCGCTTCGCCAGGGCGGCGACATTCGCGTCGATCTGTTGCTGCGTGCGTTCACCGGCAGCGGCCGGCGGCTGAGTCATTCTGCCGGCCGGTTCGGTAATGGTGTTCGGCTTACCGATCTGCAAATAAAAGATCACCGCGGCGATCGGCAGACCGAACGCGATCGCGTATGCCGTGCTGCGATTGACGGGTGCAGCGGTTGCAGGTTTGCGCGTGGCGGGAGCCGCCGCCGATGTTGTGTCCTCGAGCAAACGTCGCTCGATCTCTTCGCGGTCCTGCGCGTACTGCTCCTGACTGACAATGCCGTTCTTCAGGTCAGACTCGAGTTCCGCAAGCTGATCGCGATAGACGGCGATATTCGCGAGCTTTCGTTCGTCTGCAACTGCTCGTTCCGATTGCTCGTTGCGTTGCAGTGCCGCGGGCAATACGAAGGCTAACGCGATCACGATGAAGAGTGCGCAAATTAACCAGAAGAGGATCATGCTGCACCCTTTCCGGAAGTCGGCTGCAGCATCTCTTCCGCGCGCCGTCGTTCTTCAGCCGTCAACGGCCGTTCAGTAATTAAATCGCGGCGTTGTTTGACGTAACGGAAAAGCACTACCAGCCCGGCGATTAGTAGCAGGAATGGCCCGAACCATAACAGATAGGTCGTAGGTGTGACACGGGGGCGATAGAGAATGAAGTCGCCATAACGCTGAGTGAGAAACGCGATGATCTCCTGATCACTCTTGCCGGCCTTGATCTGCGTGCGTATCTCGCGGCGCAGGTCTGCGGCGATGCTCGCGGGCGATTCGGCGAGAGTTTGATTCTGGCATTGTAGACAACGAAGTTCGTGTGACAGTTTTGCCAGGCGTTCTTCGACGGCCGGATCATCACTTGGTTGGTCTTCGATCTGCACTTGCGACGTCACCACCGTGGGCAACAAGCAGAGCAGCAGTAATGCTAAAAAACGTGAACGAGTCATCTGGTTGTTCACTGACGGTTCAATTCCTGGACCAGGGGAAGAAAGTTTTTCGACCAAATGTCGGGCGTCACCGGCCCGACATGTTTGAATCTAATCGTGCCGCTTTTATCGATGAGATACGTTTCCGGCGCTCCATAAACTCCGTAATCGATGCCCACGCGTCCATCCAGATCCACGGCGCTTAAGACATACGGATCGCCCAACTCTCCCAGCCAGCCGAGCGCATCCTCCGGCCGGTCTTTGTAATTAAGACCGTAGATCGGAACCACTCCCGATTTCGCATACTGAAACAAATATGGATGTTCATCGCGGCACGCGATGCACCACGACGCCCACACATTCATGACCCAAACTTTGCCACGCATATCTTCGGCGGAAAATGTTTTGTCCGGATCTTTCAGTTGTGGCAAACGAAACGTTGGCGCGGGCTTGTCGAGCAGAGCCGACGGAAGTTTGCTCGGATCGCGGGTCAGCCCGATTGCCAGAAAGATGACCAGTACGAGAAACAGAACAAGTGGAATCAGGTAACGCAGCATCTTTAAACCACAGATGGCGAAGGTTGCACGGTGGTTTCCGTTTCCGTCTTTGCAACGGCGTCCTTCGAAGCACGCTCCTTTTGTCGGGCTAAGGCATAGCGCCTATCGCTGAGAGCGAGTCCGCCGCCGAGTGCCATCAAGACCGCACCGCCCCAGATCCAGCCGACGAACGGTTTGTAATAAACACGAACGCTCCAGGCGCCGCCGGCAACCGGCTCGCCGAGCGACACGTAAAGATCGCGAAACAACCCGCTGTCGATCGCAGTCTCGGTCATGACCTGGCCACCGGCGCTGTAACTGCGCTTCTCAGGGTACATCCGTTCAACTTCTTTGCCGTCACGGCTGACGAGTATTTCCGCGCGGGCGGCCTGATAGTTTGGACCAACTGCATTCGTCACGCCGATAAAGCGAAACTCATAGCCCCCGGAGTTCACCGTGCTGCCGGGCTCCAGGCGCACGTCCTGCTCGGATTGATATCCCGTCACCATCGTCACGCCGACGATGAAAACCGCAACGCCCAGATGCGCGAGCTGCATTCCATAGTAACTGCGGCTCTGCGAGCGCAGTTTTTGAAACATGCTCAACTTGCCTGACGTGACGCGCACCCGTTCCCACAAATTCACAAAAATCGTCGACACGATCCAGGTCGCCAGCAACAATCCCATACTCACAAGCGGTTTCCACTGTCCCATGACAAACGGAAGCGCCGCCGCACAAACAACACTCACCACGAGCGCCCAACGCAGTCTGACAGCGAGTTCGGGCACGCTCGCTTTCTTCCAACGCGCGATCGGTCCGATACCCATTAGGAACATCGCCGGCGCCATCAGGGGCACGAAAACGAGATTGAAATAAGGTGGACCAACGGACAGCTTGCCCATGCCCAACGCGTCGACGAGCAGCGGATACAGCGTTCCGAGTAAGATCGAACCGGCCGCGACCGTGAGCAACACGTTGTTTGCGAGCAGCAGCGATTCACGCGAGACGACTTCAAACTTGCCGCCGAGTCCCACTTGTTTCGCTCGCCATGCATAGAGAATGAGCGATCCGCCGATCACAAACACCAGAAAGGCGAGAATGAAGACGCCGCGCTCCGGATCCGTGGCAAATGCGTGCACCGACGTCAACACGCCCGAACGGACGAGGAACGTTCCCAACAAGCTCAACGAAAACGCGGCAATCGCAAGCAGTACGGTCCAACTCTTGAATCCGCCGCGTTTCTCTGTCACAGCCAGTGAATGGATTAACGCAGTGCCGACGAGCCAGGGCATGAACGAAGCATTTTCAACGGGATCCCAGAACCACCAGCCACCCCAACCCAGTTCGTAATAAGCCCAGAAACTTCCGAGCGCGATGCCACACGTGAGAAACATCCACGCGACGGTGGTCCATGGTCGCGACCAGCGCGCCCAGGTCGCGTCGAGCCGCCCGCCGATCAACGCCGCGATCGCAAACGCGAACGCCACGGAGAACCCGACGTAACCCATGTAAAGCATCGGTGGATGCGCCACCATCGCCGGATCCTGAAGCAGTGGGTTCAGATCGCGCCCGTCGGCGGGCACTGGAGACAGCCGCTCGAAAGGGTTTGACGTCAACAGCATGAACAACAAGAAGCCCACGCTGACGATTCCCATAACGCTCAGCACACGCGCAGTCATTTCTTCCGGCAAGTGGCGGCTAAACAAGGAAACCGCGACAGTCCACAACGCCAGCATCAACGCCCACAGCAGCAGCGATCCCTCGTGCGAACCCCAGGTGGCCGCGAGGCGATAGTGCAACGGCAGTTGTGAATTGGAATTGGTCGCGACGTTAAGAACTGAGAAATCGTTGGTGATGAACGAGTAGGCAAGACAGCCGAACGCGATCACCACGAAGATAAATTGAGCCTGGCCCGCGGGAGCAGCCAGACCCATCCACGTTCGGTTGCCGTGCGACGCGCCGTAAAGCGGCAGAATTGCCTGCGTCAAAGCAAGCAACAACGCGATGATAAGTGCAAACTGACCAAGTTCTGGAATCATTCTTTTTTAAGAAGTCTCCCGCAAAGACGCAAAGGCGCAAAGGATCATTTCGGTGAGCAGCTATCTTAGCACCTTCGTTCCTCTGTGAACCTTTGCCGTCTTTCTTTGCGTCTTTGCGCCTTTGCGGGAACCTTGTCTAATAAACTACCGATTTCGAGGCTTCCTTAGCGTGCTTCGCTTTGTCGATCGCATCGCCTGCTTCGGGTGGCATGTAGTTCTCGTCGTGTTTGGCCAGGACCTCTTCGGCCTGAAACACCCCGTCGGAACCAAGCCGTCCCTGTGCCACACAACCGCGACCTTCCTTGAAAAGATCCGGGAGTATTCCTTTATAAACAACGGGAATGCTTGCTGCTGTGTCGGTGACGGTAAACCGCACCGTCAAACCGTCGCCGTCGCGTTTGAGTGTGCCTTCTTCGACGAGACCGCCGATGCGAAACGTCCGGTTCACGGGAGCTTCTTTGGCAGCTACTTGCGTGGGACTAAAAAAGAAGACGAGATTGTTACGAAAAGCACTGGCGATCAAATACGTCGCGATGCCGAGGCCCACCAGCCCGGCGAGAATAATTCCGATCCGTTTATGACGTCGTTTCATTGGCACTTCCTGTTAGAACCGAAGGAGCAACAGAACTCGACCTTTCCCGTTGCTGCTGTTGCTGTTGCCGGAGCGCTTTCTTGCGCTGTTTCAAGCTGACTACTTCCCCGACAAATAAGATCAGGGCAAAGATATAGGATCCCCAAACATAAAAACCATAGCCGCCCATCGAAAGATCTGGCCAGTTCATCAGGCGTTCACCTCCGCGAAGCGAGCAGCGCTTTGCTCTCGTTCAAGAATAATGCAGCGCAGCCGTATGAGCACAACGGCGACGGAGTAAAGCCAACAGGCCGCGAGCATGATCAGCATCGCCGCCAGCATCGGTGCTGCGATACTTGGCTTGCCGAGTATGCGAATTGTTGCGCCCTGGTGCAGTGTATTCCACCACTGCACTGAAAAGTAAATGATGGGAACGTTGATCACACCCACCAGAGCGAGCACCGCACCCGCGCGATCCGCTCGACGCGAATCGTCAATCGCTGCCTGAAGAGAAATGAAGCCGATGTAGAGAAACAACAGAATCAACGTGGAGGTCATGCGCGCGTCCCACACCCAGTAAGTGCCCCACGTCGGTTTTCCCCACAAGGCGCCGGTCACGAGTGACAACAGCGTGAACATCGCACCCGTTATCGCCAGTGCCGATGCCATCATAGAAGCCAGCCGGGCGTTGAACGCCCAACCGATACCGGCGTAGATCGCCATCAACACGTAGAGAAGCATTCCCATCCACGCGGCGGGCACATGAATAAAGATGATCCGGTAAGCATCGCCTTGCTGGAAATCAGTCGGCGCTACAAAAAATCCGACATAAAGGCCGACCGCAAAAAGGATCGCCGCCGGAATTGCAAACCACGGGATCATCTTTCCTGCCAATGGGTAGAAAGTTGCTGGTGATGCGTATTTGTAGAGATTCATCGCTTTATAAGTCCGTGTTTACTCGACTGAGATGCGTAACGCGGCCGCTGTCGCCCAGGGCGAAAAGATCAGCGAAACGATCGCAAACGCTCCCAGCAGATAAAGATGCGGCGCAGGGGTCATCCCCATGATACTCGCTTCAACCGCCCCGGCCCCAAAGATGAGCGCCGGAATGTACAACGGGAGAACCAACAGGGAGATCAACACGCCGCCCCCACGCAAACCCAACGTCAATGCCGCTCCCACCGACCCAATCAAACTCAACACCGGCGTGCCCACCAACAAACTAACAACCAGAATCCACATCGTCTCACGGGGAATATCAAACTGCAGCCCCACCAGCGGCGCAATCAACACCAGGGGAATTTCTGAGACGATCCAGTGCGCCAAAATCTTCCCGAGCACTACTAAAAACAATGGTTGCGGCGTCAACAGCAATTGTTCCAACGTGCCGTCCTGATGGTCGTTTGCAAACAACCGGTTCAGCGAGAGCATCGACGCCAGTAGCGCTGCGACCCAGATTACTCCCGGCGCGATTGTCCGCAACAGTTGTGTCTCCGGACCGATACCGAGCGGAAACAGGCTGACAACGATAATAAAAAAGAAAACGGTTGACAGTATGTCAGCCCGGCGACGCCACGCCAGCGTCAGATCGCGCCAAACGATCCAGCGCAACATCGATAAGCTCGAAGGGGAGTTCACGTTGCGAGTTCGAGTCGTTGGCTCGACGCTGCCGCCACCTGCAAATCCTGATGCGTCGCGACAATAGCAATTCCGCCACCTGCCAGGTGCTCTTCAATCAAAGATCTAATCAAGGCCACCGCGCCTTTGTCTAACGAGGTCATCACCTCGTCGAGCAACCACAACTTCGTGTTGCAAGTGAGGAGTCGCGCCAGTGCGACTCGTCTACGCTGACCTTCCGACAAGAGTCGTGCCGGAAGTGACTCGCGTCCGGCCAGTCCCATCCGAGCCAGGACTTCGCGCGCGCGTTCTTTGCTGACAAAGATGCCGTTCAAGGCGTTTGAGATTCTGAGATTTTCAATGCCGCTGAGCTCGTCTTTCACACCGTGCCGGTGGCCCAGGTAAGTGACAGACGTGTAATAGTCCTCAGCGAGTGAGCGAATATTCTCACCCTGCCACTTGATTATCCCTTCCGCCGGCGCCAGCAGTCCGCAGAGAATGCGGAGCAAACTGGTCTTGCCGCTGCCGTTCGGTCCGGTGACCTGAACATAGGTTCCCGCCGGCAACGAAAGATCCAGCCCGCTGAAAAGCCGGCGATCTCCGCGCACACATCCGAGTTTGGTGACTTCTAGAAGTGTCGGTGCAACCACAGAGCCACAGATATAACTGATAAGCGGCGAAAGGTCTACTTTGGTTGCACCGGACCTTTAGCTTTCAACCATGCACTCCAGCCACCCTTCAGTACTCGCACGCGCGTGAAGCCTGCTTCCTGTAGAGTTCCCGCCGCAGTGATACTGGACTCGTCCGCCGGACACGCACAATAGGTGACGATCTCCCGATCCTTCGGCAGATCTTTCAGTGGCGCGTACTTCAAGCGACTCTTGATCCTCCGGAGCTTGAAGTGAAACGCGCCTTTGATCGTCGTCTGGCTCGCTGCGTAACCTTCCGAACCACGGACGTCTATGACGGTGACGGGTTCGTTGTTGTCCATCTTCGCCTTCAGCTCTTCGGCCGTGATCGTCGCGATTGCCGGCTGTTGAGCGTGGGCACGCAGGGGCTTCTCCGCATGGGCGCGCATCGTCCTGGGTTTGTGGAAGATGCCCGCCTCCGCCTGCTGCCTGAATGTCTTTGGGTCGTACCACGAATAGGTCGACACAGCGTAGTACAAATAACCCGGCGTGCCGTTAACGGTCTCGCCGATCAGGTCGCCCTGCGGGCGCGGCAGCTTGCGTCCGCTGTTTGCGCTGGCAAACTCCGCCGTTGTCTCGATCCGCAGATTGTTGCCGACGACGTTCTTCAGCAGAAACGTCTGAGTCGCTTCCGGGTCGCGCCATTCGTTAGCGCCATAGCCATGGATCACAGCCAGCAGCGTTTCATCCTTTTGCACACGAAGGTGTGCGCCGGCCGGTGCGTTCGACCGGGGATCGCGCAGCAGCCACGGCGGATACTCCTGATTCAAGTCCGCGATTTTATCGGGAACGGGTTTTAGAATTACCGCGAGGTCCTGTGAAGCGTCGCCGTTGAAATCGCCGGTCAGGAAGTTGGGATCGTGATCGGGATGGAGAACCGCGGCGTCTTTGAAGACGCGTTTGATCGCGTCCTGCACCTCGGGGAGTTTCGGCGACAGCGCCACTTCGATTTTCACGGGCGTAGCTGCGGGTGCCGGCGGTTGATAAGTAGGTGGTTGTTCGACTGCGACAGGCTTGTCGCTCGAGCACGCTGTCAGAAAAACACTGATGGTACAGATGAATGCCAGGATTGGAGTTCTAATCATCACAGTTAACCCTCGTAGGAAACCGAAGCCCGCCGGATAGCAAATGCTCCGGCGAGCTTCGGGATAGTGCCTCGTCAGGCCCTGCCATCGCGGAAGTTCATAGCGATAGCACGAACGCGATGAGATCGTTTCGCTGCGCCGCGGTCAAAGAATTGAACGCGTTCCGGGAGGCCGTTGCCTGGCCGGCGTGCAGTTGAATCGCATCGAAAATCGTGATGTTCAGACCTTCGTGCATCAGCCTGTTGCGGGCGCGAATACCCCACAGCGGTGGCGTCCGCAACATGTTGGCCGTTCCCTGACCAGCATTCTGCACAATGCCATCGCCAGTGCCGACGTTGTGCAGCGCAAAATCACTGAACGGATGGATGATCTTGTTACCGAGAGCTGCCGGTACCGCGAACGCTCCACCGTTGATCACAGTGCCTGGGGCAGCCGTGACGAAGGTGCGTGTATGGCAAACGTTGCAGCCGACTTGGTTAAACAACAAGTCGCCTCGTGAGACCGCGCTTGTGATCGGACCACGACGTGGAGCACGCGTTGCCGCCATGAAGTCGGCAAAAGCAAGTACGTCGAGGCCGTCGTCCTCCGGGTCTGCAACGGGATCGAAAGCAGACGGGAAGGTGACGTTGATGACACCATTGGCCGTTGAGGCGGGGTTTTCGTGGGTGCCGGCATCAGCCGCGTTTGAACTGCGGCCGCCGAAGCCGTCGAAGGGGTTGGTGATACCCATCTCATTGAGATAGGCGTCGCCGGAGAACGAGACCAAGCTCGCGTGCTGCGCTTTCCAGCCAAAGCGACCGATGCGCAGCGTGTTGTTGGCCTCGGTCACTGGAACCTGGGTCAGGACACCGCGTTGAGCAAAGGGTTGTGCCGCGACGTTGTTTTGTAACGCGGTGTTGGAAAGACATTCCACAAATCCGTCGCCGAGCGTGCTCAACGTGACGCGGAACGCTTTGACAGTTTCCGCCGTTGAGATGTGCTCGACGATGCGGGCATCGGTGGCCCTGGCGTGGACTAACTGACCGCCGGGTGCATCGACGAAAGCACCGTTGGAGATGTGACCAGCCCTGAATTCCATCTGCTGGCCGAATGCTCCGACGTCAACCGACTGGTGACATTCAACGCAACCTACGTCGTTGTAGGTTGGTCCAAGTCCGTCTTCGATTGTTTCGCGTTCTGAGAAGATGAACTTGTTATCTTCAAACCGGCCGTTTCCGCGAGCGGTCGGCGGTTCTGGTTCATTCAGGCATTCGTCGATGGGTGTGCCTTTGACACCGAAGCCATTGAAAAGGTCGTCGGTTTTGGCGTCCATATCGGTCGTCAAAGCTTCGGTTGCCGTTTGGCCTTCGACGGTCTGCGGTTCACTTAGAGGTAAGACAAGTGCAACCGCAAACAAGACTAAGGTAAGGATGGGTAAGACTTTCCGCATGTGACTGTTACCTCCTAAGAGCTGCAAAAACACGTGGGTGGAAACGGAAGGAATCAGTTCGCCCGTGCGTTAGCAAACTCATGGACCTGCCCGTAGTTTTTAACTGCGTGACCCGGCTTGAAGAGGCAGCTCCAGCCTATGGGGGTGGACTAGAGTGATGAGTCCCCTCACGAAGAAGCAACTGAGGCAGGGGCCCCAGTTGTGAAGGAGAGTGGCAGGGAAGAAAGACCCTGCTCGCAAAGTTATCAGTTAACTGGGCTTACTTTTGTTAGTCGGGAGGTGCGCGGCACTCTAGTCCCGTTCTTTTTGGTTGTCAAGAGAATTATAAGAATTATCGAAATCAGTGTAATCTGTGGTTCTCTTATGCGCAGGGCGTTTCCCTTCACAGCAATAGTTGGCCAGGAAGAGATGAAGCTGGCGTTGATTCTGAACGTCGTCGACCCGTCGATCGGCGGCGTTCTGATCATGGGCCACCGCGGTACCGGAAAGTCGACGGCGGTGCGCGCGCTGGCTGATCTGTTGCCGCGAATTACCGTAGTCGAAGGTTGCGCGTACAACTGCGATCCTTCCGACACGCGAAATCTCTGCGCCGAGTGTGCTCAACTCGCGGAACTGCCGTCGAAGACCGCGCCGGTTTCGGTCGTGGAACTTCCATTGGGGGCGACTGAGGATCGTGTCTGCGGCACCATCGACATCGAACGTGCGCTCACCGAAGGCAGAAAGACTTTCGATCCCGGCTTGCTCGCACGCGCCAATCGCGGGTTCTTGTACATCGACGAGGTCAACCTGCTGGAAGACCATCTCGTCGATCTATTGCTGGACGTCGCCGCGACGGGGCGAAACCGCGTCGAGCGCGAAGGCGTGTCGGTCGAGCATCCGTCGAACTTCGTGCTCGTGGGTTCCGGCAATCCCGAAGAAGGCGAATTGCGGCCGCAGTTGCTGGATCGTTTCGGACTGCACGCGGAAGTCGTCACCGAAACTTATCTCGATAACCGTGTAAACATTATCGAGCGACGCGAAGCATACGACCGCGACGCGGACGCATTCTGCGAGTATTACGCCGAAGATCAGGAGCAACTCCGTAAGCGCATCACTCGCGCGCGCGCGAATCTGCGAAAGGTGACGGTCGAACGCTCGATACTCTCGAAGATCGCGCAACTCTGCGCTGACCTGAAAGTTGACGGCCATCGCGGTGAGTTGACGATCATGAGGGCCGCTCGTGCCCTGGCGGCGTTTGAAGGACGGCGGTCGGTGAACGTAAACCACGTCCGGCGCGTTTCCGCGATGTCGTTGCGGCATCGCTTGCGACGAGATGCGTTGGACGAAACGGCTAAGAGCGAAAAGATCGATCAGGCCGTTGACGAAATCATACCGCGCGCGCCCGAGCCCCACGGCGGCGATCGGAAAGCTGAATCAAAAACACAACCGGACACGCCGCGCAAGTCCAAGAACCCTGATGGTCCAAGACAACGATCCGCGGCGGCCGGCGGCGGAGGGAAGACGAACACCGCCGACACACTATCGCCACCGGCGGCTGAGAATCGATCCCTTGAATCGCCGTTGGAAGAGCGCTTGCGGGCGATGATGCCCAACCGCAGCGAGAAGTCGCAGTCGCACAGCAGACGTGCTTCGGGTGCAAAGACGGCAAATTCACAATTACGAGGCAGATACACGCGTGCTGTGAGTTTTAAAAGCGTGGGAGCGAGGATCGCAATCGACGCTACCTTACGCAGTTTGCTCTCATCGCTGAATTGTCGCGACACTCTCTTCGAACAAGTCAGGAAGGGGGCGCGCCCCCACATCTCTGCGGGCACGCTGCGTTACAAGCTGCTGAAACACAAACGAGGCACTTTGTTTGTCTTCGCCATTGACGCATCCGGCAGCATGGCAGCGAATCGAATCGCACGCGCTAAGAGTACGATTTTGAAGTTGCTGAAGAAGTCGTACCTGAATCGCGACAGTGTGGCGATCGTTTCGTTTCACGGCACGACGGCGAACGTTGACCTGATGCCTTCGCGAAGCATTTTACGAGCGCGGCGGGTGTTGGATTCGCTGCGCATGGGTGGCAGCACGCCGTTGAGCGCGGGAATCGCGAGTACAATCGAGCTGTTGAAGCTGGTTGGCGATCGGTATGGCGAGAACGTCGTGCTACTGTTCACCGACGGACGTTCGAACGTGCCGCTGCGCCGCAAGGGAATCAACGTGCGCGTGCTCCGGCAACTGAAGATCGAAATGGAACTGCGCCAACTCATGCTGGAACTCAAGCAGATTCGGGCGCACGTCGTAGTCGTCGATACGCAGAGGGAGTTTGAGTCGAGCCAGGAAACAAGAAAGCTGGCGCGAATCCTGCAAGCGCAGTTTGTAAAACTTACCCCGGCTGTTCCGTAAAAGAACCCACTGATTGTCCGTGAATAAATCCAGGGACGAGAAAGTCCTCGAACTCTACGAACAGTTGCTCGAAATCGAGCAACGGCTGATCCCGACCGGTCTGCACGTCTTCGGCCGGCCGTCGCCGCCGCGTGAGCGTGGCGATTTGTTGAAGATGATCGCTTCTTTTGATCGTCCGGAAGCGGGCCTGCGCGCGCTCCCGGAAGAGTCGATCGACGAAGCGATACGTGAGTTTGTCGCAAACGGCACTGACGCCGCCGTTCGCTGCCTCGAGCAGCATGGAAAAAACGCCGAAGCAACACGCCCTGTGTTTGCGTTACTCGAAAACGTTTCGACAAAGCTACAAACAAACACGGAGATCGATTCGCTTGTTCGTGCGCTGCGAGGCGAGTTTATCGAGCCTGGACCAGGCGCGGACATCGTCCAGAATCCCGACATCCTGCCGACCGGGCGCAACACGCACGCGCTGAACCCGTATGGTGTGCCGTCCGCTGTAGCCTTTTCTCGCGGCAAGATCGTCGCGACCAGTCTGCTCGATCGTTATAAAGAGGAGAACGGGCGTTATCCCGAAGCGATGGGGCTTATCCTCTGGGGTCTCGACAACATCAAGACGCAGGGCGAAGGCGTGGCCCAGGCGCTGTGGCTGCTCGGCGTGCGTCCGGTGCGTGATGGTTTGAATCGAGCGACGAACGTCGAAGCGATATCGCTCGCCGAACTCGGACGTCCTCGCGTCGACGTAGTGATGACCGTGTCCGGGATCTTTCGCGACCTGTTCAGTCCGACGGTGCATTTATTGGACAAAGCCGTGCGGCTCGTGGCCAGCCTCGATGAGCCGTTGGACCAGAACTACGTCCGAAAGCACGTTGTCGAACAGATGGGCCAGGATGGTTGCGACGCTGACGATGCGGCGACTCGCGTCTTTTCAAACGCTCCCGGTAACTACGGCACCAACGTCAACTTCATGGTGATGGACTCGCAGTGGGAACGCGAAGAGACACTCGGCGATCTGTTTGTGACGCGCAAATGCTTCGCTTACGGCCGCGATTCGCAGGGACGCCCGATCGAGGGCAGGGAAGCGCGCTTTGCAATGGACCGCGCCCTCTCCCGCGTCGAAGCCACTTACCAGAACATCGACACTTTCGAAATCGGCCTCACCGACGTGGACCACTACTTCGAATACCTTGGCGGCGTTTCAAAAGCAGTTGAGAAACGGGCGCGAGTGCGTCCTGCGATCTACTTGTCCGACAGTCTGTCTCGCGAGGTGAAGATTCGATCGCTGGAGGAGACGGTACGGTTGGAGACGAGGGCGAAGACACTTAATCCGAAGTGGTATGAAGGGATGTTACAACACGGGTTCAGGGGCGTCGCCGAGATCGAGAATCACGTGTCGAACACCTTTGGCTGGAGTGCGACAGCCGACGCGGTTGACGACTGGATCTATTCGGAGGTTGCAAACACGTTCGTGTTTGACGAGTCGATGCTGGAGCGGTTGAGAGAGTTAAATCCGCATTCCGCGCACGCGCTGGTCCAGCGACTGCTCGAGGCGAACGGTCGCGGTTACTGGGAGATCGATCAGGACGTGCTTGAGAAGTTGCAGGAGATCAGCCGCGATCTCGAGGACCAGTTGGAGGGCGTCGCCCGATGAACCTCACGGTTTTGTACGTGGGATCCAGCCTGCTCGCGCCGCTCAAGAATGCGGAGCGTGAGATCAATCAGGCCTATGGTTTGGATCTGCGTGTCGCCGCGTACAACTTCGGCTCGCCGCTCAGCGATCGCGAATGGCAGGACGTCGATCGCGATCTCGCTGCCGCGGATATCGTGTTCGTCATTCACGTGATGGACGGCGAGAACGCCGCGAGGCTTGTGGCGGCACTCGACACTTACAAGGCCCGTCACAACGCGGTTGTCGTCATCAACTGCATGCCGGAACTGATGCGGCGAACGCGGATGGGCCGATTGGACGTCAGCCGGCTCGCATCCACGGGCGGATGGATTGGGAATCGCGTCAAACGCCGCAATGGCGGGAAGCACGGCCAGCAGTATTTAAAACTCGTCGATCGACTGCCCGGCATCCTCAAGTTCATTCCCACTGCCGGCGCTCTTACTGACGCGAAGCATTACCTGTATCTCTTTTGTTATTTCCTACAACCAACACCGGCGAACATTCAGTCGATGCTGCTGTACGCGCTGAAGTACTACGCTGGCGACCGCCGGCTCAAAGCCGTAAAGATTGCGACGCCGCAGCAAGTGCGGTCCGTGGCCATCTACCATCCGGACGCGCCGGAGTTGTTTGAAACGTTTGAAGCCTACGAAAAGTGGCACGTCGCAAAGAAGAAAAAGCGGCTCGACCCGGAGTCAACGCTGGGACTGCTGCTAATGCGTCCGCAAGTAGTTAGTAAGACCACGAAGCATTACGACGCGCTGATTCGGGCCATCGAAAACGAAGGGTTGAGTGTAATTCCTGCGATTGCGACGTTGATGGACAACCGTGAGGCGGTATCAAGGTTCTTTTACAACGGATCGAAACGGATCAGCCAGATCGTGTCGCTAACCGGATTCAGTTTCGTCGGCGGTCCGGCGATGAACGACAGTGCGGCCGCAGCGGAATTTCTCCGAGAGCTGAACGTACCTTATCGATCCGCCGTCAGTCTCGACACACAAACCGTCGAGGCCTGGCGCGAATCGCAGACCGGATTGAACCCCGTCCAGGCAGGAATGCAGATCGCCATACCGGAGATCGACGGCGCAACTGAGCCTTTTATCTATGGCGGCATTCACGTCAAAGGTCAGGAGCCCACGCCGCTCGACGATCGCTGCGCTCGTTTCGCGCGCCGTTTGAAGCGCTGGAACAACCTGCGCACGGCCACGCGCGCTGACGTCAAGCTGGCGATCGTGCTGTTTTGCTTTCCGCCTAACAAGGGAAACATCGGTACTGCCGCCGACCTCGACGTGTTTCCCAGTATCTGGGATCTATTGACGCGAATGAAAAGCGATGGCTACCGCGTTGAGATACCGGCAAGCGCAGATGAACTGCGCGACAGATTGCTTGGTGGAAACTCAGATTCTTATGGCGTGGCGGCGAACGTCGCTTATCGGATGACGACCAACGAGTACCTGCGCCTCTGTCCGTACGTCCGCGACATCGAGCGTGACTGGGGCGCCGCGCCCGGTTCGATCAACTCATTCGCCGGCGACTTGCTGATCCAGGGTCTCAAGCTCGGCAACGTCTTTATCGGCGTCCAACCGACTTTCGGCTTCGAAGGCGATCCGATGCGGTTAATGATGGCGCGCAGCGGTTCACCGCATCACGGCTTCATGGCGTTCTATGCCTACGTTTCGAAAATCTTCAACGCGGACGGGATCGTGCACTTCGGCACACATGGCGCACTCGAGTTCATGCCCGGCAAACAGATCGGACTCTCCGGCGAGTGTTGGCCGGACCGTCTGATCGACGAACTGCCGAACTTCTATGTCTACAGCGTCAACAACCCGTCGGAGGGATCCATCGCGAAGCGGCGCTCGTACGCGGAACTGATCTCTTATCTGACTCCCCCAATCGAAAACGCGGGCTTGTATCGGGAACTGGCGCAACTCAAGGATCAGATAATGGCTTACCGTCAATCGACGAACGAAAACGAGCGTGAGAAGTTGTTTCAGTCGATCGAAACGCTGAGCAGTGAGCTACATTTTTAAACTTCGCATAACACGGACTTTGAATTCCTGTGGGTCGACTCGATGCCGGAAGGCCTCTTCTCCATCGATAAGGATCACGGGAATGTCGTACTTATATTTCCTGAGCAGCTCGCGATCAGATTCGATGTTGATTTCTTCGAGTGTGAAAAGGTTGGAAGAGTTTGATTTGTGGATGGCAGTTTTGGCCTCGTCGCAGAGGTGGCATCCGGGACGCGAATAGACGATCACGTGAGCTTTGCGCAACTGAGCAACTCCTTAATAACTTCTTGCCAGCTAATCGAGAAACAGGTTATAAATAGCACGCCGACCACATTATATTTTGTTTGATAGGTGCGGCGCTCTTCATGTTTACGCAAAAAGTTGGCTTCACTGCGCAGAGAGTGATCCCTGTTCGACGGGGAGTTGTATAGTCTCTCTCTGAGTTAGTAAAGTCGAAGTGTACCCTCGGGAAGTTCGCAACGCCTAGCAATCAGGATTTGAATCGACGGAGGTTTCGACTTGGATAGTCAAGCCGATCAAATCACGCCTGCAAGCGCGCCAGCGGTCAGCGCCCAGCCGCGGGCGTCTGCACCGGCGAAACCAGCAGCGGCGGCAGTGGTAGAGGCATCCGCGGATCCCCCAGTCAACAAAATGCGACGACGGATCGTTTGGGCGTCGATCGCAGGTGCTCTCACCACGTTCTTTCTGATGTTTGTCCGGTTCTTCCTGCCGCGGTCCATTCTCGAACCATCTCCCCTCTTCCGAATCGGATCGCCGAACGATTACGCGCTGGGCGTCGATACAAAGTGGCAGCAACAGTATCGAATCTGGGTGACCCGCACCTCGGATCGATTGTTCGTGATCTATGCGGTCTGCACGCATCTCGGCTGCACCCCCGACTGGAAAGCAAGCGAAAACAAGTTCAAATGTCCGTGCCATGGCAGTGGTTACGACAGCGAAGGGATTAACTTCGAAGGACCGGCCCCGCGGCCGATGGACCGTGCGAAGGTCACGCTGGATCCGGAAGGCCAGATCGTTGTTGACATCGGCACGCTGTTTAAGTGGCCGAAAGGCGAGCCGACTGAGTTCGACGAGGAAGATGCGTACATCCCCGTGTAAAGGTTGGAGTTGAACGTGGCAGATAGTCCCGATCCAAAAGAACCAAAACAACTGACCACGGGCGAAGAGGGCGACAAAAGCCTCGTAGCAAAGGTCAAGGAAGGCGCGGGTGCGCTTAAAGAGCGCGCCATCGAGGAGGCCAAGGGCTACTCCGATCCGCAGGACACGCAGCTCTGGAAATCGATCTTTCGCGTTTCGCACGATCGCTCCGATCCGCGCAACCGGTCGCTGGCGATTCTTTCCAACGTCTTTCTGCACCTCCATCCGGCGAAGATCAATCGTGATGCGGTTCGCTATCCATTTACGTGGGGCATGGGCGGGATCACGTTCTACCTGTTTATCGTGCTGACGTTCACCGGCGTCCTCTTGATGTTTTATTACCATCCGACAAAAGCCGACGCCTTCCGCGACATTCTCTATCTCGAACACGACGTCCCGTTCGGAAAACTGCTGCGAAACATGCATCGCTGGGCGGCGCACCTGATGGTAATCACGACCTGGCTGCACATGTTTCGCGTGGTTTTGACAGGTTCGTACAAACGGCCGCGCGAGTTTAACTGGTGCGTCGGCGTTGTGTTGCTCGTGCTGACGCTGCTGCTCTCGTTTACGGGCTACCTGCTGCCTGACGATCAGCTCGGTTTCTGGGCGGTAACGGTGGGAACGAACATGGCGCGCGCGACGCCGATGTTGGGGCACGACGGGCCTTTTGGTCCACAACTCGGTATGACGGCTTATAACGACGTGCGTTTTGGTCTGCTCGGCGGTTCGATCGTGGACGCAAATGCGTTGTTGCGTTCTTACATCTGGCACTGCATCGGCATTCCGCTCGTCGCGTCGATCTTCATGGCAGTCCATTTCTGGCGCATCCGAAAGGATGGTGGCATCTCGGGACCGGCGCCGGTCGTGCTCGAATCCGAGATGAAGGCAGTTAAAAAGAAATAGTTGATGAAAAGATTCATTAACAAATGGACGATCTGGGGCGTGCTTCTGCTGATCGCGATTCTGTGGGCGATCAACGTCCAGGACTGGCACCAGCTCTGGAAGATCTCGTCAGCGCCTGACAACGTGCCGATCGTGGCAATGTTGTTCCTGGTCCCGTTCTTCACCTGGTTGGGAATCAAACAAGCCGTTGCCAACGACCGTCTCATAGACGAACTCGAGAAAGATCCGAAAGCGGCAAAGACGCATCACCGGAAAGTCGAGCCATGGCGGCCGGGGTGGGCGCGTGAGATTCACGTGTGGCCTTATCTGGTGCGTATCGAATTTTTGGCGACCGTGATCGTGACGGTCATATTGTTCGTCTGGTCCATCACGCTGAACGCGCCGCTGGAAGAACCCGCCAATCCGAACCTGACGATGAATCCCTCGAAGGCGCCGTGGTACTTCCTCGGTCTTCAGGAGATGCTTGTCTACTTCGATCCGTGGATCGCGGGCGTCGTGATGCCGTCGATCATCATGGTCGGTTTGATGGTCTTTCCGTACGTCGACTCGAATCCGCTTGGAAACGGTTACTACACGTTGAAGCAGCGACGTTTTGCGCTGTGGATGTTTGGCGCCGGGTTTTTGATGTGGATCGTGCTGATTGTGATCGGCACGTTTATTCGTGGACCGGGCTGGATCTGGTTCTGGCCGGGACAGACGTGGGACCACAATGCCGTCGTGTTCGATAAGAACGTCGACTTGCACGACATGATCGCCGTCAGTGCCGTCGGGAAAGCATTAGGTCTGGGTCCTGTGCTGACGAGTACGGCCGGGAAGTTCATTTTCGGAGCACTTGTCGTGGGCGGGTTCTATATCGTCGGCGCGCTGTTTTTCCACTGGTTGATGACGGTGGACTTCAAGCGGATCCGGTTCCGGCGTCCTTTCAAAGAGAACCTGTTTCCGAAGAATGAGTTTGAGCAGAAGATCCTGGCGCGCACGAGTTTGCTTCAGTACCTGACGTTTCAATTCTTTGCCGTGAGCGTGTTGTTGGCGCTGCCCGTTAAACTGATTTTGCGGCTCGCATTAACGATCAAGTACGTCTGGGTAACTCCGTGGTTCAACATTTGACGATGTTTCGGATGGAGGGCTGATCACAGTGGCGGATTCACCAGCACCTGGCGAATCGTTGGTCAAAAGGGAACCGGAGCTACCGGAGCAGGATCCTATCGTCAGTCGTTCCACCAGCGGCTGGATGCTGGTCTGCGCGCTGCTGATGACGATCTCAATCGCGTGGGCGCTGTACGACGAAGCGTTTGGACAGCGGCCATGGAAGTCGATGCAGCGCGAATTCGTGAGCCGCTACACTCGCTACCTCGACAGCATCAAGGCCAAAGCCGGCCGCACCGAAACGGAGGTCAAGGAGAGTCCCGAGTATCAGCAACTCGAAGCCGATTACAACGCGGCGAAGGAAGAGATCGCACCTCGAGAAAAAGAGATCAACGCCACTGTTAAGAGCATCCAGGCGAAGCTCGACGCCATTACCGAGCCCTTCCAAAACCAACGCGGCCGCCTGACAGTCATCAACTACAACATCGAAACCAACAAGGGCTCGGCGAAACAGAGATATCAGCGCCAGGCAGAACAGAAACGCGCTGAAATGATCAAGCTAGATATGCCAACTGACGACGGCAAATCTGTCAGGACCGAGTCGTACAACTACGCGCAGCTGGAAAAGTTGTATGACGATCTGCGCGAAGAGAAGGCGCGCAATCTTGCCGAGAAGGCCGAACTGCTCAAACGCCCGGCAGAACTGTTAAAGAAGCGCGACGACCATCTTAGAAATCATCTCATCGGCCAGGCGCCGTCGCAGATCGACGGTCTTAAAGCCAAG
Organism: uncultured bacterium; assembly: GCA_965649955.1. Lineage (GTDB taxonomy): Bacteria > Acidobacteriota > Blastocatellia > Pyrinomonadales > Pyrinomonadaceae > PSRF01. The sequence continues at coordinate 33,187 of CBFGMX010000023.1, forward strand.
GTCGCCAATTACGACTACTCGATCCTCGGCCATCAGATCAGCGTTGGCCAGTACGAGATCGTCGATCGTTGCGAGGTCTGTCACGCCGGCGTCCGCGAATCGGTGGACATGACGGCGGCCGATCTTGCTCCGGATGGACCAGGCACAACGCCGGACGCGCTGGCGCGTGCGTTTGTCAGCCATCCCGATCGCGAAGTGCTTCGCATTCATGATCCGCAGAAGTTTGGGTGCTCGAGTTGTCACTGGGGCAATGGCCGCGCCACGACCAGCGATATAAAAGGCCACGGACGTCATCGCTTCTGGCTGTGGCCCATGTTTGAAAAAGAGAACATCGAGGCCGGCTGCCAGCAGTGTCACGCGCGCGACCGCGTTACCCAGGGCGCCGACACGTTGAACCTCGGGCGCGATCTCTTCGCCGAGCGCGGCTGCATGGGTTGTCATCGTTACGAAGGTTTCGATCGGGAAACGGATGCGCTGACCGGCACGCGCCAGATGATCGGCCAGCTTCAGGACCAAATCACGGCAAACGAGAAAGAAATTCGAACCGTAACGCAGCGTTCCGGCGAAGTTGAAGATAACGACGAGGCGAGCAGACTGTTGGCGCAGGCAGACAACATCCGGGTCACGAACAGCTTACTTGCCGCGCGGATCGACCAGTTGAACCTGCAAGCGAAGTACATGATGCAGGACCAGAAGAAGGTTGGACCAAACCTGAAAGATGTTCGCGTGAAGCTGCGCAAGGAATGGGTACCGGTTTGGCTCGAGAATCCGCAGCAGTTTAGACCGGGAACGAAGATGCCGACCTTCTGGCGCTTCGCCGCGCACACGGACCATGGTCCCGACATGCGCGACAAGGACGCAGGTGATCAGATCAAAGCCATCTCCGCCTACCTGTGGCAGGACAGCTTCACAAACACATTGCCTACTCAGCCGCGCGGAAACGCGGGTCACGGAAAAGAGTTGTTTGAAACTCGCGGTTGTATGGCGTGTCACTCGATCGGTGAGGGCGACAGCAAGGTCGGTGGCAGCTTTGCCGCGAACCTCCAGCGCGTCGGTGAAAAGGCAAACTTCGATTACATCGTCCGCTGGATCTACAACCCGCGCGATCGCGTCGCTCCTTATTGCCCGAAAGAAAAACGCGACCTGACGCACGAAGACTACGCGAAGAAGGGCCTGCCGTATGTTTTCGACACCGAACTGCATTCACGCTGCCCCAATGACGGCGCGGAGTTGCAGGTGCAGAACATGACGGTGATGCCAAACTTCCGGCTGTCGGAAGCAGACGCACGCGACGTCGCCACCTATCTCTTTTCGCTTTCGTCACCGCCGAGTTATGCCGACGCCTCTTTCATGGACGATGCGAACCTGAAAGAGAAAGGCCGCGTGCTGATCAAACAGTACGGCTGCGCCGGCTGTCATGAAATCAAAGGCTTCGAGGAAGAACAGCGCATCGGTAAAGAGCTGACGGTCGAAGGCGCGACGCCGATCGAGCGTTTGGACTTTGCACTTCAGACGCATCACGCGGAACAGGGCGAGGATCCGTTAGAACTTCATAAAGACCAGCCACATAAACCCTGGTACAACCACAAAGGCTTCTTCGAACGAAAGATCACGCGTCCGTCGATCTACGATGTCGGCAAAGAGAAAGATCCGAAGGACAAACTGCGCATGCCGCAGCCGTACCTTACGGAGGAGTGGCGAGTTGCGCTGACAACGTTCCTGCTGGGCAGTGTCGGCCAGGAAGGTGCGAACGTACCGAGTACGCTTTTCTTCACGCCGCAGGACCAGCGCCGGCAGGACATTCAGAACGGCTGGTGGGTAATCAAGAAGTACAACTGTCAGGGTTGTCACCAGCTCCAGGTCGGCCAGCGTTCGGTTGTGCAGGATCTGCCGTTGTACCAGACACCGGAAGGAAAGGATCTGCTGCCCCCGCGGCTCACGAGCGAAGGAGCGCGCGTCGATCCAGCGTGGTTGTTGAAGTTCCTGAACGACCCGTCATTGAGCGGAGAAAAGACGCCCGCGCAGCAGCAACAGGTCAACGCACTGGCTTCGCCAAATCCGCCAGTTGCCGCGCAAGCAGGTGCGCAGGCAGTCGCACAACCGGGTGCCCAACCGACAGCATCGCCGGCGGCGAGTCCGACCAACGGATCCGCGAACCAGGCAATGCGATTGCATCCGCAACCGGGTGCCGATCGTAACGGCGTACGGCCTTATTTACAGTTCCGAATGCCTACGTTCAACTTTTCGCCAAACGAGTTGCAGATCCTGGTGCGGTTCTTCATGGCGATGTCAGGACAACAGGATCCCTACATCAAGGAACCGATGCCGCCGCTGACCGATCAGGAGAAGATCACGGCGCGGCAGATGTTTACTTCGGGCACGCCCTGTTTGAAGTGCCACATTACTGGTGATGCTGCACACGACGAGAAGGCGATCGCGCCCAATTTCCTGATAGCAGGCGAACGGCTCAAGCCGGATTGGACGTTCCGTTGGCTGCTCGATCCGTCTCAGATCAGTCCCGGCACCGCAATGCCGACGGGACTGTTCAGGAAGGAAGGCGATCGGTGGGTCGTAAACCTGCCGAACCCGCCGGCAAGCGCTGCTGCTTATCAGCACGATCATGCGCGTCTGCTGGTGCGATACATGTTTTTAATGACACCGGAAGAGCAGCGGGCCTTGTCGGCCGCCGGTCCGGCTACAACGGCAGCGCCTGTAGCGACTACGCAGAATCACGCGCGGGCGAGGCGAAGAAGATCGAGCCGGCATCACGGAAAATATCGCAGCCGGGCCGCGTTAGGGCGTGATGCTGCGCGCGCATTGAGCGCCACGTGAGATAGCAGGTTTAGTAAACAACGGATTTTTCAGGACTGATGGCGCGTTCCGCTTTCACGCGGCTTCCGTGCTACAGTTAACGCGAAAGTCATCTTAGTTTGGAGGAATTGATCAATGAATAAGCAGACAAAGGTCTGGCTTGTGTTAGCGATTGCACTATCTCTCCTCGCGCTGGGCTCTGCCTGCGGCGGGGGAACGAAGGACGGCGTGACAAACGTCAATGGCGGCGGCGCCGATACCGCGGCGACGGCCTACAGCGGTCCGACCGGCACGATTGCCGGCGTAGTCAGCTACGACGGGGAGCCACCCGCACCGAAGAAGATCGACACCTCGGCCGATCCGGCTTGCGGAAAAGCAAATCCGAATTTGATGACCGACGATACCGTCGTGACCGATGGCAAACTGGCCAACGTGTTCGTCTACATCAGGGAAGGCACTGTCGAAGGGGGCAAGAAGCTCGCCGACTATGCATGGTCAACTCCATCCACGGTGGTTCAGCTCGATCAGAAGGGTTGCCACTACACTCCGCATGTGTTTGGCGTTCAAACGAACCAAAAGATCAGCATCACCAACAGCGACCAAACACAGCACAATGTCCACTGGATTCCGAAACAAAATCCGGAGTGGAACCAGTCTCAGGCCAACGGTGCACCCGCGATCGAAAAGTCTTTTGCTCGACCTGAAGTCCTCGTTCCGGTGAAATGCAATCAGCACCCGTGGATGAAGGCCTACATCGGCGTTATGCGCACCCCGTTCTACGCCGTCAGCGCCAACAACGGCACGTACGAAATCAAGAACGTACCTGCCGGCAAATACACGGTTGTAGCGTGGAGAGAAGGTGGCCCGAACGGTACGGAGAAGACGTTTGAAGTGACCGTGCCTGCCAGCGGCGCCGGCAAAGCCGATTTTTCGTTCGGTGGAGGCGCGGCAACTACGTCAACCAAGCCGTCGTTGACCATGATGCCGGCAATCGAAATCCCGATGATGCACAAGTAAGGTCAGTCTGTTGAAGGAGGTTTCCCGCAAAGGCGCGAAGGCGCAAAGAAAGCAGGAAATGTTCAGTTCAAATCAACTTTGCGTCTTGTTGTCTTTGCGGGAAACTATCAATGAGTAAGGGTCTGAATCGTTTTGCCATTCTCGTCGCTTGCGCGACCTTTTTCCTGATAATTGCCGGAGCGCTCGTCACCAGCAACGACGCTGGCCTGGCGACGTCTGACTGGCCGCTTTCAAATGGCCAGTTTCTGCCGCCGATGGTCGGAAATATGTTCTACGAGCATGGTCATCGCATGATCGCGACGACCGTGGGAGTGCTGACCCTCGCTCTTGCTGTTTACGTTCGTCTAAAAGAAAAGAGAATGTGGGTCTGGCAACTCACGCTGTTTGCGGTGATTGCCGTGTGCGTGCAGGGGCTACTCGGCGCGATGACAGTGAAGTGGATGTTGCCGCTTTGGGTCTCGAGTGCCCACGCCACGCTGGCTCAACTCTTTTTCTGCACCACCGTGGGACTGGCGGTTTTTACTTCCCGAAGCTGGATTGAAGCGCGTGCGTTGCCGGAAGATGAAAAGGCAAGCCCGCTTCGGCACATGTGCACGATTGCGCTCGTATTGATCTTGGTGCAATTGGTTCTGGGCGCCACGTTGCGCCACTCGGCGAAATGGGACCAGCATCTGCCAACCGAACTGATTGTGGCGCACATCGTCGGCGCATTTGCGGTCACGATAGCACTCGGCGGCACTTCGCTGAGCGTGTTGCGACGACACAAAGGTGAGACATTTCTTACCCGGCCCGCGACGATCGCGCTGGTGCTGCTCGTGGTGCAAGTGTTCCTGGGCATCGCTTCGTATGTGACGCGACTAGGCTCGCCGAACGATCCGCAACCGTTACATCCGATGATTGGCGTGACCGTGGCGCACGTCGCCTGCGGCGCGTTGGTTTTCGCAACGACTATCGTTTTGACTTTGAGAACATACAGGGTGCTTCCGGCCTCCGAAGCGGCGATGGAAATGGCTGCGAGGCCGCAGGAGTCGTAGCTGACGAATGGAAGAGTTTGCTATCGATTTACGTAGTCCGTCAGTCGCCGTAATCGAACGGCCTCGTTTGTCGTTTCGCGAACGCGTGTCGGCCTACGTCGAACTCACAAAACCGCGCATCACGTTTTTGATCGTGCTGACGGCGGCCGCCGGATTTGCGCTTGCTTCTCAGGGAAGCATCGACTACCTCGCGATGCTCAGCGCGATGTTCGGCATCGGCCTGTTGTCTTCCGGAATCGCGACGCTCAACCAGTATGCGGAACGCGATCTCGACGGCCTGATGCGACGCACGGCCACCCGGCCGCTGCCCACCGGCAAACTGGCGCCGTGGGAGGCGCTGGCATTTGGCGCGGGAATCACGATTGCCGCTGAGATCTACCTGCTCGTGTTCGTGAATCCGTTGACCGCACTTCTCGGCTTGACCGTAATCGCGGGCTACCTGTTCGCGTACACGCCGTTGAAGACCAGAACATCGCTGTCAACGATGGTCGGGGCTTTTCCCGGTGCTGTGCCGCCGTTGATCGGTTGGACCGCGGCGCGTGACGCGATCAGTATCGAAGGCTGGGTGCTGTTTGCGATTCTGTTTCTGTGGCAGTTTCCGCACTTCCTGGCGATCGCCTGGATGTATCGCGAAGATTACAGCCGCGCGGGAATTCTGATGTTGCCGGTCGTCGAACCTGACGGCCGCGTGACGGCGCAGCAGATCGTGGTCTACACGCTGATGCTCTTACCAGTCAGCCTGTTACCAACAGTTCTCGGGATGTCGGGCCGGATCTATCTAGCCGGCGCCGCGCTACTCGGATTGCTCTTTCTCTACAGCAGTCTGCGCGCGGCATTCTCAATGTCACGGCAACAAGCGCGCAGGTTGCTGTTGGCATCGGTTCTCTATTTGCCGCTTCTGTTTATCTTAATGGTTCTGAATAGGTAATTGTCCGCCGCCGTAGTTTGGCCGTGACAGACACCAGCTAAGGAGAGGTAACCGATGGGACGAGTTCTTGCGGTTATTATCTGGATCATCACACTACTATCAGTGGCCCTGTTCTTTAACAGGAAGTGGTGGTTTCCCGAAGGTATTTCCCAACACGCGCCCGCCTACGATCGCCAGTTTTTGATCACCATACTGGTCGTCGGCATTTCTTTCGCGGCCGCGCAACTCGCTCTGGGCTGGGCCGTTTGGAAGTTTCGCGACACAGGCAAGCCCGGCGATCGCGCTATCTATACACACGGCAGCAACCGGCTTGAAGTGGTGTGGACCGTTATCACGGCGATTGTCTTCATTAGCCTGGCGGTAATGGGTCAAAGCGTCTGGGCTTCGCTGCGACTGCACGATGCGCCGCCGGGCTCGTATACCGTCGAAGCTGTGGCGCAGCAGTTTCAATGGAATTTCCATTACGCCGGCGCCGATAACAAATTCGGCCGCACCGATCCCAGTCTGATTGACGACGGCACGTTGAACTTCGTCGGTCTCGACCCTGAAGACCCGGCCAGCAGAGACGACGCAGTCACCGCGGCACTGGCGATTCCCGTCAACCGCCCGGTCGAGCTGCGGCTGCGATCGAAAGACGTCATTCACAATTTCTGGGTACCGCACCTCCGCTTTAAACAGGATCTCGTTCCGGGCATGGAGATCAAAGTCAACTTCCGGGCGGACAGAGTCGGGAAGTATGAACTGGCGTGCGCCGAGTTGTGCGGGCAACTCCACTTCAAGATGAAGAGTTACATGCTTGTCCTGCCGGACGATGAACTCAATGCGCTCCAGGCATTGTCGCAGGAGCAATTTCAAGCGCGCATGCAGGAGTTGCTGAACAAGTATCAACTCCCGGAAAATTAAGTTTTTAAATCCGTGTTCTCTTAAGTTGTCGAGATAGCTTAACGAGGAGAAACGACAGATGTCAGAAACTCACGAGGGCGTACACCGGCATCCAGCGCCTACAGGCTTCATCCGCAAGTACATCTTCAGTGTCGACCACAAGGTCATCGGGATTCAGTACATCATGCTGGCGCTCGCGGCGGTGATAGTGGGCATGTTGATGTCGCTGCTCATGCGCTTGAACCTTTCCTGGCCGACGACCAATTGGCCCATCCTGGAAACGTTGTTTCCCACGGGCGCGCCCGGTGGCATCATGACTCCCGAGTTTTACTTGTCGCTGGTGACGATGCACGGCACGATCATGGTCTTTTTCGTGCTGACAACGGCGCCGCAGGGCGGGTTCGGCAACTACTTTCTGCCGATTCAAATCGGCGCCGAAGACATGGCGTTTCCGGTGCTTAACATGTTGTCGTTCTGGGTGACTCTGGTAGGCTTCATCGTGATCCTGCTGGCGATCTTCGTCGAGGGCAACCAGGCGATTGGCGAATGGTTCGCAGCGTTTGGGCCATCATTCAGAGGCGGGAGCGGCACAGTTGGGCCAATAGGCGGCTGGACCGGATACGCGCCACTCAGCGCCCTCGGAAGGATCGCCGGTCCGGGGCAGGGCGGCGGCATGAACCTCTGGGTGATCAGCATCGCGATCTTCTGCGTCGGCTCGTTACTCGGAGCGCTCAACTTCATCACCACGCTTCTGAACATGCGCACGAAGGGCATGTCGCTGATGCGTATGCCGTTGACTTGCTGGGCGTGGTTTACCACCGCTGTCCTGGCATTGCTTTCGTTCCCGGTGTTGCTCGGCGGCGGCATCCTGTTGCTGCTCGATCGCGTCGCCGGAACCAGTTTCTTCATTCCCGGCGGACTTTACGTCAGCGGTCTTCTTTCCGGCAGCCATCCGAATTTCCCGCTACACACCGGCGGTTCGCCAATTCTCTGGCAGCACCTGTTCTGGTTCTTCGGACACCCCGAGGTCTACATCGCAATCCTGCCGGGTATGGGAGCGACATCGCACATCCTCTCGACGTTCGCACGCAAGCCGGTGTTTGGGTATCGCGCGATGGTATTCGCGATCTTTGCGATCGGCCTGCTCGGGTTTTTCGTGTGGGGCCACCACATGTTCATCAGCGGCATGAGCCCGTACTCCTCGATCGCGTTTTCGATTCTGACGTTGTCGATCGGCGTACCCTCCGCGGTCAAGACGTTCAACTGGCTCGGCACATTGTGGGGATCGAGAATTCGTTTCACCACGGCAATGCTGTTTGCGCTGGGGTTCGTCTCGCTGTTTGTTTCGGGCGGCATCACCGGGTTGGTGCTGGGACAGAGCTCACTGGATCTGGCGATGCACGACTCCTATTTCGTCACCGCGCACTTCCACCTGGTGATGGGCGTCGCGTCGATCTTCGGTATGTTTGCGGCGACCTACTTCTGGTTCCCGAAGATGTTTGGCCGTCTCATGAGTGAACGTATCGGGCGCATCCACTTCTGGTTTACTTTCATCGGCGTGTACGCGATCTTCGTTCCGTTCCATACGATGGGAATCAGGGGCATGCCGCGTCGCTTTTCGAGCTTTGCTGAGTACGACTTTCTAAGGAACGTCGACCCGCTCGTGCTGTTCGTTTCCATCGCCGCGATCCTCACGATTGCGGTGCAGTTCCTTTTCTACTTCAACGTCTTCTGGAGCATCTTCAAAGGCGAGAAAGCCGGCGACAATCCGTGGGAAGCGACGACGCTCGAGTGGAACACGACCTCGCCACCGCCACACGACAACTTCGCGGGCGTTTTACCAACTGTCTATCACGGCCCCTACGAGTTTGCGGTACCTGGCGCGCCGAAAGACTTCGTGATGCAGACTGACTTAGAAGCAGAGGTGCCAGCGAGTAATGGCCACAATGGTCACAAGCACTAGACCGCCGGTAATAAAGAAAGGCACCGGCACAGGGCCCGGAGTACCGGGACCAAACGGCAACGGATCGAAACGCGGCGGCGGCAGCTTTCGCGATCCGGAGTCGCACGCCAACCGTTACCGCATCGGCATGTGGGTGGGACTCGCGTCCGTGACGATGATGTTCACGTCGTTGAGTAGCGCCTACATCGTACGCTCGTCGACAGCGAACGACTGGATTTCGTTGCCGATGCCGCGCGTACTGATCGCGAGCACGGTCTTGATCCTGGCGAGCAGCGTCACGCTCGAGCTGGCGCGCCGGAAGTTGAAAGCGTCGTTGACGAAAGCCTACACGCAGTGGGTTGTCATAACTGTCGTGCTCGGCCTGGCCTTTCTTGCGTCGCAACTGTTTGCGTGGCAGCAACTGAAGGCGCAGGGTCTTTACATGTCGAGCAATCCGCACAGTTCTTTCTTCTACCTGCTCACCGGCGCGCACGCCGTGCACCTGGCGGGCGGTTTGCTCGGACTCACTTTCCTGTGGCTGCGCTCGCGACGAATTACGAGCGAGGCGATAGTGCTGACGACGCGGCAGGCTTCGGCGGACGCAGTAGCGATTTACTGGCATTTCATGGACGCACTTTGGATCTACCTATTCCTACTCCTATTCCTTTGGAGGTGACAGGTGAGCACTGAAGCACGTGCAGGACATTTTCCGGCAGTGGATTGGGAAGGCGGCGCTCTGCCGTATCGAGTCGGCCATCGCAAGTTGGGGATGTGGCTCTTCATCGTCTCCGACTCGTTGACGTTTTCGGCGCTTCTGATCGGCTACAGTTATCTACGCGCGTCGAACGTGTGGCCCACGCCGTTTCCTTTCTACCCAAGTATCGTCTTTGCCTCCGTGATGACGTTCTGTCTGCTGTCGTCGAGCTTGACCATGGTGTTTGGCGTGTCGGCGTCGAGCAAAGGAGACAAAGCGAAGGCGCGGAAATGGATTCTGGCGACGATATTCTTTGGCGCAGCGTTCGTCGTGCTCCACTTGATCGAGTGGAATCATCTTATCCACCAGGGAATGCGACCGTTGTACCTGCCGGAGTCGTGGGTGCAGGCGTTCACCACGACTGAAGGCGTGCCGCCGAGTCCGCTGTTTGGCGCAACTTTCTTCACGATTACCGGCTTGCACATGTTTCACGTCGCTAGCGGCGTGGTTTACCTGGCGGTCGTAGCAGCCCGGGTTAAGAAGCTGAAACATGAAGACGTCGAAATCAGCGGCCTGTACTGGCACTTTGTCGACCTCGTCTGGATGTTTGTTTTTCCGCTTATTTACATCATGTCAGTTGACGTGCACCATCTTCTGGCTGCTCATTAAGCGACGCACGGAGGGAAGCGAAAATGAACGCACACGCGGACGAACACTTTGCCGGCAGCAACAAGTTGTTCATCTCGATCTGGGTTTGGTTGGTGGTGCTGACGCTCGTCGAAATCTTTCTGGCGTACAAGCCCATGTCGACCGTCATCATGCTGACAATCCTGCTGGGCCTGTCGATCATCAAGGCGGCGCTGATCATGGCCTACTTCATGCACTTGAAGTTTGAGCGGCTGAGCCTGATTCTCACATTGGTGCCGATGCTGGTAGTCTGTATCTGTCTGTTGTTTGTCTTTTTCCCCGACAGTTTCCGCTCGGCTGGTTTGCGCTATCAGTTCAAGCAGCCGTCGCCGGTGGCACCACCTGCCGTTGAGGAGCCGTAATGGACTTGCGCGGATGGCGATTGATGTTGTTTGTCGGCTTAGTGGCGGGCATTCTGCTGCTTTTCACGGGAGTTGACGTGGAAGCTCAGTGTTCGATGTGCCGCGCCTCGCTGACGAACTCCGGAAACAGTCGCCTCATTCGTGCTTTAAATCGTGGCGTGCTGGTGCTGTTGATACCCCCGGTCACGATCTTCTGTTCGATCTTTATAGTGCTGAGACGTTATCGCGGAAATGGCTGACGATAATCCCCTCGCTATCGACGTAGAAAAGCGTACTACCCGCGGGCGTTCGTGCCCGCGTTGCGGCGGCAAGATCATCCCGTCGAATCGCGCCGTCTACGAAGCGACGGCCAATCCGGAAGGCGGGTTTCCCATCTGGCAGTGCGAGCGATGCGGTTACGAGGAAATTAACGAACGAAAGAAGCCGGTCGGAAAAGCGCGACACTGACAAACCAACTGATGAGCAAAGAACTTGGACTGTTAAATTTTCTCTGCCTGCTTGCGGCGTTGGGTTTTCTGGGCGTTGCCATCCTGAGTGCCATCCTCTCCGGCGACTTTTTTACCATCGACAACCTGTTCATCATCACGGTTTGTCTGGTGATGGCGCTGGTGTTTGTCGTGAACCCGTTGCTTTATCTGAAGTCCGAAGGGAAATTGCCGCTGCCATTTGTTAAGCGATCGAGTTCTCCTGCCGTCGCGGGCGGAGGCGGGGGCAGCACCGATTGGGGTCAATTCAAATCAACCACGGCTCCACTGCTTGATGCGAAAGGGCGTGCCGTTCCTCCCGACGTCAGAGCCATCGTCGCCCGTATGAACCAGGCTGAAGTAAAGGATTAAAGGAAGCCTGAGAATCGTTTTATCACCGTGGACGAGCTAACAAGGAAGGTACTGGGAAGTTTCGCGCACTGGCGCAAAGACACGCTCGATCTGCACGAGTTGTTTGAAGCCGGCGGCAACGATCCCGAAGCCCGCACAGCGGTGTTCGATATCGTCGAGAGGCTGGTGAAGGAAGGTTTGCTACAGGAAGAGGGAAACGACTTCTACTCTTTGACTGAGAAAGGCAAACTTACGGCGAAGGGTTCGAGTTAAAGAACCTTGCTGGAAAGTTCAGTCATTGGTCATATATCATTGGTCATTTTTCATTTATCATTTTTTGAGAGCCGAAGCTCGCTTGTAGCGACGATTACTTCATTTAAATGACAAATGACGAATGATATATGACCAATGACTCTTTCAAAATCTGTGTTGTCCCCTGAGTTCATCTCTTACCTGCCGCACGTCAATGCCTGTTTAAACGGCACCAGCGCATTGCTTTTATTGACCGGTTATACGTTCATCCGCGCCCGCAATGTCACGGCGCATCGAACCTGCCAGGTGTCGGCGCTGATCGTTTCGATCCTGTTTCTGATTTCCTATCTGACGTATCACTTTCATCACGGTGCCACGCGTTTTCAGGGACAGGGACTGGTCCGTCCGGTCTATTTCACGATTCTGCTGAGTCACACGATCCTGGCGATCGTGATCGTTCCACTGGTCGTGATGACGTTCTATCGTGCGTTTCGCAACGACTTCACCCGGCACCGTCGAATCGCGCGCATCACTCTTCCGCTGTGGCTCTACGTTTGTGTCACGGGAGTGATTGTTTATCTTATGCTTTACCAGATCTATCCTTCCTGAGTTTTCGTGTTTTCTATGTCTGAAGAGGGTAACGGCAATCATGCGGGCATTCGTGCGGTCGAGAAGCGAAAACGCGCGCCAGGTTCGGGATGGATCCTTCTGCTCGCGTTGCTGTTCGTCACCGCTACGTTTCTCGCGTGGTATTTCACCTGGTTCGGACGCGAGTTGTCAGACGCCGACATCTCGAAATACCTGAATGACGTTAATAACCCGCGTCACGTTCAACACGCACTCAACCAAATTCAAAAACGCATCGAACGCGGCGACACCAGCGCGAAGAACTGGTACCCGCAGCTCGTGACGCTAAGCAGCAATCCGGAAACTGAGTTTCGGCTGACCGTAGCGTGGGTGATGGGATTCGATAACAAGTCGACTGAGTTTCACGACGCACTGAAGAAGCTGGTCCAGGATCCGGAAACCATCGTCCGGCGAAATGCTGCGCTGGCTTTGGTTAGATTCAACGATCCGAGTGGGCGAAACGAGGTGCTGTCGATACTGAGCCCGTATCCCGTGCGAGCACCCGCGGCGGGTGTGATCGCGAGTAGTTTAAAAGAGGAGTCGGAAGTCGCGCGGGGTGCGTTGTTGGCCCGGATTCAGGAGCCTGATGGAAAACTGATCGAACTGCGATCGCCATTGCCCGGACGCATCAACGAGATTCTGAAGACGAACGGCGCGCAGGTTTCGCCGGGTGACGAGGTGATGACGCTTAATTCCGATGAAGCGAGCGTGTGGGAAGCTTTGCGTGCGTTAACTTTGATCGGCGCGAAAGAAGATGTTCCCGCGATCCAGAGTTACACGACGTCACCCTCTCCACGGATCAGGGAACAGGCAAATCTAACTATAAAATCCATTCAAAGCAGAACGAACTAAGCTGGTGGGGCTGGTGGCGCATCCGGAAGCGTGATGCCGTGCAGTGCTTCCCAGTCGTCGGTCGGAACCATCTCGATCGCGTCCCACGGGCAGCCATCGAGAAACGCGCCGTCAGGACCTTTGCTGGTGCATTTCTGACAGCCAATACAGAGGTAAGGATCCACTTCGATACGACCGAACGGCGGATGGTCCTCGTCTGGAATCCAGAACATACAGGCTTCGATTGGACAGTACTCGATGCACGCCGGCGATCCGGAGCAGCCCGTGCAGCAATCGGTCGTAATCGCCAGAATGCGTGGCCGCTTTTTGCGCGTAGCTTTACCATCGCCTTCCGACATCGGCCAGTGTTTATCTACGATATCGAACATCCGTCTTTGAGCCTCTCGTTCCGGTTGCAGATCGTGGTTCGACTCTAACATAGCTTTGCGGATTTCCTCAACGATTTGTGTCGAATGCGGTTCCGGCTTGGCGGTCCGTGCAAGTAGCGTTAGAACTTAAAGTGAAACCAACACGGGAGGAAGCAAATATGGAAGTAGTAACGGGAGTGTTCGAATCGCGCGCTGACGCGGAGAGAGCAGTTAATCAGTTACGAACTCTGGGGATACCGCAAGACAAGATCGGTTTGATTACACCGGACCAGCGGTTGGAAAGCGTCGAAAGAGGTGTGCCGGTCACCGACACGGAAGAACCAGGTATGGGCCGCGCTATGGGCGCAGCGGTTGGCGGCGCAATGGGTGCTGCCGGCGGTGCGACACTGGGTCTCGCCGCGGCGACGCTGGCGATTCCGGGTGTTGGACCAGTGATCGCTTTTGGGATCGTTGGCGCAGCGGTTCTTGGAGTCGTCGGCGCAGCGGCGGGTGCGGCTCTCGGAGACACTGTTGAGGAACAACTCGGCGAAGGAGTGCCGCATGAAGACGTGTTTCTTTATGAAGACGCTT
>CBFGMX010000024.1:0-43704 GCA_965649955.1 uncultured bacterium
GGCTCAACGCAAGGCCACAAAAAGGGCCACGAAGAGGCACAACGGAAGAACACAAGAGGCACAACGGAAGAACACAAAGAGGCTCAACGGAAGAACACAAAGGGGCGCAACGGAAGAACACAAGAGGCACAACGGAAGAACACAAGAGGCGCAACGGAAGAACACAAGAGGCGCAACGGAAGAACACAAGAGGCACAACGGAAGAACACAAGAGGCACAAGACAGAACAGAACGAAAGCCGCGACTGCATACTCATCTCGGCGCTCGTTCTTGTGCCTCTTTGCGGCTGACTTGTGCCTCTTTGCGGCTGACTTGTGCCTCTTTGTGGTTAAAAGACCTGACGAAGTTGTACTTTCTGCTTCGTCGCGAGACTGAAGCGCGGCTCAGCGGTGCCGGTGCCGCCGATCATTGCCGCCACGTATTCTCCGACCGCTGGTCCATGCTTGAAACCGTGCCCCGATCCGCCGCCGGCAATCCAAACGTTCTCAAACTCCGGATGACGGTCGATCAAAAAGTCGCCATTCGAAGTGTTTTCATACTGGCACACTCGCGTCTCCAACACCGGAGCATCCGCCAGCACCGGGATCCGGCGCGCGAGATACGATCGTGCGGCGTTTAGGCCTTCCTGCGAGACGACGCGTTCACCTGTGTCAGGATCAAACTGCGGTCCATGCGCGTCGATGGCCATCTTGAACCCGCGGCCCTCCAGATTCGGAATTCCATAAACGAGGTCGTTGAAATCGATCCACGCGGGCAGCGCTCGTGGTCCAAAACGTTCGTCCCCTGACGGGACGCCGAAAAAGAAGACTTCCTGTCGGGTCACGTGAATCAGTTCACCCAACAGTTCAGGAAAGAGTTTCGGCAGCCATGGGCCACACGCGAAGACGGATCGATTCGCGTCGATTCGTGTTTCCGCTGTGATCCGCGCTTGCCTGTAGTCGACGCCGATCTCACGAGCCCGCATGACTACGGCCTGCACGGCACGGCGCGCCATCAAAACACCAGCATCCGGTTCCAGAATTCCCCACGCCGTCTGATCTGGCGCTATCTGCGGAAATCTGCGAAGCAGCTCGGCACCGTCCAACTTTTCAAACGTTGCGCCGGCGTTCTGTAACGTCGAGAGTACCGCTTCGCAATACGCATCCTGCCCTCGCGCCAGCCACAGAACGCCGGTGTTTTGCAGTAAAGGAGCAGCGTGAGGACCAATCTCTTCGAACATTTGCCGCCACAGTTTGAGTGATCGTTGCGCGGAGCGCGTGTAGATCTCGTCTGGTCCATAGCCCAGACGAATAATGCGCGACTCACCTCCCGAACTGGACCGGCTGTTTCCTGGGCCATACGCATCAACCAGTAAAACTTCCGCACCTGCACGGCGCAACCAGTACGCTGTCCAGGCGCCAAACACGCCCGCGCCAATCACGGCGACGTCATAGGTCTTGGCCATAGCCGATTGTAGCCTAATTGACATAGACCACGGATTGAAGGCAAATTGTTCAGCAATCACACACAGGAGGAGAACTGCATGAAGCGCTTAGGTGCGATAGTGACACTTCTATGTCTGCTGATGCTTGTCGTCGCGTGTAACAATCCCGCGTCGGATACAAGCAAGGCAGTCACGGGCGAGGCCGCGAAAACCGCGTCGCCTCCTCAAACGGCGGGTGGTCAAACATACGGAATCACTCCGCAGAACTCGAAAATCGAGTTTATCGGCTCGAAGGTTACCGGTAGTCACAATGGATCGTTTGAGAAGTTCAATGGCGAGATCCACTATGCGAACAATGATCCCACGCAAAGTCACGTGACGATCACGATCGATTCCGCTTCGGTCAAGGCCGACGATCCCAAACTGACGGAGCACCTCAAGACACCCGACTTCTTCGACGTTGCCAAGTTTCCGGAGGCGAAATTCGAATCGACCAGCATCAAACCCGGTGGTGAAAAGGGCGCCAGTCATACCGTGACCGGCAACCTGATGCTTCACGGTGTAACCAAGTCGATAACTTTTCCAGCGACGATTTCCGTCACACCCGACGTGGCTACCGTTGACGCGAACTTCGCCATCAATCGCAAAGACTTCGGCATCAACTACGCCGGTGCGTTGGACAATGCAATCCGCGATGAAGTGGTAATGACGTTGCGAATTCGTGCAAACAAGGCGAGCTGAGAGGATAGACCACTGATTCCGTGACGCTCCGTGTCTCACCGGTTGAGACACGGAGTTCACAGATCTCACTAACAGAAAGCGGACGAAATACTCTCTACTTTTTGCCGCGCTTTCGGCGTGAGTGACTCGAGCGTTTCGAGCACTCGCTCGTGCGTCATGCCGGTTCCAAGATAGGTCCAGCGGTTCGCCTGAAGCTGCTGCGGTCGAAACTCTTCCTTCTCCGCGTCGCTCAGGCGAGTGCCGATCGCGCGCTCAAAGCTGTCGAGATCAAACTCCACCTGCTGCTTCAGAGCGCCATCGATGAACCCGCCAATCGCGAGGTACTCATCGACGCCCTTCATGATCCCGTCTTCGTCGCGTCCGGCTGCCAGGGCTTCGACCATCAGCGTATCGAGCTTCGCGTGTTGCACCTCTTCGAGCCAGTGATGTTTCAAAAGGCTCTTGAACTGCGGATCGAGTCCCTGGTTGTCCCTGACGCTTTCAACGTAATGACGTTGGACCATCCACTCGATGTGCAGGGTTACCAGTGCGACGCCAAGTGGATCGTGCTTCAGTATTTCCTTCGCGACCGCGTCTGGAGGTCCAATGACCGCACACGGCGTACCAAAACCGTCTTCGAACTCCTGACGGAAGCGTTTGAACAACTGAATGTGCTTCGCTTCCTCCCCCGCGAACGACAGCAACGCTCGGACGCGATAATCGTCGCCCGAAACGTGCGACCGCGCATGGTCCATTACGAAGGGTAAGATGAACTCCTCGACGAGGCCGAAAATGGACAGATAAGCATTGCCTCTAATCTGGTTCAGCACTCGTTTCTCGTCGGAGTTTAGAAATGTCAGCGGCTCCACCCGGGCTAACGATTCGGGCATGAACGGTTTGCGAAAGTCGAGTCGCTTATCGCCACCGATGATGTCCTCGATCCGCCAGTGGATCATTTCCGAGGCCGCCAACACTGATTGATAGGTGTATCTTTCGAGCATATGGAACACCTCCTTAACAGGTTCCTTTTGTAACGCGCAAAAGATGTTGCGAAGGGAGCAGGAAATCTGAGGTAATTGCGTGAAATGACCAAAGATTTGTCGCGTTACCACCATCCGATCACGGATCTGTTTGCAACAAACGACTTCGAACGCTGTCTCCTGACCGAAGATCAGGTGAGCTTCTATCGAGAGAACGGGTACCTGGCGGGTGTCAAAGTGTTGAACCATCGGCAACTTGACGCGCTGCGTGATGAGTTGGCCGAGCTGGTCGATCCGTCGCACCCCGGGCACGAATTGTTCTACGAGTTTAACGCCAACGAATCCGCGGATCCGTCCAAAATTTTGTTTCATGCGCTCGGGGCGTGGCGAATCAAGCCCGCGCTGCACGACCTGTTATGGCATGCAGCGTTCGTCGTTCCGGCGGCGCAGCTCCTCGGCGGCGCGGTGCGATTCTGGCACGATCAGATCTTCTACAAACCGGCGCATCATGGCGGCGTCGTGATCTGGCACCAGGATTACTCGTATTGGACCAGAACCACCCCGGTGGCCCATATCTCGTGTTGGATTGGGTTGGACGACTCGACGCGCGCGAACGGCTGTTTGCACTATGTGCCGGGCAGTCATCACTGGCCGTTGCTGCCGCGCGCGAGTTTTGCAAACCGGATGGATGCGGTCGAAGGTTTTCTAACGCCGCAGCAGAGGGCGGCGTTCAAGCCCGTGGCAATCGAACTAAAAGCCGGCGAGTGCTCGTTTCATCATCCGTTGATGGTCCATGGCTCGTATGCGAACGAAACTCCCGTTCCGCGGCGGGCGCTGGTGATTAATGCGTTTCGCGACGGTGTCGTTTCCGCTTCGGATGAGCCGTTGCTGGAAGGGGTTCCGGTTATTGCGTCAGGACAAAAGATTGAGGGACAGTTCTTTCCGCTGCTGTACGAACCACCGGCTTGACTAAACCAACACGCCTCAGCGCCAGCGGGATCTCGGCGTTTTTCATGAACCAGCGCCAAACGTTTCCGGTGCGCGCGTTCTCGGCGCTCAACAAAATGATTCCCTGGTTGATGCCGATCACATCGCGATTGATCCAGCCATTATTCGGGTTGAAGGCATCGACGAAACCGTAACGCCCGTAGATCTTGTCGCCGTACTTCTCACGCATCATCCGCAGCGCGCGCACGGCAAGTTCCGGCGTGAACATCAATGAGCCACCGGCGGCGGAGGGCACGACTGTACCGTCGATTGCCGGATCGTGCGGTGGTCCACCCCAGGCCAGATAACCCTTCGCACTGTCGGACGCAGTGATACCCCAGATGTCGGGACCATAGCCGGGAAAGGCGTGTGCCAGGTTCATGCAGAACGCACGATGGGCCAGTGTAGCTTTGACGGAGTTTTCGAAGTAGTCGATGCGATCACCTTGCGTCTCTCTGCGTCCGCGATAATCGACCCACGCGTGCGAATATTGATGCATGAATAGCGGCACGCCAATGGTGGTGAAATACGCGTGACCTTCGTATCGATAACGATCTTTCCACAGCGCGTACCACGACTGCGGCGAGATGGAATGTCCGGGCGCGCCGATGCCGAGTAAATAAAGGACCGTGTCTTCGCTGTAAGTGTCCCAGCGGGGACGAAGAAAACCGGTTTCGGGTCTCCAACCGTGCGACAGCAGCAACGGATGGCCGTTCAGCATCCAGCGAAAGTCGACGCGCCGGTAGATCTTTGTGGCTAGTCTGGTGATTTCCGCGTCGCTCGCGAAGCACTGGCGCACCGTAAGTACGCCTGCCAGCAGGAGTGCGGTGTCGATTGACGAGACCTCGCTGTTCCAGCGGCGCTCGCCGGTCTTGATGTCAAGCCAGTGATAGAACCAGCCACGTTGCTGAAACGCCCGATCGGCGAAGAACCGCAGCGTCACGCGTGTGCGTTCGGTCGCCGAAGATGAATCGATCCAACGGCGTTCGGACGCGATGCAAAGCGCAGTCAGACCGAAACCGGTGGCCGCTATGCTGCCGACGTTCTGATGATTCTCGTCGAGTGCCGAACGGTCAGTGCGGGCGCGATCAGGGACGAGACCCGTGCGCGGGTCAGCCTGCTCCCAAAAGTATTGAAATAGTCGCTTCTGGAGATCTTCGAGGAATGCCTCATCCGCGGGTGAAAAGACAGGGCGCGCTGTTACTGTGCTCGCGCTGAACAGCACGAAGCACAGCGCCAGGACACATCGAAGAACGTGCTTTTTATCTAACTTCAAACGTCTTCTCGATCACGTCCTGCGAATTCGAACCGACCATGACGCGAAACTCGCCGGGCTCGACGACAAACTTCATCTCGCGATTGTAGAAGCCGAGGTGTTCCGGCCCGAGCACGAATTCAAGGCTGCGCTTTTGACCAGGCTGGAGAGTCAGTCGCTGAAAACCTTTCAGTTCCTTCACCGGACGCGCAATGCTCGCCGTAACGTCGCGAACATAAACCTGGACCACCTCGTCACCCGGCCGTTTCCCGGTGTTCTCGACATCCGCCGTGACGCGAATCGTTCCGTCCGGACGAATCTGCGTCGCGCTGATTTGCACGTTCGAGATCTTGAATTGCGTGTAACTCAACCCGAATCCGAAGGGAAACTGCGGTGTCCACGGTGCGTCGAAATACTTGGACGTATAGCGATTGTTGGCGTCGGGCGGACGGCCGGTGTTCAGGTGGTTGTAGTGGATCGGCACCTGACCAGTCACACGCGGGAACGTCACGGGAAGCTTTCCGCCGGGATTCACGTCGCCAAAGAGTATGTCGGCAATCGCGTTTCCCGATTCAGTTCCACCCATCCACGATTCGAGAATCGCCGGAACATTGTCGACGATCCATCCGATTGCAGGCGGACGACCGTTTACCAGGACGACGATCGTCGGCTTCCCTAGACGTGCGACTTCCTTCACGAGATCCATTTGTCGTCCCGGAAGATCGAGCGTCGTGCGCGAAGCAGCTTCGCCAGACATATCCTTCGATTCGCCGACGAAGATCACCGCGACATCCGAACCTCGCGCCGCGGCGATCGCTTCCGCAAACCCTGCATCCGAATCGCCGGTGATGTCACAACCTTTTGCATACGTCACCTTCGTCTGCGGCGAAATCTTCTTTCTGATACCCGCCAATGGCGTAACCGTGTCTTCATCGCGTCCGTCACCCGACCACCAACCGAGCGGCGAACGTTTGTCGTCGGCGAGTGGGCCAATGACGGCGATTGACCCGATATTCTTTGCCAGCGGCAACGTGTCGCGGTCGTTCTTCAACAACACCATCGACCGGCCGGCGATCTCACGAGCAACGGCGCGGCTCTCAGGCGTCAGGTGCGCATTCCGTTCCAGCGACTCGTCAACATAGGGACGCTCGAACAATCCGAGGCGGAACTTGATCCGGAGAATCCTTCGCACCGCTTCGTCGAGAGTCGCCTGCGACCACTTCCGTTCAGTCAGCAGTTCGGATCCGTGTTGATTGAAAAGACGGCTGACCATCTCCATGTCGACACCGGCGTTCAACGCCAACCACGCGGCCTCTTTATCGTTCGCCGCGTAACCGTGATTGATCAGCTCCTTTACCGACGTGTAGTCGCTGACGACAAACCCGTCAAACTTCCACTCGTCACGCAGGACTTTCGTCAACGTGAAATGGTTCGCGGAAGTCGGCACTCCGTTTAGCGCGTTGAAAGCACTCATGAACGTGCCGACACCCGCATCGACCGCGGCTTTGAAGGGCGGGAAATAGATGGAGCGCAGTGTTTGCTCAGACATCTCGGTCGTGTTGTAGTCGCGTCCACCTTCGGCGGCCCCGTACGCCACCCAGTGCTTGGCGCAAGCGAGTATCTTGCCCGGTTGTGAATAGTCGTCGCCCTGAAAACCACGGACCCGCGCGCGCGCGAATGCCGCGCCAAGAAACGGATCTTCGCCGGCGCCTTCCGTGATTCTTCCCCAGCGCGGATCGCGCGCGATGTCGACCATTGGCGCGAACGTCCAACGTAGACCGGCGGCGTACGCCTCTTTCGCGGCGATGCTGCTGGACCGTTCCGCAAGCGACGGATCCCACGAAGCGGCTTCGGCGAGTGGGATCGGAAAGATCGTGCGGTAACCGTGAATCGTGTCGAAGCCAAACAGCAGCGGGATCTTCAGGCGCGATCCTTCTACGGCCGCGCGTTGGAGTTGATTCGGCCGTCCACCGTTACGAACGTTCAGCGTCGAGCCGAGCAGGCCCTTGCGCGCGAGCTCGAGATGTTCGGGCCGGAAGTTTCCGTTTCCTTCGCCGTCGAGTTGTTGCAGTTGGCCCAGCTTCTCGCTCAGTGACATTTGAGCAAGCAGCGCGTTGACACGGCTCTCGACGTCGTCGCGGCGCTGCGCCGAACTCAGCGGCGTCGAAAGCAGAAGTGCAAAAACGACGAGGAAACACAGAAATAGCGTTAGGGGTCGTGTATGTTTCATTTTTGGCATCACTCTAGAACCTGAAACGTGCCTGCAATTCTACTACGCGGCCCGCCAGACCCTGCGTCGGTATCCCAAACCGCGGATTGTTCGTCAGTACTCCGGGCACATTCGCTCCGCGCGGATCGAAGAAACCAAGCGTCACCGCGTCGCTGCCGAATTCGAATGGCTTCAGGTTGAGCTGGTTGAAAACGTTGAAGAAGTTTGCGCGCAGCTCGAGATCCGACGACTCTCCAAGAAAACCGCCGAGCCGCGTGTGCTTCACCAAACTCATGTCGACGCTGAAGTACTTCGGACCGCGAAACGAATTGCGGCCGATTCCCGGCGGCGCGACAGTGTTGTTTGGCTGATCGAACACGGTGAAAAACGGAGCGCCGCCACCCGGGAAGTTGCTGCCGGTGATGAACGCCTCGTCCGACGTGTCGAGCTCCGTTGGTCCTGTATAGCCTTGCGGACGCACTGGACAAAGCGTTGGACCACCCGGCGTGCTGGTGCAACCGCCGACGACGGGCGTGAACGGAAAGCCGGTCCTGGCCGTTACTATGGTGGTCACTTCAAATCCTCCCAACGCTTTGCCTACAAAATCGTTTCGCCCGCGGAAGAACGGCAGTTCATACAAGGCGGAAAGATTGAAATAGTGTCTGACGTCGTAATCCGATGGACCACGCTCGGTGCTGTTGTCCTGCGGGAACGTCTGGTTCGTGACGAAGCCAGGTCCTTCGTAAGACAACTGGTCGATACTCTTGCTCCAGCGATAGTTAGCCTGTACTTGCAGGCCATCCGAGAAGCGACGCACGAGGTTCGCATTGAGCGCGTTGTAATTCGAATTCACGTCCGGCGTCGTGAAAAATACCTGAAAGAACGCCGGGTTGTTTGGAAACAGGAAGTTCTGATTCACAAGACGGATCAATTTGTGACCGGAACTGCCCTGGTAGCCGATCGTCCCGGTGAGCTTCGCCGGCAACTCCTGCTGAATCTCGAGCGAGTACGTGTAGACATAAGGATTCGGCAGGTCCTGCGGTGCGCCCCAGATCTCGACGGACCCGCTGTTTGGTCCACCGGTGGCCGGATTGATCCCGCCGCCCAACCCTGGATTTCGCGGATAACTCGAGACCGAATTGCTCGCGCCCAACGCGTAAAGAATCTGACCATTCGCGAATGGAGTGTCGATGGTGCCACAGCATGGGCCAAAACGACCGAAAAACGGCGGGTTGCCACGTACGTTAGCGAGCGGCGCCACCGGAATGCGGTTGTAAGCGACGCCGAAGCCGCCGCGTAACACAGTCGTGTCGGCGTTTTCGCTTCCCACGCCGAGGAAGTGCAATCGCGGACTGTAGGCGAAACCGATTCGTGGCGCGAAGTTGTTCCTGTCCGGTTCGTATAGCTCGTCGACCGCCGTCACGCGCGAATCTATGAGTCCGTTTGGCCCGAAAAACAAATTGCTCAAACGCTCATCTTTTTCTTTCAACGGTGCGTAGTATTCGTAACGCAGGCCGAGATTGAGTGTGAAATTCGGCCGCACCTTCCAGTCGTCCTGAACAAAAAACGAGTAGTAGTTCGTGGTGAAGTAACGTTGCGCATCTGCCGGATCGCCCGTCCGCGGATCGGCGTTGATCGCTTCAAAGACCGGCGTATCGTTTGCGAGGTTGAAGAGGCCGGTAAACGAATAGAGCGGACGCGAACCTCCGGACGAATCGCTGTTGTCCTGTTCGACGCGGAACACGCCTCCGAACTTAAACCCGTGGTTGCCGATTAGTTTA
Organism: uncultured bacterium; assembly: GCA_965649955.1. Lineage (GTDB taxonomy): Bacteria > Acidobacteriota > Blastocatellia > Pyrinomonadales > Pyrinomonadaceae > PSRF01. The sequence goes on from CBFGMX010000024.1 coordinate 9,356, forward strand.
GTCAGCGTGTCGCTAACTTCGAAAATGTTTTGCGCCAAAATTCCGGGCGTGTTTTCGCTGCGGTCCGCACCGAAGCGAATGCGGTCGAATGGCAACGCTTCGACTTCCACTCGCGGAATACCGAAGTTGGTGTTGGTAGCATCGCGCTGTTGGTCCAATGAGAAACGTGTCGCATTGAAACGAAGTTCATTCAACGTGGTGGCTGAAATGATCCGGCGATAGATAATCGTGCCAGAAACGTTCAGCGGCTTGAAAGGAAGATCCGCGATCGGACGGCTCTGGGCCGCGTTGTCGCTCCGCAGATTATCCTGGCGTGTGACGTACGTGCTCAGTGTCAAACTGTCTTTGTCGTTTGGCGTGAAATCGAGGCGAGCGTTGTACTGGTTACCGCGATTAAAACCCGGCAGGGACCATTGGACTTCCTGAATATCGGGAATACCGTCGAAGCCACCGCCCATCAGCGGGACATACTGATTTAAACCTCCAGCGGGCGAACCGATGTCCAAACCCCCGGGCACGACGCGGCAGCGGGCCGCGTCATTATTGAACACCGCACAACTTGGAGCGAACACGCCGATGATTCGCGGCGCGACACCGGCGGTCGCAAGGATTTGCGCACTGACACCACCCGGACGAAGCTGTTGCACCAGCGCCCGGTACTCCGGCGTCTCGACAAAGCCACGACCGACTCCCGTGTTCGTATTTCGTAAACCTTCGTAAGAAAGGAAGAAGAACGACTTGTTCGGGCCCCAAAAAGTCGCCGGTCCACCTTCGCCAAATCGCGGGAAGTAAAGTGGTCCACCTACGCTGCCGCCGAACTGACGGATGTAATCGTTGACGCGAACGGGTGGCGCGCCGGGTCCGCCAAATTTGTTAAAGGCGTTCAGCTTCGGCGAGTTGTACTTCAAGAACGCGGAGCCATGAACGTCGTTCGCGCCTCCCTGTGAAACTACTTTCACGTGCGCGCCCGAGTTGCGACCGTCTTCCGCGGAATAGGTTGATGAAAGCACGCGAACTTCCTTGATAGATTCCTGGTTTGGCGTGACGAGCGCAGCACCACCCCAATTAAAACTGTTAACACTCACGCCGTCGATCATGTAGTTGTTCGCTGAAAGACGCTGCCCGTTTGCCGAGATTTGCACCTGGTTCTCGGTTTGGAAGATGGAGTTGTTTGATCCGCCGGGGCCGGTCGTGTTTGGAAGATTGACTGCCTGTCCGTTACTTGCGCGCGCGCCATCGCCGAAAACTCCCGGCGTCAGCCGGAGTAACTCGTAAGGATCGCGTCCCACCTGCGGTAACTCGCGTATTTCTCTGGTCGTCAGGGCTCGCGACACATTCGCGTTCTCAGTTTCGATTGCCTGTGCGGTTTCGGCGGTGATCGTCACAGTCTCCGCCAGCTCACCAGTCGTTAAAACGAGATCGAGACCTTGCGCGTCCTCTGCGCTCACGACGACGTTCTCGAGGACCTGCTTTTTGAAACCGCTCTTCTCGACGACGAGTGAATACGATCCCGGCGGTAAACCCGAGATGCGATAGAACCCGTCGCCGCTGGTCTGCGTCGTTTGTTTGGCGCCGGTCTCCTTGTTTGTGAGCGTTACTGTGGCGTCGGGCACGAGCGCGCCAGTCGAATCCGCGACAGTCCCCTGAATGCTTGCCCTGAACTGGGCATTGGCGGAAATGAGGGGCAGCAAAAGAAAAAGCCCGCAAACGAGAGCGCGGGCTGAAAACGTTGATAGCCTGAACATCGAATAGTCCTCCTTGGCGACCCGTGGACCAACCGAGAAATGCTTTTGAGGGGGAATTGCTTTGTCTGGGGGTTGTGCTGTTCGATAAGTACCACCTAAGCGGGAAAACCGCAATAGGTTTGCGTGAGTCGCCGGTTGGTCCGCGTCCTCAGTTGTTAACACTCGCCGGCGTGAGTGTCTAAAAAACAAGACACAAATTTTCCGTTCCGTGGATATTTACGGCGAATAATGAGATGGCATGAGACTTGAAATGACTTTCCCCGCGAACGGATACCCCCGACTCATCGAAACTATGGGCCATTAGCACCTCACAGGCGCAAACAACAGACTCAGGAGAGACACATGCACGACGGCACCCCGTCAATTCACGGTCGCTGGCGCACAGCCGATCCCACTCTCGATCCCGCAACCGCTCCAACTCCGACCAAGACGCCGGGCGATTCGCACGACCCGGGCGACAACATCGGCGTTTACGCCGTACACATGGCCTTACTGCACACCGGCAATGTGCTGATGTTTTCGGGTGGTTGGGAAAGTTCAGATCTGCTCCATCGCTCGTGGAGTTGGGACCCGACGCAAGCTCCGTCCACTGCCGTTGGACGATGGTTCATGCCGGAGTTTGACGATACGACGCCGCCTCATACGGGTGTTCCCACCACCAGCGACGATCCGGATATCGACTTGTTCTGCTGCCATACGGTCTTTTTGCCGGATGGACGTTTGCTCGCGGTCGGTGGCGACGGTGCAGGCACTCACGACAACGTGTCGCTTCACGTTTACGATCCGCTCCTCGAACGATGGTCCAAAACCGCGGGCCGTCCCGCTCCGGCTTTGCCCGGTGTTGTGTACCCGACGGGCATGATCGCAGGACGCTGGTACCCAACCGCGGTCGTGCTTGCGGATGGTTCGGTCGCTGTGTTCTCCGGCGACTCCCCAGGACCAATCGTCATCGATGCTGAAATTCTTCGTGCCCCGGACTATTTGCCGGTCGTGATCACCGGCGGGCGTCGCGTCACGGGCGGCATTGAGCAGCCGTTGTTTATGTATCCGGGGATGCATCTCGTCCCCGGCGGTCGTGTGTTTTACATTCCCACGTCGTTTCGTTACAGCAGTTCGGAAACCACAAACAACAATCAGATTGGTCCAACCGCGTCGTTCCACATGACGGGAGCGACCTCCGGAGCCTGGCAGGACTACTTCGATCCGGCAGATCCTACTCAACCCATCCTTCCCACGAACCGCTATCGCGAAGAAGGCACGTCGGTCTTGCTGTCGCCCGCGCAAGCCGGCCGGATCATGCTGATCGGCGGCGGTTGGTGGAGCGGTGGCGTACAGCACGGCGATCATCGAAGCTGCGAGATCCTCGACACGCAGGGCGCCACGCCAAGCTGGTCGCCCGCCGGGCTGATGCACCACGAGCGCGTTAACGTAAACGCCATTCTCCTGCCTGACGGAAAAGTTTTGATCATCGGTGGGCACGACGAGTACAAGTGGGGACCGCACTCATGGGACGCGACCGCACAGGAACACGCACAGGAAGAGGCGGAGATCTACGATCCTTCCGTTCCATTCGATCCGGCAAATCCGTCAGCCGCGTTTACACCGGTCGCGTCGATGCACGCGCCGCGAACTTATCACTCGACCGCCGTGTTGCTTCCGGATGGAAGCGTGCTCGTCGCCGGCGGTTCCGATCCGCATGAACCATCTCTGACACCGCCGCGTCCGACTGATGAAAAGCACATGGAGATCTACGAGCCTCCATACTTCCATCAAGGACAGCGACCCACTATCGATGCGATCACTGGCACCGGTGGTCCAGCAGACCAGATTCACTACGGCGGCCAGTTCACGATTGAGTACTCGGTTGAGGCCGGTGAGACGATCTCGTCAGTGGCGCTGATGCGTCCATCCGCGAGCACGCACCACACCAACACCGAACAGCGACACGTCCCTCTGGCCTTTGCGCCTTCCGGCGGCAATACGCTCCAGGTCCAGGTGCTGAACGACGCGACTGTGGCCCCTCCGGGCTACTACATGGTCTTCATCGTCGATTCGAACGGCCGGCCATGCGAGCGCGCTCGTTTTGTTCGTTTGAGCAACGAGCGCTGCACGGTCGTCGCGGACCGAAGTCACTTTTCGCACGACGAGGTTGAAGCAGCGGCTGTCGGCGGCGTGAGCGAGATATCGCCCGCGTTCTACCTGCTGATCGACGGCCATACGCCTGCGCAACTCGGCATCACCACAACGACTCCCACGGCGGCCCAGTTGAATAGCTTTGCGCCGGCGTTCGCGTTTACCGATCCCGGTGGTCCGGTAGTGCCGAACATCGCTGCTTTCCCGACGCAGATGTTGCTGGAAGTCGGTGGTGCGTCGCTCAACACGCCGCAACGGGTCACGTTTGAGTACGGCATACGGTTCACGGGCACGGCGATGTTTCCCGCCGTCGGCGCGAGTCCGGAGTTTCGCGACGTGCAGATGTCGGTGAACGTTGCGGGTCATGGCTGTACGAACGACATCACATTGTTCCGCCAGCCGAATCCATACATGCTTGACGGACCAACGTCGTGGCTGAGTGCTGACCTGCGAGTGTTTGCTTTGCGTCCCGGCGAGAGTCAATCGGGACGGACGCTCAGCGCGGCTTCACCCGACGCGCTTGTTTATTTATCGGAGTTCGTCAATGCGTGCGATTTGGCGGCGCCGTCGCCGATGCACCTGTTCGATCAAATCGCGACTGACCAGCAAGACAGCCGCCTGTACCTCGGTACGGAACTGGAGGGCGACCCGGTTTATAACTTTGCGATCGCTCGTGTCCGCTATCGCAGCCTGGGAACGACTGCCTCTGACGTGCGCGTCTTCTTCCGCTCGTTCACCACGGCGGTGACGTCGATGGCCTACGCGAACGACACGTACGCGCGCAACGCCAGCGGGACGCTGCCCGTGCTCGGCGCGAGTGCCACCGACGTGCTCACGATCCCGTATTTCGGCGTGTCGCGCGATACAGTCGATATGACGGGCGACACGGTCAACACGAAGTCGATCCCTCCGAATGCGGGTGGCGCCGAAGTACACCGCTATTACGGTGTTTGGCTTGACTTCAACCAAACTACGCCGCGTTACACGGATCCCGACGACGGTGTGTTGAAGAGCATTCAGGATCTGATTCGCGGGAGGCACCAGTGTCTCGTTGCCGAGATCCGCTTTGGTCCCGATTCGATTCCTCTCGGCGACACGCCCGCAAACAACGACAACCTGGCCCAACGCAATCTGGCCATCGTCGAGTCAGACAATCCCGGACCGACAGATTCGCACCTCGTGGTCCATACATTCGATCTGCGCACGACCTGGCCGCAGAAGGGTCCGCGGAATCCACGGTTTGAAGAACGCGGTCACCTCTTTGCGACGACGCACGGTGTGCGCGGACATGGTCATGGGGCAGAGATCGATGAGCTGATGATCCAGTGGAACGGTCTGCCGGAAGATTCAGAAGTCACGATTTATCTGCCTTCACTGGATGCGGACAGGATACTGGCGGCCGCCGCGAGACGTTCCGGGCCACAGCGGCTCGAGAAAGTCGACGCGCATACGATCCGGTGTCTGGTGGCGGATGTTAACTACATACCTTTACCGGCGCCGGCCCCAACGCACGTCGCCGGTCTGATCACGATTCGTTTGCCGGAAACGGTCAAAATCGGCGAACGCTATAACGTCATCGTGCGACAAATCGGCGGGTTGCCGCGATACGTCGTCGGGACGTTTGAGTTGTTCATCGCAGTTTCCACGTCGGAACGGATTCGGCCCGAAGAAGAGCGCACGCTGTCAGTGCTCAAACACATTGCGGGGACGATCAAACCGTCAAGCCGCTGGCACGCGGTGTTTCAGCGTTACCTTGCGGTGCTGAATGATAAGGTGCGTGGCGTTGGTGGCGAGCCCGGACAAATTGGACCGTCAACGACGGGCGAGCCGCCAAAGACGGACGACAGAGATCCGCGTGTACGGCTCTGTTGCCGGTTGGCCTGGTGGATGGTGGCGCTGATGGCCCTGTTCGTCGTGATGGCGTTGCTGTTCAATCTACCGAACGGAACGTTGATATTGGCAGTCATCGCGCTCGTGCTGACGATCGTGTTTGTCATCTGGTTCCGAAGTTGCGCCTGTATGAAGTCAGATAATCGATAAGACAAGGATGAGGAACAATGCGAGAACATAAAGAGCATGAAGAGAATGTCGACCGACTGTTTCAGCCGACGCCAAACGATGGTCCACCGTTGCGCTGGCTCAAGTCGCAGGCCCGTTATGTTCGCGCCATGCTGAACAGCCGCGCGCTCGTCACCGCGTGGCTGCCTGGCAACCGATCGTTAGCTGTTGATGCCGTGCTCGCACTGCGCGACGAGAGCGTCGTCCTCCAGGGCCATCTGGAGGACGGCACTGAACTTCACGTCTCGATGCGCGCCGACGACGTGATACTCGAAATGCGCCCGGCTCCGGAAGGAGCGGAAAGCACGCTCTTCGCCTTCGTCGGCGTTTCGCGCACGCCGCAACCTTTGCTCGCGCGGATGAAAGAAGCACCCGAACCAGGCGGCCACCACCACTAACTTGACTACATTCATTCGCGGCACCCGTATCAGAGAAGTACACGGATAACTCCGTTCGCCTCGCTCCGTCAGCGAAAACATGTGGGAATCGCTGCCGACGTGTCTTTGGCCGACAACTTGCACACTCGAAGTCTCTCTTTACATGAAAAGGAGTCTTCGACTATGCAGCAGCACGTCAACGGGGACGCAAATGTTTGGAAGGGACTGGTTGCCGGACTTGCGGGTGGACTAATCGCGTCGTGGACCATGAACCAGTTTCAGGCGGCGTGGACTCGCTTCGCGGAAGGATTCGAGAAGCCGCATGGCGCACAATCCATGCAGCCGACGGATGGACCAAATCCGAATGAGAGTTCCGACTCGAGTCAGGGTCTGAGCCAGTCAAAGGAAGAAAAAGAGAACCAGGACGATGCGACAGTCGAAACGGCGAAGGTGATCTCGAAAGTCTTCGGCCACGAGCTGCAAGAGAGCGAGAAGAAGCCCGCCGGAGCTGCCGTACATTACGCTTTCGGCACAGTGACTGGCGGATTGTACGGGGCGATGGCGGAAGTTGCGCCGCAAGTGACCGCCGGCGCGGGTCTTCCGTTTGGCGCAGTGTTCTGGGCCGTCGCAGATGAGGTTGGGGTGCCGTTGCTCGGACTCGCCAAAGGTCCGACTGCGTATCCGGTTTCAACTCACGTCTACGCGTTGGCGTCGCATCTCGTTTACGGTGTCACCGCGGAGGTCAGCCGCCGCGCTGTGCGCCAGGTGCTGTGACGAGATTTCGGTGTCGCACATCAGGCGGCGAAGCCGCAACGGTGAACACAATAGCTTTTTGTGCATGGCCTGTTTTGGAAAGCCGAATAAGTAAAGGAGCCGCCTCGAGGAATGAGCACCCTCAGTTTCTTCTGTGATCTGGCAGAAGCAACTACGCCGCTCCCGCACTTTTGGGAACACACAGTCGGCAGCGATCACGCGCCGATGGCCCTTCGCGCCGATTGGCAAAGCCAGTTAACACGCGCCCATCGTGAACTGGGCTTCCAGCATGTCCGGTTTCACGGTCTGCTCTCCGACGACTTCCGCCTCGTCGTTCGCGACACGAACAAGCTGTTGCACTCTTTCTTCAACTGCGACCAGGTCTTCGACTTCCTGCTCTCGATCGGCATGAAACCTTTCGTCGAGTTGAGCTTCATGCCTTCCGCGCTGGCTTCAGGCCGGCGGACTGTCTTTGGTTACGAAGCCAACGTCACGCCGCCGCGCGATTACAAGCAATGGTCCAGGTTGATTGATGCGCTCGTGTCACACTGCGTCGAGCGCTACGGCAATAAAGAAGTTGCAGAGTGGTTGTTCGAGGTATGGAACGAACCTAATCTGAGTCAGTTCTGGGCCGGAACGCAACGCGACTACTTCAAGCTCTATCGCTACACCGCCGAAGCCATCAAGAATATTGACGCCTCGTTCAGGGTCGGTGGTCCGGCGACCGCCAGGAGCGAGTGGATTGAAGATTTCGTCAAATTCTGCGACCGCAACGAAGTGCCCGCCGACTTCATCACCACGCACTACTACCCAAACGACGGCTTCGAAGACGTGCAAGAAACTGAAGAACAGTTGTTCAGAAGCCAGCGAGGAATCATGCGCCAGGTTGCTGAGGACACGAAACGGTACGCAGCCGGCCGCCCTGTCTATTACACCGAATGGAACGCCTCGTCGGATTCGCGAAATCCACTGCACGACGAGCCGTACGCGGCAGCCTTTGCGGCTTCGACGGTGATGGAAGCGAACGGTCTCGTCGAAGGCTACAGCTTCTGGACGTTCACCGATATTTTTGAAGAAAACTATCTTCCGTCGGTCCCTTTTCACGGTGGATTCGGTCTCCTGAATCTTCACGGTATTCCCAAACCGGTGTATCGAGCGTTTGAACTCCTGCACGATCTCGGAACCCAGCAATCGCTCGTCGACGGACTGCACGAGACTGTCGATTGCTCGCTGATCCGGAAGGATTCCACCGCCACTATCCTGCTTACAAACCACACAACGCCCGGTCATTCGATCGAGACGGAACAGATCGAGATTCGACTCGATAACGCTCGCGAACCCATCGGCGCTTACACCAGACGTATCGACGACGAGCATGCGAATCCCAAACGCCTGTGGCTCGAGATGGGCCAACCTGAATACCTGGGTCGGAGAGAAGTCGATCAGTTGGAACAAGCGTCGCAACTGGTAACTGAAAAGCAACCGTTCAACTACCGCGACGGCGCCCTCGTTCTAAAGATCAGTTTGCCGCCGCACGCCATCGCGGCGATCACGATAGAATTCAAACCCGAAACACGCTCAAAGGCATGAAGGTACTCGAACCCTCGCTCAGCGACGAAGCTCTGAATCGGCTTGAATGCGACACGTTCAGGTATTTCGCCGATGAGATAAACCTGGAAAACGGTCTGGTGGCAGACAACACGCGCGTTGATTCGCCGTCGTCGATCGCCGTCGTGGGTTTTGCGCTCACCGCTTATCCGATCGCAGTCGAACGGAAATATATGACGAGGTCCGAAGCCGTGAAGCGCGCTTTGGTAAGTCTGCGTTTCTTCAACGATGGGCCACAGGGGCCGCACCCGGACGCAATCGGTTATCACGGTTTCTACTATCACTTTCTCGACATGAAGACAGGAAGGCGTGTCTGGAACTGTGAGATTTCCACGATCGATACCACGTACCTCATCGCCGGCGCCCTGACCGCCGCGGCATACTTCAACCGCGACACCGAAGACGAGCGCGAACTGCGAAAGTTGGCCCAGACGCTCTATCACCGCGCCGATTGGCAATGGGCCCAAAACAACGCCTTGACGGTTAGCCACGGTTGGAAACCAAAAACTAAGTTCATCCGCTATCGCTGGACCGGCTACAGCGAAGCGTTGATTCTCTACATTCTCGGTCTTGCTTCTCCCACTTATCCGCTTCCGGAGGAAAGTTATCGCGCCTGGACCAGGAGCTACACGTGGAAGCGGATCTACGGACACGAGTTTCTCTATGCCGGCCCGCTGTTCATTCACCATCTGTCACACATGTGGATCGACTTCCGCGGCATCCAGGATGAATACATGCGCGGCAAAGCCATCAACTATTTCGAAAACAGCCGGCGCGCGGTTTACGTCCAGCAGCAGTACGCGATGCGCAATCCGAAGAAGTTTAATGGATATGGGCGGTTCGCATGGGGTATCACTGCAAGCGATGGGCCTGGACCAGCAGTTCGTCAGGTGAACGGGAAGCGTGTGCGATTTCATGCTTACCTGGCACGCGCGGTTCCTTACGGTCCGGATGATGGAACTTTGTCGCCGTGGGCCGTCGTCGGATCGTTGCCGTTTGCGCCGGAAGTGGTCCTGCCGACGCTGCACCGCATCAACGAAGATTATCCTGAGATCACCAGTAAGTACGGATTCAAATGTAGTTACAACCCAAGCTTTCGTTCCGGTAAACAGAAGGGCTGGGTCTCGCAGGGTTACTACGGTCTGGACCAGGGACCGATCGTGATGATGATCGAAAACTATCGCTCAGGTCTGATCTGGCGCCTGATGCGCCGTTGTCCTTACATCGTGAACGGCCTGCGACGCGCGGGCTTCAGCGGCGGCTGGCTGGGAGATAGCGGGTCAGACCGATAACTTCCACGCTGATTGTCATACAATACGTCACATGCCCGCGTTGTCTGATGGGAAGTGGACCGGCTACCTGGTTGCCGGGTCGAGTGTGGGCGCGCTGACACTGTTACTGAAACTTCTCGGCGACCACGTCAATCCGACGACGGTGTCGCTCGCCCTCCTGCTGAACGTTCTGTTCATCGCGACTCGCTGGGGCAGCGTCCCCGCAATGCTGACGGCGGTCCTTGCGATGCTCTGTTTCAACTTCTTTTTCCTGCCGCCATTCGGCACGTTCACGATCGCCGCCGCCGACAACTGGGTCGCGCTTTTCGCTTTCCTCATCACGGCCGTGACCGCAGGACAGCTCTCGGCCCGCGCCAAGAAACGCGCTGAAGAGGCGGAATCGGGTAAGCGAGAGATCGGACGACTCTACGCCGAATTGCGTGAGGCGTTCGAACGCGCGAGCCATGCTGAGGCTTTGCGGCAGAGTGAGAAACTAAAATCAGCCTTGCTTGATGCCGTAACGCACGACCTACGCACGCCGCTCACATCCATCAAAGCCTCCATCACCACACTGCTCGACGAACAACGCGGTGACCCGCCGCTGGCACTGGATCGGGAGTCTCGGATCGAGATGATGGAAGTGATCGACGAAGAGAGCGATCGCTTGAACCGCTTCATAAACGGCCTGATCGAACTCGCGCGCATCGAAGCAGGTGAACTTCAACTGCGCCGGCGCTGGGGAATTGTTGACGAGATCATTTCCGCCGCTCTTTCGCGTGCCGAAGCGATCACTGGCCAGCATCGAATCGAAGTCGATGTTGAGAAGGAGTTACCGGGCGTTCGGGTGGACGAACGCGCAGTGAGTGAAGTCATGTACACGCTGATCGACAACGCGGCGAAGTACTCCGCGCCCGGCTCACGCATTCGCATTTCCGCTCAACGCGTAGGTGACGAGCAGATCCGGATGTCGGTGGAAGACGAGGGAAGAGGCATCGCGCCAGATCTGCGCGAGCGAGTTTTTGATAAGTTCTTCCGAGCGACGCGAGACGGCGACGTGAGCACGCGGCAACCGACGGGCACGGGAATGGGACTGGCAATCGCCAAAGGCATCGTCGAGGCGCACGGCGGAAAGATCTGGATCGAATCAGCGGGTAAAGGAACGCGCGTGGTTTTCACGTTGCCGATCGGCCATGAAGATGCGGTTGAGCAACATCAATACTCGATGTCGAGTTCCGGAAACGCATGAACGAGAGACCACGCATACTGGTCGTGGATGATGAACCGCAATTGACGCGCGTTCTGCGCACGGGTTTGAAATCTCGTGGCTACGACGTTCGCGCGGCAGCCGACGGTCTGGCGGGTTTCGAAACATTCAGCGACTGGCATCCGGACCTCGTGATCACCGATCTCGCCATGCCGAATGTCGATGGGCTTGAACTTTGCCGCAAACTGCGCGCGATCTCGCAAGTTCCGATTATCGTGCTCTCCGTGAAAGGCGAAGAGAAAACAAAGGTGGAAGCGCTGGATCTCGGTGCTGATGATTTCGTCACGAAACCTTTTGGCATTGACGAGTTGCTGGCGCGCGTGCGTGCGTCGTTGCGACGGGCGACCACTGAATCGAAGAGCGAACCTGAGCCCGCGATCCTCGACGCAGGAGATTTTCATATCGATCTGGAGTCGCGCAAAGTCACTGTTCGTGAATCGGAACTCCACCTGACGCCAAAGGAATTTGATCTGCTGGTCTATTTCATGAAACATGCCGGGAAAGTGCTGACGCATCGTACGTTGCTGGCAGCTATTTGGGGCGGCGATTACGTTGAACAGGACCAGTACCTGCGCGTGTTCGTGGGAAACTTACGGAAGAAACTGGAGAAGGAAGTATCAGGTCAGAACTACATCGTTACCGAACCGTGGGTTGGATATCGCTTCATGCCTGAAAACTGACCTCGGTTGGTGGTCCTTCCGCGACCCTCACTCCATTTGCAAACTTTTTATGCGCTCTTTACACCTTCTTTATATGCGAAGGCATAGTCTGTCTTCGTTGACAATTTGTCTGCCGAGGCCGTTGGCGGATCTGCAAGGTCGAGAACAACGGCGCGGGGGAACCAACTAAATCTCGTTAATCCGAGATGTGGGGCGAATCGTGAGAACCACGTAGGACACTTCCAGTCCGAGCCCGTCAGCTAACCTCGCAGGCTTTGGGTAGGACACGAAAACCGTTTCCAAAGGGCGCGTAGCGTGTTGCTTCGCGCCCTTTTCGTTTTTTAGTTATGGCGATTTACGTATATCTGCAAGACCCGTCGAACTGGAAGATCCGTGGAGTTCTATTTGGTTTTTGTGGCGGACTCTTCGCCCCGATCGCCGGCTCGATTTGCACGATCATCTCGTGGTTCACTAATCCAGCCTGGCATCGGATTTCATTTCGAAGCGCGGGCACAGTGATGTTTGCACTGGCGATTCCGCTACTCGTCCTCGGCGCTCATTGTCTTGATCTACTCGAAAAGGAGAGAAACGACTCCCGGTCGCGTCATCTCACAGTGGGAAAAGACGCGGGCGCAGATTAAGCATGGCAACAGCGATCAAGCGGCTACTCGTTGGCCGGGCACTGAGGACCGAACAAGCGGCGCACGAACGACTTACGAAGCGAACCGCGCTGGCAGTGTTTTCGTCAGACGCACTCTCATCGACCGCGTACGCCACCGAAGAGATCCTGCTCGTCCTCGCCGTGGCTGCTGCCGCAACCGCGAGTGGATCCTTCAGTTATGTAGTTCCAATCTCGATTGCTATCGCCGTGCTCCTCGCAATCGTTGCGACCAGTTATCGTCAAACTATTCACGCGTATCCTTCCGGTGGCGGAGCCTATATTGTTGCCAAAGACAATCTGGGAACGACGCCTGGGTTGGTTGCAGCAGCTTCACTCCTGGTCGATTACGTGCTGACGGTTTCGGTGTCGATCGCGGCGGGAGTAGCCGCGATTACCTCGGCGGTCCAGGGAACACGCTACGCATGGTTGAACGATCACAAGGTCTTTTTGTGTTTGATCTTCATCGCGTTCATTGCGATTGCGAACCTGCGCGGCGTGCGCGAATCCGGCGCGCTGTTCGCCACACCCACTTACGCTTTCATCGTGAGTTTTCTGTTCATGATCCTCTTTGGCCTGTTTCACTACTTTGTGTACGGAGGCGCTGCTTCCGTACCAACGGAAGAGGAACTAAAAACTGCGGAAGGCTACCACCTCCAGCCACTCACTCTGTTCCTCCTGCTCGGCGCGTTTTCAAACGGCTGCGCGGCGCTCACCGGAATCGAAGCAATTTCGAACGGCGTGCAGGCTTTCAAGAAACCGGAAGCGCGGAACGCCGCGACGACGCTCGTCTTGATGGCGGCGTTGTTGACCACGATGTTCCTCGGGACCAGCGTGATGGCCTATCTCTACCACGTACATCCGAAGCTTAGCGAGACGGTGATTTCGCAGTTTGCGCGAATCATGTTCACTGGTTCGCTCGGCTGGTTCTATTACGTGGTGCAGGCCGCGACGGCGGCGATCCTGGTGCTTGCAGCTAACACCGCTTTCGCCGATTTTCCGCGACTGTCGAGCCTGCTCGCGCGCGACCGTTTTTTGCCGCGGCAGTTCGCGAATCGTGGTGACCGGCTGGTTTTTTCGAACGGCATCGTGATACTGGCAGTGTTTTCGGGACTGCTGGTGACCGTTTTCGCCGGCGATACGTCGCGGTTGATTCCGCTTTATGCTGTGGGAGTTTTCCTGTCGTTCACATTGTCGCAGTCAGGCATGATCGTGCACTGGTTGCGGGAACGCGGAAAGATCAATTCGGATTGGAAAAAGTCGATCGTTATAAACGCGGTGGGGGCCGTGGCAACGTTCATAGTCCTCTGTGTCTTCATCGCGACCAAGTTCATTCATGGCGCGTGGATCGTTGTGCTCGTGATCCCGATTTTGGTCGTGTTGTTCAAAGCCATTCGCAAACATTACGTCGTCGTCGCGAAGCAACTCTCGACTGAAGGGCTCGAACAGCTAGAGCCGATCAAGCATCGTGTGATCGTGCCGATTTCAGGGATCCACCGCGGAGTTCTTTGCGCGCTTCAATATGCACAGTCCATTGCGCGCGACCGCGTTCAGGCTGTTTATGTCGATTTCGGTGAAGAAGCTACAGCGAGTCTGAAGGACAAGTGGGAACGTTGGGGCGCGGGCGTGCAATTGGTCGTGCTTCCTTCGCCGTATCGCGAACTGACGCGGCCTTTGTTGAAACACATCAACCGCATCCGGCGGCAAAACTCAAACGACATGATCACGGTCGTGTTGCCCGAGTTTATTCCGGCGAAATGGTGGCAGCATGCACTACACAATCAGAGTTCGCTGCTGTTGAAGGGTTCGTTGTTGTTCAAAAAAGGCGTGATTGTGACGAGCGTTCCTTATCACCTCGAACACTAGCAGCGGCGCGATATTAGACCCCTGTTCGTGTATTTGAACGACTAGCAACAGACATTGCAGCCTCACCGTGCGTAAACCTGCTCCTGTGACGTGCTATAATCCGGCGCACACGCACAGCCCGGGCGCGTCATCGAGTTTCGAGTTGACCTTCTACAAACGCATCAAGCAAAAATGGAGGCACGACGAATGTCGGAACTCGTCGTGAAGACGGAAGCACCACACCGCGCCAATTTAGCAACTCGCTACCGGCACATTATCCGGCCAGCGCTCGCGGCGCTGTCGGTCAGTGTCGGATATTTCATCGGTGCGAAGATCGGTTTCGCATTAACTTTTCAGCCGCACCCCGTCTCAACCCTTTGGCCACCCAATTCGATCTTGTTTGCGGCGTTGTTGTTGTCTCCCGTTCGCTGGTGGTGGTTTCTTCTGTTGGCCGTGTTTCCCGCTCACTTATTGACGCAACTCAACGCCGACATACCTCTTCCGATGATGCTGTGCTGGTACATCAGCAACTGTACCGAAGCACTCATCGGCGCATCGGTCCTGCGTTACTTCACCAAACAAGTTCGTCTGGACACGTCGTACCACGTGGGGATGTTTATCCTCGTGTCGATCCTCGGTCCGTTCTTGACTTCGTTCCTCGACTCGGCTTTCGTCGTGCTCAATCAGTTTGGAACCAGTTCGTACTGGGACGTGTTTCGCATGCGTTTCTTTTCAAACGTGCTGGCCTCGGTGACTTTGGTGCCGTTGATTGTGACCTGGAGCAGGGGTGGCCTTCGTTCGCTTATGACTGCCCCACCGCGGTGTTATCTGGAAGCATCATTGCTCGCCGCGGGTTTGTTGATCGTTGGCAGAATCAGTTTTGGAACGCCGGAACTGGTCGAGAACACTACGCCGGCGTTGTTGTATCTTCCGTTGCCGCTGTTGCTCTGGGCGTCAATACGCTTCGGCCCGAGAGGTTCCAGTGCCGCTTTGGTGGTGGTCAGCTTCTTCGCGATCTGGGGAGCAATCCACGGATTTGGTCCTTTCAGCAGTGAGCAGCCGGAAGAGAGCGCTATATCGGTCCAATCGTTTCTGATAGTCGCGGCTATGACGCTGCTGTTTCTGACGGCAGTGATGGGAGAACGTGATGAAACGTCGCAGCGCAATCGCGCTTTATTGAGTGCAAACCCTGACATGGTCTTCCTGATGTCGAACGAGGGTGTTTACCTCGATTTTCACGCGCGCGATCCTAACGAGTTGTTACTGCAGCCGGAGGCGTTCCTGGGGAAGAATGTCCGTGAAGTGCTGCCGCCGCAACTTGCAGCCGACGTCAGCCGTTGTCTCGAACGGAGTGCATCGTCGCACGAGGTGCAAGTGCTGGAGTATTCGCTCCAGATGGGTCACGAAGAGAGGCATTACGAAGCGCGCTTGATCGGTATGGAAGGCGACAAAACGCTCAGCATCGTTCGCGACGTAACCGATCGACAACGTGCTTCACAAGCGCTGAAAGAAAGCCAGCTCAAACTACATCAAAGCCACACGCAGGTGCGAAGTCTCCTCGGTAGACTGATCGACGTGCAGGAATCGGAACGCCGTCGCATATCGCGTGAGCTGCACGACGATCTCAGTCAAAAGATCGCGACCCTCTCTGTCGCAATCAGCCGGCTCAAACGGCGACTGCCGCTCGCCGACGCGCAGCTCATCACGGAGCTCGACGATCTGCGACATAAGACCAACAGTCTGACAAACGAAATCCGCCGCCTTTCTCACCAGTTACATCCGGCAGTGCTCGAACACCTGGGACTTGTGACGGCGCTGGAGTCGTACATCGGAAACTTCAAAGACGAAGAACAGATCGACGTCAGGTTGACGGCCGAGATTGGCGACGAACGTGTTCCTTTTCAAACGTCGATTTGCATTTATCGTGTCGCTGTGGAAGCCTTGCGCAATGTGTCGCGACATTCCGGCGCCGCCTCCGCGGCGATCTCGTTGAAGCGTGACAATGGTTCTTTGGAACTACGCGTGTCAGACTCCGGAAAAGGTTTTGACGTCGATGCGTTCAGAAAAGGCGGCGGCCTCGGACTCGTCAGCATTGAAGAGCGACTGAGACTGTTGCAGGGAAGTTGTGAAATCCATTCGAGCCCACAGAAAGGTACGACGCTCGTCGCCAGAGTGCCGTTGAGCAATTGAGAAACATGAATCGAATACGATTGCTGCTTGCTGACGATCACATGTTGTTTGCCGAAGGCCTGCAAAGCCTGTTGCATGACGAGTTCGAACTACTCGGCACGGTGGGCAACGGAAGAGATCTTGTCGAAGCCACTCTGCGTCTCAATCCGGAAGTGATTCTGGTTGATATCTCGATGCCTGTACTGAACGGTTTCGATGCTGTGCGGCGGATCAGGAAAGATGGTAACGAGGCGAAAGTGATCTTTCTGACGATGCACGACGACGAGACGCTGGTGGCGGAAGCGTTTCGTTGCGGCGCGTCCGGTTATGTGTTGAAACAGGCCGCCGGCGAGGAGTTAGTCACTGCGATCAGGGAAGTCGCGCAAGGCAATAACTATCTCACGCCCTTGATCACCCATAAGCCGGCCGGGCCGTTGGCGAGTGGGCCACCGAAATTGAGTCTGACTCCGCGTCAACGTGAAGTGCTGAAGTTGATCAGCGAAGGAATGACGATGAAAGAGATCGCCGTCGAGTTGAGTATCTCGACCCGGACGGCTGAGTCTCACAAGTATGAAATGATGGAGGCGTTAGGTGTCGAAACTACCGCCGAACTCATCCGCTACGCCTTACGACTCGGTCTCATTTCGTAAGGTTGGTTGGGGGAAACTTTTGAAATTCCTCTTAAACGTGCCTCCCGCTTGTCGGAGGCAATTGAAAAAGAAATCCTTTGGACTCAGGGATTACCTGATGCTCGCCACAAACTACAGTATTTTTACGGATTGCGCGTTATCCACCCTCGGGTTTAGAGTCTTGTATTTATTGCGGCTAAACACGTTAGAGATTTTCAGAGCTTCTGAACACTCAAAAACAGCGAGCGAACCTCGTGCGGCAAGCCCGCTGTGATTAGAAGCGGACCACCTGACTCCTCCCTCGGTTCGCATTTCTCACCTTCGCACCCGGCAGGTCTGGTTTATGGGGAGATTAACGGGATAGTTCCCAGCCTGCTGTTTTTTTGGGCATCCCCCAATAGCAAACTGGTATTGACGAATGTTCGCCGGAGACTTTTTCTCCATTTCTCTCCCACGATCGACGGTCGTAGTTCTCGATCTCTGCCTGTGGACGCGCTGCGGTGGTCCAACCAACAGCCACAACTTTAATTATTCAACACACAGACTGGAATCGAACGAATCCCAAATGAGGGTGAGAGAGAAGCAACGTTCATCGCCATGAATGGTTGTTAACGTTGGTCGATGTTCTGAACGGAGTTTGTGGACAACTCGTTCAGACGGCTCACCATGAAACTGGGACGCACGTTTCTGTGTTTTTCGCCGGCGGCGGTGGTCTACGCGTGGACGATCGATCCGTCGCTGATTGTTTCTCGGGGACAGTTGCTGCTTCATTACTTCGCGCAGTCGGCGGCGGGTAGAACGATATTCGATCTGGGCAGCCGCCGCATTCTCGTCGCCGCCTTAGTAATCGTTGTACAAGCAATCCTGATCTTCGCCCTACTGTTCGAACGCAATCGAAAGAACCGTGCTGCCCGCAAACTTGCGGAGAGTGAAGAACGTTTCGCCAGGGTGTTCAGGGCCAATCCTCAACCAATGTTGCTGATGACTCTCACCGGCGGTCGCTTCATCGACGTGAATGAAAGTTTTCTGACACTCAGCGGCTACGCACGAAACGAGATCATGGGTCGAACCTCGGAGGAGATCGGACTCTTCAGCAGCGAAGCACAGCGCAAAGCGACGGTCGGTTTGATAATGCAGACAGGCTCGGCGCGCGACGTGGAGCTGCACTGTCCGATGAAGAACGGCGACGTGCGCGTGTTGCTATGTTCCGCGGAGTTGATTGAGCTTGCGGGCGAGAAGTGCGTCATCATCGCCTGCAGCGACATTACTGAACGCAAAGAATCCGAGCAGCAACTGGCGCAACTCAGTGGCAGGCTATTGCGCACGCAGGATGAGGAACGGCGGCGCATCGCGCGCGAACTGCATGATGTGACGGCGCAGAGCATCGGCTTGATGATGCTCAACCTCGCGCAGGTCCAAAACGCAGCTTCTGCTCTCGACGCTCGCAGCAAAGAGAAGCTGGCCGAGAGTATGGCGTTCGGCGAACAGGCGCTCAAAGACATTCGCACTCTCAGTTACATTCTGCATCCGCCGCTCTTGGACCAGGCGGGATTGACAACCGCGCTCAAGTGGTACGTAAAGGGCTTTCACGAACGCAGCGGTGTGAAAGTCGAGTTTACCGAATCCGGGATCGATGAAGATCGCATGCCTCCGGAAGTGGAATACGCATTGTTCCGCGTGGTCCAGGAATGTTTGACGAATATTCGCCGGCACACCGATAGCGAAGCCGCCGAGATCAACCTCACTCGTACCGAGGACACGGTGAGTCTAAGTGTCCGCGATCACGGGAAAGGTCAGGATTTCCAGCTTACGGGCAACGGCGATGGAGCGGAGTTTGTCGGCGTTGGAATTCCCGGCATGCGTCACCGTTTGAAACAACTCGGCGGTGAATTACAGGTAGACTCGAGTCTCGAGGGCACGACCGTGATAGCGACCGTGCCGGTAAGGTGGGGTAATGATTCGCATTCTCTTGGCTGACGATCACGCGCTGATGCGCCGAGGCATTCGCGATTTGTTGAGGTCCGAATCGGAGTTCGAGATCATCGGCGAGGCTGGTGATGGCCGTGAGGCGGTCCGTCTCGCGGAACATTTTAGGCCGGACGTGATGATCATGGACCTCGCGATGCCGGAGTTAAATGGGCTCGACGCGATGCGGCAGATTCGCAAAGCTGCTCCGGAGATCGAACTGCTCGTCTTTTCAATGCACGATTCGGAGGAGTTGATCCGGGAAGTGTTCGCCGCTGGCGCGCGCGGTTACGTCTTGAAGTCTGACGTCGGTTTGTATCTGATTGAGGCAGTCAAATCGTTAGCGCGGCACAAGCCGTTTTTCACTCCCAGTATTTCTGAAGCGATTTTGAATACGCTCGTGAGCACCGCGGCGCCGGGAGAGGTTGAACCTGCGCGGTCCGGCCCGCTCAGCGCGCGTGAACGCGAGATCCTGCAACTGCTGGCTGAAAACAAGAGCAACAAAGACATTGCGAAAGCGCTTGGCATTAGCGTCCGCACTGTCGAAACACACCGCCGATCGGTGATGCAGAAGCTCGACGCAAACTCGATTGTCGAGTTGGTTCACTACGCTATCCGCAATGGCATAGTGCACGCGACCAGGGCATCAGATCTGCTTTAACCCCGCAGGTTTTGTCTCACCGCCGGCTGCTACCATAGAACCCTGATCCTGCTACCGCAAACATACAGGAGTACGTCAGCCGAGATCCTTGAAGCCCCTACCATAGAACACTGATTCGCCTACCTGAAACATGCAATTCGCCGGCTCAAAGACCCGCGCAAAATACCAAATCAAGGCGATTACCGGGCTCAGAAACGGTAGGTATTTTGTAGTCCTGAACTAAGAAAATTTTGTTTCCTTCGGCGAAACGTGGGCACGCCGCGGTTTCCGGGAGGTACTGATGAGTGCGTACGAGCAGTTGCTGCACCCGGCCGTGCGAGGATTGACGCAGACCGGGACCAGCGCAAAACATTTATTGCTTTCATTAATCGCCCCGTTTCGTGTGATTTCCAAACTCTGGTCGTGTTGGCACCGTCGCATGTCGCGTCCTTTCACCCGGGACGGCGAGACGTATCGCGTCTGTTTGCGTTGCGGCGTGCATCGTCATTTCGACCTCGAGCATTGGAAGACGAAAGGCAACTACTATCGTGAATTCGGAAAAGAGAACAAGTGGGTAGAGATGGCTCAACAGCCGCGGGGGCGGCGGCAGTTGGGTTAGCAGGCGCGGTTGGTAATACCAGTGCGCTTGTACTGTGGGGGCGAAACTCGGCGATCGGTTTTTTTCTGGAGCAACCGGTACCGGTTCCGCCTCTACAACTACTCGTAAACAGGGCGCGACTCTGTACGGGAAACTCGTTATGAAACCCAAACCAATCAACAACGGACCTGATTCCGGCTCACAGTTTTCGAAACGGGTGGAGGAAACACCGCCAGAGCCGTTTTCGTCCCTCGTTTCCGTCGACGTCTTCGCAATGACGGATAAAGGATATTTGCGAACACGCAACGAGGACCACTATCTCGTTGTCCGCTGTGGCCGCGCCGTCGAGACGGTTCTCAGCAGCCTCGCTGATAATCAGGCTGGCGATCTCTTTGAAGAACTGGGATATGGAATGGTCGTGGCGGATGGTGTCGGTGGTGAAGCGGCGGGCGAAGTAGCGAGCCGTCAGGCAATTTACACGTTGCTGAGTCTCGCGTTGCACACGCCGGATTGGCATTTTCGTTGGGGACCCAAGGAAAGAAACACCGTCATGTGGCGATTGAAGGACCGCTTCCGTCGCGTGAATGCGGCGCTGATGCGGGAGGCCGCGGCACACGCGAGTCTGAACGGAATGTGCACGACGATGACCGTTGCCGTATCGCAGGGCGACGATCTCATTATCGGTCACATCGGGGATTCGCGTGCTTATCTGCTGCATGCAGGGAAGCTTGTTCGCTTGACTCGCGATCACACATTGGGTGCGCGTTTGGTCGAGGACGGAACGCATACTCCAAACGACCGTCTCGTGCGCGAGTTACGAAACGTCCTGATGCAGGCGTTGGGTTCGCGCGAGACCGAGTGTTTGCCTGACGTGCACGACCATCTGCTCGAAGACGGCGATCAAGTGTTGCTTTGTACCGATGGGTTGACTGATATGGTCGACGATACGGTGATCGAAAGTGTGCTGAATGAATCGCCCTCCGCGAAAGCGGCCTGCCAGCGCCTGATCGATCTCGCGCTGAGCAGCGGTGGGCGCGACAATGTTACCGCGATCGTGGCGCGCTATTCGATTCCGAGTCAGGCATGATTGCCTGGCGCGGTGCATCCAGCGCCGGGTGCCTTCGGGCGGGTGTCCGGCGCTGGAATAAATACCCGGTTATTTGCGTATATACTGCGGGTCGATCGAAACGATAAACATTTCGAAGCGAGGATCCGCAAATGAAATTCGCCAGGCGCGTCTTCCTGATCGCCGGCATCTACGGACTGATCGTCCTTCTGCCGCTCTACTTCCTGGAAGAGAAAACCGGACGCGATTATCCACCGCCGATTACACACCCTGAGTACTATTACGGGTTCGTTGGCGTTGCCGCCGCGTGGCAGATTCTGCTGCTGATCATCTCCACCGATCCGATCCGCTATCGTACGATCATGATTACGCCGATGTTAGCCAAAGGTAGTTTTGTAATCGCGGTAACGATCTTGTTTCTCCAGGGTCGCGTATCGGGAACCACGCTCGGCGCCTCGATGATCGACCTGCTCCTCGTGATTCTGTTCCTGGTCTCCTATCTACGGACGCCGAAACAGGCGCCCGCTTGATAACAAGCCAACTTGTCGCTGATTGAGAGGCAGGATAGACTGCTAATGCGTTCCCCCCGCATTAGTTATCTATGCCGGAAACGCTTTCTCAGTACTCGCCCAAAGAGTTAGCGCGGTGGAGGGTGTTTTCTATCGCGTTTGCGCTGCTGGCGTTCTGTATCGGCGGCGCGGCTTTCTTTGGTTGGGTTTTCGACAACGAGTTTCTCAAGCGTATTCATCCCGCCCTCGTCACGATGAAGGCAAACACCGCCGTTTGCCTCATGCTCGTCGCAGTTTCAATACTTTTGATTCAAGACCCTTCGGCGTCGACTGCAAGACGTCGCTTCAGTCAGGTGTGTGCGGCAATCGTCGGCCTGGTCGGCTTATTCACGCTAAGCGAGCACATCACCGGATGGGACCTCGGAATCGACCGATTGCTTTTCGTCGAGACGACGTCAGAGGCGGGCCTCTCGTTTGCCGGACGGATGGGCGTCGCGGCTTCGCTCAATTTTTCGCTGCTCGGAATCGCACTGTTCTTTATCAACGCGCGCTCCAGACGCTTGTTTCGCGTGGCGAACGTCGCCGTACTGCTGGTTGTCGCAATTACGCTGCTCGTATCGCTCTACTATTTTTACGGCATCGAACGATTCGAACCCGTAGCTCTTTACTTCACGATCGCGTTGCACACGGTTGTAGCGTTCCTCAGTATTTGCGCCGCGATCTTCTTAGCGCGACCGGGGCGCGGCATCGTGGCCGCGTTTCTCGGCAACAGTCCGGGCGCAGTAGTTGCGCGCCGTATGTGGCCGATCCTATTAATCGTCGTCCTTCTTGGATGGATTAGAACGAATGCGCGAAGCGGGGGGTTCAGTCCGGGCTTTGCAACTGCGGTTTTTGTCCTCGCCATTCTCTTACTGCTGTGCGGGCTGATCTGGTGGACGGCGCTATCGCTCAATCGTACTGACCGCGAGCGGCGTCTTGCCGATGTCGCGTTGCGCCACAGTGAAGCACGTCTGACCGCGCTGCTCGAACAATTGCCTGTCGGCATCGGACTCACGGACCGCGAAGGCCGCTTCCTGATCAGAAATTCGCTGCTGAACAAATTCGTCGGCGACAAACTCTCGTCGCTGGATCCCGCTCTGAGCTCACGTTGGCGCGGTTGGGACGAGGACGGCCGTTTGCTCGATCCGTCTGAATGGCCCAGTGCGCGGGCGCTGCGAGGTGAGTCCGTGAGTCCGGGCATCGAGATGCTCTATACATCGGAAGACGGAAAGCAGATCTGGACACGCGTGTTGGGTGTTCCGTTTCGCGACCAGGCGGATGAGCTTGCCGGTGTGATCGTCGTGGTCCAGAACATCGACGAACAGCGTCGCGCCGAGCACCGGCTCGACGTACTCGTGCGCGTCAGCGATCTCGTCAGAACGATTCACGATCCATACGAATTGGCGTACGCAGTGGCGCGAACAGTTGGCATCCATCTCAATGTGCGGCGCTGTTTGTTCAATGAAACAGAAGTCGATCGGGATCTGGAGATCGTTCACCGCGACTATTGCGACGGCGCGGAGTCAGTAGCAGGAGAACATCGCATTTCCGACTACAGCACCATCACGACGGTGGAGATGAAACGCGGTAACACCGTGGTCAATTGCGATTCTAAGACCGATCCTCGCACGGCTGCCGATTACGAGCGAAGTTACAAATCGACGGGCGAACGCGCATATGTTGCCGTGCCGTTGATGCGCGAAGGACGCTGGGTCGCTTCGCTCTGGGCCAGCGACAACAAACCGCGACAGTGGAGCAAGGAAGAAGTATCGTTGCTGCAAACCGTAGCCGAACGCACCTGGACCGCGATCGAGAAGCTGCGTGCCGAAGCGGAACGCGAGCAACTGCTGCAACGCGAACAGGAAGCGCGCGATGCTGCGGAGAAGGCCAATCAGCTCAAAGACGAGTTTCTGGCGACGTTGTCGCACGAGCTGCGCAATCCGTTGAACGTGATTCTCGGCTACTCAGAATTGTTGCTGCGCATGCCGGAGATCGAGCATTCGTCACGGCTGTCGCAAATGGCTGAGGCGTTGAGACGAAACGCCCAGTCGCAGTCGCAGTTGATCAACGACCTGCTCGATCTTTCGCGTTTGCAGCGTGGCAAGATCTCGCTGAATCAGGAGACGGTTTCGCTGGCGGCAATCATTGACAGCGCCGTAGAGACGGTTCGCGCCGATGCGTCCTCGAAAGGGATCGATATTCGAATGAAAGGAAGCGATCATCTTTTGCTGGTCGACGGCGATCGTCTGAGGTTGCAGCAGATCGCCTGGAATGTGCTGAACAACGCTGTGAAGTTTACGCCTCATGGAGGCAGTATCGATATCGGATTGAAGAGTGAAAACGGAAATGCGGTGCTTGACGTGGTGGACACGGGGCAGGGAATCGATCCGGCGTTTCTGCCGCACGTGTTCGAGATGTTTCGTCAGGCTGACAGCAGCAACAGCCGTCGTCATGGCGGGCTTGGCATCGGTCTCGCGCTGGTACGGCAACTGGTCCAACTTCACGGCGGAACGATCGAAGCTGCATCCGAAGGTCCAAACAAAGGATCGCGTTTTACTGTGCGTCTGCCGTTGCTGCGCGAAACGGGATCGCTGGGACCGTCGGCCTCCGCTTTGTCCGCTGCCGTGAAGTTGAATATCGCGCCGGGCACGAGTTTTCTGATTGTCGACGATTCGGAAGACACGATCAGGATGCTTGAAGAGTTACTCAAGCTCAGCGGCGCAAACGTCAGGACCGCGACGAATGGCGCCGATGCTTTGCGACTTGCCTCTGAGCACGAGTTTGAGGTGATACTTTCCGACATCTCGATGCCGGGAATGGACGGGTTCGAATTCCTGCAACGGCTGCGACAAATCCACGGCCGGCAACACGTTCCGGTGGTTGCGATCACCGGGTTTGGTCGCACCGACGACATCAAGCGTGCGCGTTCGGCGGGTTTCTATTCGCACCTGACTAAGCCGCTCAACATCCAGTCCCTGGGCGAGATCCTTGAGCAACTCGCGCGGCACCAGCGCGGCCGCGGCACGAGTGGCTCCGATCACACTTCGGACACCGATTTAGACGCTACCGCCGGCCCCGTTTGTTGAACCGCCCTGATTGCCGCTCTCTCAGAAATGAAGGAATGCTAGCTCATCCATCCAACCACAACTGCGTTATAGACCATGTGCACTACCACGGCGGCCCCGAGTCGTCCAGTTTTCTTGAATACCAACGCCGTGGCCACACCAAGCACGCCAACAGGTAACCACGCAGCCGGTGGATGGTAGATTGCAAAAAACGCCGCGCTCCCAAGCACCGCGCGCCAACCGCCCCACTCGCGATCGAGAGCGCGAAACAGTAACCCCCGGAACAGGTATTCCTCCGCGAACGGCGCAAAGACAACCGCGATGATAAACAGGCCCGCCCAGAGGTTGGGAACTTTCTCCGCCTGATCTCCGGCGGCTCGAAATATCTCGGTGAATGGCCCAAACCGCGAAAACAACCAAACGTAACCTGTCGCCAACAACCCGAGCACGAGTCCTGTAACAACGCCAATCATGAGCGACGCCAGAAAACGTTTGTCGTAATCGCCGTTTCCACTCCACCACCATCGGTTGACAGGTTCGTCGCGCTCCCAACACCAAACGTCCTTGTACTTGACGCCACGATTCCCCAGTACTTCAGAAGTGACAAACCAAAGCACAACGGCCACCACGCCAAAAGCAATGGCCTGGACAATCGGCACCATTTCCAACCCGCCGATTCGTCCAAACACGACCATGAAAATCGCGAGTACGACCGACCCGCCCTCCACAAGAGCGCTGATCGCGATCATGGCGTGCATCAGCGTCGGTGGAGGTGGGACTTTCTCGGACCACGGATCGAACAGGTAAGGTAGGCGCGCGCGAAAGTTCTCCCACATCGCCGCCGCGGTAAGCCATGAATAGACGATGCCTACGATCGCGAGCGACCATCGTTGGCCCAGGATCCCGATTGCGAACGTGAGCATGCCGAGCGAAGCAGCCCAACGCCGTCCCCTCGGTATAGGTTCGGGCTCGCCTGACGACGACGGTGCCGTCACAAGCGTGACAGACTTCGCCGCCATACTGCGTCCGAATGCGAACCACCCGATGCCGATGAGCAACACTTTCCACCAATCACCCGGAAACCGCACCAACGTGAAGATCAAAACAAGCGAAACCAGCGTCGTCGAAATAAGAAACCAGAGCCGGGCCTTCGCCTTCATCAACTCTTCCAGACCCCTGGGCCACGTTTGCGCAACCCACAGTGCCGCACCTTCCGACGCCAGCGATCGTGGTCCAAGCACCCAAAGGAAATAAGTGCCGAATATCACGGCTGCTCCCGACAGGTACTGCCATGAGTTCTGCATTCCATGGGCCAGGCCGCGCAGGTTGAAGACTTGAAAACCCGCTATGGTGACCGGTATGAGTATGGTTTGCACGATCGCGCCGCGGTCGCGTAAGAACCAGAGAATCTCTTTGCGATAGAGGGGATCCTTACGAACGAACGGCAAACTAAAAATGCGCCTTGTCGATCGGATGGGTTTGGCTTTCCAGGTCCCGGCAAGTCCACGCTGCGCTCCCCACACGGTGAACCAAACACCGCCCGTAATGATGATCGCGGAAAACAGCCACCACGCGAACGCTCCTCTCAGAAATGAAAGCGAACGGTCCGGCCGCAAACCGATGGCCCAGCCAAACCAGGGCCACGGCAGTAGCGACGCAAAAGATTCCAGAACGCGTGCCACCGCCGGCACGACCGTCTCCAGCGTCGCAGCGTAGAAAAGAAACGACATCATCGCCGCGTAACCCAACCAACTCATGAATCCGATCACCGCGCCGCGCGTGCGCGGTGGAAAACGCAGGACGACGCCGATCTCAAGCGCTTTGCCGGCACATGCAGTCGCGATTGCGACCGGTGTACCGATGAATATCGCTGCCGCCAGGCCCACTTGCGCGCTGTAGAAGAGACCGTAGAGCACGGCGAAGAAGAGTGGCGCCGTTACGTAGATCGGATTCGCGGCGATCGGCGACAGCATCTCCGCCAGGAAGACCGCGCCCGGTTTTACGGGATGACTGAATACCCATTCCCACATCGGGTGTCTTCGGCGTTGCAGATCGAGTTCGAGCCCTTCGCCCTGAAAAATGAGTGTGATGAGCCACCAGATGAGGATCACTGTTCCCAGCATGGCCGAGAGTGGTCCATAAGCAGTTCGGGCAGCCGCGCTGTCGCCATCTGTGAAGTCGCTGCTCCTGCGTGTGTTTACAAGCTGGTGGAGGAAGGCTTCGGTTTCGTCTCTCGACTGACCATAATCGATGGCTCGTCTCGTCGCCTCGAAATCGATAGCCTCTTCCAGCATGAGCTGAGCCCCGCGCTTGTCAGCGTCCGTTTTGGCATTTTCAACGGCGCGCACGGCACCGATGAAATGAGCGCTGAAGACGAGCTTTCCTTCTCGAGCCATCTCAATGTGCTGGGTCTTCGAAACCGTCCGATGCAACAGGAAAGCGGCACCCCCGTTAAGCACCGCCATCAGCGCCCATATTGCAAGCGCTGCCAGTGCGCCCAACGTATTCACTGAAGAGCCGGTGCGGTGGTTCAGCAGTTGTTGCTGCCGCTGGACCCGACCTGAGGATCGACGGCGGGCTACTCCAAGCAGTAATGCGACCGTGCGCCAGTAGCCGATCGCATGCGAGGGGGAGCGTTCTGCATTCATCTTTGCGGACGCCTGGTATCCTAAATTCATATCCGCGCTACTCTGCCTTCTCTGCGTTTCTGGGGTTTACTTGTTGCACACTAGAGTTCACCGCAGAGGCCCAGAGGACGCCCAGAATACCTTCAGCTCAGGACACTACCTTGCGGACGTCTCGAGGTGAGTTTGAGAAAAACCTCTTCCAGACTGTCTGACTCATCAAACGTCGCACGCAATTCGCTCAACGCTCCCTTTGCTACCACTGCACCCTCGTTGATGATCACCGCATGCGAACAAAGTTTTGCTACCTGGTCCATCAGGTGAGTTGAAAACAGTACGGTCGTTCCGTGGCGCGACTCTTCCACCATCAGCTCGTAAAACAGGTAAGTGGATTCAACGTCGAGGCCGTTCGTCGGTTCGTCCAAAACAAGGAGTTTTGGTCGATGCAGCAAACAGAGAAGCAGGCCGAGTTTCTTCTTCATCCCGCGCGAGAAGTCTTCGGCATAGAGATCGATGTCGCCGGCGAGCCGCAACCGCGACATCAGCGGATAAATTCGATCCATTGTTTCTTTAACGTCGAGACCGTGCATGGCGGCGCTGAGCTCGAGCGTTTCGCGGCCTGACAAGTAGGAATAGAAGACCGGCTCATCCGGAAGAAAACCAACGAGCCTTTTGACCGCAACGCGCTGTTCGAAAGCATCGAGTGAGTCGACCAGCAGCTTGCCCTCGGTCGCTTTGAGGATGCCCATGAGCAGCCGGAACAGCGTTGTCTTTCCGGCGCCGTTTGGACCAAGCAAACCGCAGAGTTGACCGGCAGGCACGGAAAATGAAACGTCCTTCAGAGCAATCTTCTCGCCGAAGGATTTCGTCACGTGTTCGATCTCGACTAGAGGTGTTGGCGAGGTGTCCATTGGTTTTCAACCGTATTCCCGGAGGCGCTCCAACATAAGCTATTTCGCGTTTAGAAGGAACACGAATAACAGGGATTTGCAGCCCAACGGTGATTCAAACGATAATCGCCCGCCATATGCAACCACTAAGAACCCTTTACGATCCGATCGAACCCTACGAGAGCGGCCACATTTCAGTCTCCGACGTTCACCAACTTTATTACGAGCAGTGCGGCAACCCGAATGGCAAACCGGTCGTGTTTCTGCACGGTGGTCCAGGCGCGGGCCTGACGCCGGACTATCGACGCTTCTTCGATCCGGAAGCGTACCGCGTCATTCTCTTCGAACAGCGCGGGTCAGGACGAAGCATCCCGCACGCTTCACTCGAAGACAACACGACCTGGCACTTAGTCAGCGACATCGAACGAATACGCGAGCACTTCGGAGTCGAGCAGTGGCTCGTGTTCGGTGGTTCGTGGGGCAGTACGCTTTCGCTCGCGTACGCGGAAACGCATCCTGAACGAGTGCGTGGGCTGATCCTGCGCGGCATTTTTCTGGGCCGGCAAAATGAAACGCGCTGGTTCTACGAAGAAGGCCAGGGTGCCAGTGCGATTTTTCCCGAGACGTGGGAAGAGTATGTACGCATCATTCCGGAAGCTGAGCGCGGCGACATGCTGCGTGCCTATTATCGTCGTTTGACGAGTGAAGATGCGGCAGTGCGTCTTGAAGCGGCGCGGGTGTGGTCCCTCTGGGAAGCGACTGCCTTGAAACTGATTCCCGATCAGAAGCTGATCGACGAGTTTACCGAACCGGACACGGCAATTGCGGTTGCACGCATCGAATGTCACTACTTCATCAACAACTGCTTCTTCGAGACTGATAACTACCTGATCGAGAACGTCGGTCGTATTCGCCACATCCCGGCAATCATCGTGCACGGCCGTTACGACATCGTGTGCGCGTTCATGAACGCCTGGGACCTGCATCGCGCCTGGCCGGAAGCCGCATTGGAGATCATTCCTGACGCCGGTCACTCAGTAACCGAACCAGGCATCTGCGACGCACTGGTCAGGGCCGCCGACAAGTTTCGCTGACCTCCTGGGCCACGAGCAGCGTCCACCACAGCTCAGCGCGCCGACTGGGTCGAACTTGTTGCTGCCGCGCTATTCCAGGGTGGTGGGTTGACGCCCAACAGATGACGCACGAAAAAGTCGTATTGTTTGTGAGCTCCGTACGCAGCATAACGATCGCCACGCGCGGCGCCATGGTTCGCGCCGCCGTTCGCGTTGCGATAACTAAAGAACGTTTTCGGTTCGTCGGAGATAACTGCGCGTGCCTGGCCGTTGGCGTTGACTTCGATCACACGGTAAACCTGATGCCCGCGCTGGTTGTATTCAAACGTGAACGCCCGGCTGTCCTTGCGCCAGACGGGATCTGTGATCTCATAGGGATTCGGAAACAACACGTTATCGACGTTCATCTGCTTGCGCGTAGCGACGTCGAAAAGCACAGGTTGTTCGAGATCGAGTACGTCGCCGGGTTTTGCGTAAACAATCGACGAGAACTTCGGCTGGATTTGATCTTCCGGTGAGGATTCGACGTAACGTACTTCGCGTCGGTACCCTGGTCGCACGCGATAGATTGCGATCTTCGTGGAGTCAGGGGACCAGACAATCGTTCGCGCGTTGTAGTAGTTGCCTTCCGAGCCGTCAGTGCTCAACACGGTCATGTCGCGCGAATCGATTGGACGCACGACGAGGTTGTAGTTTTGGATGGACGCTTCCCATTTCCCATCAGGCGAGCGCACGGGAGGCTGCGGGCGGTTTCCGGGTGAATTTCCGCTCCCGGGGCCCTCGACTTTGGTGCAAACAGCATCAGCGATCGTGCAGCGTACGGCGGTCCCGTCGACGGTCGCGGTGAACGAACCGAGATTGTTGTCGAACCGGAGTTGCGCTAACGAGAGATCCTGCGGCTTGTAAGTGTTGTTAGTTAACTTCGAAAGGGAAGCGGCAATTTTGGCGTGATCGAATGCGGGTTGTTTCTTGAGTGTGCCGGCGTCGAAGATCACGTACTCGTTCACGCCGCGCGAGAGTTTGCGATACCAGAAACGATGACTGTTTCCGATCCACGCCGGCGTCCCCGCAAGGTCGATAGCCGCAGCCTCATACTTCGCGCGCAAACCGCTGGCCCGTTCGTAGTCGGCCGCGGTGCCTTGGGCGTAGGTGGACGAGGCAAAGGAAATGGTTATGAAAAGGAGAATTGAGAGTTTCATCGGCTCCTCACTTAATCGCAATGGGATTGACGATTGCCTGTACCGCGCCGGTGATTCGAGTGGGTCCAAGGGTGAACAGGAATTCCCAGGCCTGGTCCTTCACCATCTCTTCGGTGTTGATGTTCTCCAGTATGTGAATGCCGTTTCGCGGAATGAGGATCTGATGGACCTCGAAGACACCCGCGTCCTTTTCAAACGGGATTACTTCAAAGCTCCACGTGTCGGAACCGACCATCGCTACTCCCAACGACGCGAGATACCGAGCGCCGTCGCGGCCGAGTCCCGGAGACGCCGAGCCGAAACGTTTGTTGTCTTTTCCGAGTAGCTTCAGCCAGCCGGTATAGAACAGAACTACG
The DNA here is from genome assembly GCA_965649955.1 of uncultured bacterium. Taxonomy (GTDB): domain Bacteria; phylum Acidobacteriota; class Blastocatellia; order Pyrinomonadales; family Pyrinomonadaceae; genus PSRF01. The sequence goes on from CBFGMX010000024.1 coordinate 40,549, forward strand.
TCGCCTTTTTCGATCGACTTGATGCCTTGCCGCTTCATCGCGCCCTCGATCTCGGTGCGGTTGAATGCCGTTCCTTCCTTGACCATGTCGGTATCGAAGTAACCCGACATGTCGAGTAGAACTCCACGGGTGGCGATAGCAGGTACATTCTCGACGCCGAGTTTCTTCAGACCGTCGGTGAGGGCGAAGTCGATTCCGCGATTACAGTTGTAATAAAGATTATCGATGCCGATGTGGCCCAGGCCGTCGAGTTGACTACCGATACCTGCCCAACCGGTGATCATGTCGTCGTTGTAAGTGGTTTTTGTTGGTCCAAGCGTCGTGCCGGCATTCTGTCCTGGTTGGACGATAGTGACCGCGAAAGTGCGTGGCGGATACGCAGGCGTATCTTTGTTCGTCTCGATGCCCAGGCGGTAGGCTTTGCCTTTCGTGATCAGTTTCGAGGCGGCCAGCGTCTTTTCGGGCGTGATGTGGTTGATGTTTCCGATCTGGTCGGTTGGTCCGAACTTCGACGCGGTCAGACACGGTCCCTGCGGGTAGACGTCAAGCGCGCACAAAGCGACGACGCAGACCGCCGCCAGTTTCGCAACAGAGTTCATTTTTGCTAAGTCTCCTTCGACTCTTCGGTCATTCGCGCCGTGAGCACGACGGTAAACCATTCGGATGTGCTCGAGGCCACTGATCGCGGCACTCTAATGCTACTTCACGACGTTCGGCAAGGGGTTAGTGAAACGGATTTGCGGTTTTATCGTTTCCTGGCTGACAGGCCGTTTGACAGAGCGAGGAAGATGAGTAGGGAAACGAGCACGGTTTGGTTCATGATTGGTTGTGGTCGTAAAACAACACGCTCACTAACGTTAAGGCTGATGGTATAAAAAGGTGGTCTTCCTGTTAGCTTACGAAGACTAGCCAGAGTCACCACGTTTCATGTTAAGTTCTCTTTTCAGTTTCAAAGCCAATGGCTAAAGCCAAACGTATCAAGGGAATAGACTGCAACGCCGCCGCCTTGACGGGCATAAGATTAGTGCTCGCGACGAGGTTTGAGGAGATGTATGGCTTCCGTCAGGCGGCACTGGACTGGTCCGATCCGGAGGGCGTTCATTCGATGCGCGTCGCTTCGCGCCGGCTTCGCAGCGCGATGCGCGACTTCATGCCGTACCTGCGCCAACGTGGTCTCAGCTCGGTGCTGAAACATACGAAGAGCATTGCTGCCGCGCTGGGCGAAGTACGGGATCAGGATGTGGCAATCATCGCGTTGGAAAAGATCGCAAAGCAAGCACCCGCGGAAGTGTCTGCCGCACTGGAACAACTGGTGGAGCAACGGAAAGGGCTGCGAAACGAGTCGCGCGAGAAGTTGAGCGCCGTTCTGGTTGCGAGCCAGATGAAAGAGGCGAAGTCAGAGTTCATGGCACGCCTCGAGAAAGCGACTGCGTTGCGAAACAGTGCTGGACCAACCGGTACACAGCTTACGTTTTCGAAGATGTCCGCGACTGTTATCGCGGATCGACTGAAAGAGCTCGAGAAATTGAGCGACAGTTTGTACAAACCTTTCGAGATCGAATCGTTGCACGACATGCGTATCGCAGCGAAACGTCTGCGTTACGCGCTCGAGCTTTTACAGCAGTGCTGGGGGCGATCGCTTCAGACGTACGCGAAGAGCGCTGCGCGAATTCAAACCGCGCTCGGCGAGGTCCATGATTGCGACGTCTGGCTCGAGAGTATCGGCAAACAGATCAACGACGCGCGAAAACAGAAGCAGGACGAGCGAATCGCCGGCTTCATCTGGTTGTTGAGTCACTTCGTCAAGGTTCGCACGAAACACTTGCGGCAAGCGTACGATCTTTGGCGTGAGTGGGAGGCCAACGAGGTGGGCGATCAGGTGCGGCAGGCAATTCGTTAACGCGCCTGGAAATAAGAACCGTTATGATGTGGGGGCAATGTCTAAGGAAATTCACATACTGCTGCAAACAACGATTCCGTCTGTCGAAGACGACTGGACGATCGATCGGTTTTCACTATTAGCCGAGCATCTCGCGTCGATAAAAGATGAAAGTGGCGCTCAGATTTACCAGGTAACGACGCGTAATCGAGAGACGAACGCGCAGGGCGACGACGTCGTTTTGAGCGCGCTAGATACCAGCCACTTTCATCAGCTTTGGCTCTTTGCCGTCGAAACCGGCAAAGGACTGACCGGCGCGGACTGTAGTGGCATCACGCGCTTTTACCAGCGAGGCGGCGGTCTTTTGACTACGCGAGATCATCAGGACCTCGGCGCCTCGCTGTGCACGCTCGGCGGAATCGGCCGTGCGCATTTCTTTCATAGCAACAATCTCGATCCCGATCAGTCGCGACACGTCGACGACGATCGGGAGACCACGACCATCTCCTGGCCTAACTATCACTCCGGCAGCAACGGCAACTATCAAAAGATCACACCGGTCCAACCACTGCACGAGCTTCTTCGCAACGAAGAGAACGCGTCAGGCGCGATCGAGTATTTCCCGGCCCATCCGCACGAAGGAAGCGTAGGTGTTCCCGAAGGTGGGGACCACGCGCGCGTGATCGCGATGGGACGCAGCCAATCCACGGGCCGCGACTTCAATTTGATCGTTGCCCTCGAAGCGAAGGACCACCCGCAGCGCGGCCGCTCAGGACGCGCGATTGCCGAATCGAGCTTTCATCATTTTGTCGATTACAACTGGGACACGTCGAAAGGCTGCCCGAGCTTCTTAAGCGAACCTCCGGGCGACGAGATCCGGCGCGACCCGCGGAGACTGAACGACGTGAAGACCTACGTAGGAAATGTCGCGCGATGGTTAACTCCTGGAAGCTGATCGGCGAGCATGAACAAAGCCGCGCGCAAAGTTCAGCGGACGTATCTAACGCTCTTACTATTCAACACTCTCGCCGCTTCACTGATCTGGGGTATCAACACACTATTCCTGCTCGATGCCGGCCTGAATAATCTCGAAGCGTTTGCGGCAAACGCGTTCTTCACCGCGGGGTTCGTGTTGTTCGAAATACCGACCGGCGTCGTCGCCGATTTGCGTGGGAGGAGGACGTCGTACCTGCTCGGCGTGCTGACACTTGTGATTTCGACGCTGCTCTATCTGTTCATGTGGTACGTGCAGGCGCCGTTCTGGGCGTGGGCCATAT
>CBFGMX010000025.1:0-42433 GCA_965649955.1 uncultured bacterium
TTTCTTTGCCTTCGCTTTCGGCTCGTCAACTACCGCGTGACGTGAACCAGCATCTCGGTGCCTGATTCGATCTTCAACTCCTTGCTTCCCTTCACGGCCAACGAACCGGCGCCGCCGGCGCCACCCACGATCAAACCGATCGCCGCGCCTTTGCCGCCACCGGCGATGCCGCCAATTATCGCACCGACGCCTGCGCCAATGCCTGATCGCTTGATCGTCTGGTTGGTCCGGCTGCCTGACTCAACGCCGCCTTCGTCGTCAGCGCGCCCGGCATCGTCGCCATAAACACGCGTCACGTATCCATGCAACACGCCCTTGCGGCCGTCACGCAATTCAATGCTATCGAAAGCGAGATTCATGCTCGTGCGGCCTTTGATCTTGCCTGACTTTTGAATCGAGCTGATGTGGCCCAAGACCCTCGCCTCGTCAAAACGATCGGGATCGACGACGGTTGCCGTGAAGCGATCGCCTACGCGCGAGTTCTTGCTCGACAACGTGTCGTTGATGCGGATCTTTAGATCGGTGCCGACGGGAACCAACGGCACGACCCGCTTCGTCCTCGTGGTCCGTCGCTTAGTGGTTTGAGCGCTTGCAACAGCCGACGTACTGACAAGCGCGACGATGGCCAGCACGGCCATTGAAATGGACTGTATTTTTCTCATAGTTATGCTCCTCAAAAAAAATATGAACCGGGGCTGAGGCTCAGAGGGGCAATGCCGCACGATCAGTTTCGCCAACGGCGCCGGGCACGGGTTCGTCTTCAAACACGCGCTGGCGGCGGACGGTGCCGTCACTTTCAAAGATATATGCGGAAGGGGCTTCGCGCATGATGATGTCCTGCAACCGCATCAGGCCGTACAGGAGAGCTTCGGGCCGGGGCGGACAACCTGGGATATAAACGTCGACCGGAATGCAACGATCGACACCCTGCATGGTGGAGTACGAATCGAATGGTCCGCCGGTCGAAGCGCATGCGCCCATCGCGATGGCCCATTTCGGTTCCGGCATCTGGTCGTACACGCGACGGACGACCGGGCCCATCTTCAAAGTAACGGTACCGGCGATAATGATCAAGTCACTTTGTCGCGGGCTGGGCCGAAACACACCCGCGCCGAACCGGTCGATATCGAACCGTCCGGCGCCGGCCGCGATCATCTCGATTGCACAACACGCGAGGCCGAAAGTCATGGGCCACAGCGCGGACTTGCGCGCCCAATTCACCACCGGCGCGGCGATATCGACGGTCTTCGCGCCGACGCTGCGTCGAAGCGAGTTCATGATCGAATCGACCCTGGTTAAAACAAAACCTTCCTGGTGTTCAGCCATATATTAATGCCGGGAACTCATGCCCATTCGAGGGCGCCTTTGCGCCACGCGTAATAATAACCAACGATCAGGATTGCGATGAAAACAAACATCTCAACGAGGGCAAACGTCGTAAACGAGAAGTCGTCGCCCATGAAGATTATCGCCCAGGGCAACAGGAAAATCGTTTCGACGTCAAAGATCAAAAAGAGCATCGCGACGATGTAGTAGCGCACCGTGAATCGCTCGTGCGCTTCGGTGGTCGGGTCGATGCCGCACTCGTACGGCCGCATTTTGTCTTTTTCGTACTTGATTGGCCGCAGGAACCGTCCGAGCACAATCGGGAGTACCGGAAAGATCACGGCCACGGCGAAAAAGACCATTACCGGCCAATAGGCTGTGATAGGGCTGCCGACAGTCTGAATTGTAGTAGTCGTAACTTCCTGAAGAAGCATTGTCCTCGTTTGCAGGAAGAGCGGGAGAAGTTTACTGAACAGCAAAATAGTAAGCGTCGCCGCAGATCATTGTCAACGACCATCTCTGTTCACATTCATGTAATGTAGTAGCAAGACAGAGTTAAGACTGCCGTCATATTCTTGCGGCGTTCTCGAACCATCAACAAACTAGCCGAGGATTCCATATGAGATCCGTGTTGCTTATCACCGTTATCGCGTTTGCTTGTCACGCCGCTTTGTCACAGGAACAGATTAAGACCACGGATTCCAGCGATCCGACCATGGCGGAGCGCGTTCGAGTGCTGGAAAGCGAACTCGAGCGCCAGAACATCAAACTGGATCAATTACAAAAGACCATCGGCGAGCAGCAACAGGCGATTCAGGCGCTACTCGAAAAACTATCCGTGCAACCGGTGAAAGAAACTGTGCCAACCGAACCCGTTGTCGCCAAAACCCAAGCGCCAACCGTCGAACAGCGTCTCGACAAAGTCGAAGGCGACGTCAAGAAAATCGGCCCGATCCGGCTCAGTGGCGACTTCCGCCTGCGCTTCGACGGCGCCTTTCGCTCGGCAACAACACCCCCGGATCCACCGCTCGACCATGTGCAGAACGCTCGCGTCCGCTATCGTTTCCGCCTGAACTTCGACGCGAACGTTCACGAGAACCTGACGTTTCACGCGCAACTCGCCACCGGCCCCGTCAACAATCCACTGTCTACAAACCAGGACTTCACTTCCCTCGGCGCGCGCCCGCCGTTCTCGATCAGCGAGATCTGGGTTGACTATCGCCCGACCAAATCGCTTCAGCTTCAGGCCGGCCGCGTGCCCGACGTCTTCGCAGACAACTCGCGCTTTCTCTTTGACGACGACATTCGCTTCAACGGCTTCAACGAGCGATACACGCTGCCAGTCAAAGAAAACCCGCTTCGCCTGACTAACCTGGATTTCCGCGCCGGGCAGTACATCTTGACCAATCCTTCCGTCGCCGTGATTCAACCGAATAGTCCGCTCGCGCGCGCGGGCGCCGTCGTCGGCTCAACGGGTAGATCCGCAAACCTGTTTCACCAGGGACTGATCGCCAGTCAAACGTTCAACGAGCGATGGTCCAGCCAGATCGGCGGCGACATTCAGATCTTTCGTCAACCGAATCAGATTCAGCTCGCTTCGACCCAGGAAGGTCTCGTGCTGCTGGTCCAACCCGGACTCGGACTCGCACTCTCCGGACCACTTCCCGGCACCGGCAACGCCACGACAACGCCCGGAGGAGCGATCTACACAGCGCCCGGTTTCCAGGTTGCTCGTGTCACCTATCGCCTGAACTACGCGGGCTTCAAGCACGGCAGTCACGATTATCCCGTGCAATTCAACCTGCATCTCGCACGCAACGTCGCTACCGGTCTGAACGAACGCGACGCGATGCTGACATCGCTGCAAGTCGGCCGGATCACAAAACGCGGCGACATGTTGTTTCAGTACGTCTTCGCAATCAAAGGCGCCAATGCACTCGTCTCACAACTCACCGACGACGATCTCGGAACAAACACCGGCGTCAACATTCGCACGCACCATTTTCGCTTCGATTACGGTATCTCCCGAAGAGTGACTTTCCAGAACCTGATCTACATACAAAACTCGCTGCGAAGAAGCGGACAGTATCCAAACTTCTTCGTGCCGCTAGGTGATTTTGCGCCGACCAGCTATCGCTGGCAGCCACAACTCGTGTTCACGTTTTAGAGGCCGAGGCGTTTAGTAAACGACTTGATTGCCGATTCTTTTTGCGATTCGGATTCGCTGGCGACTGCGGATGTTTTCGGAGGATGAGGAGCGTTGCAGTAACCCTGCGGCTGGCCGCCGCTGGGATAGGTCATTTTCGTTCGTACCGGACAATCGGACGTAGCGAGCAGACCGGTGTGCGGGTCGATCAGAACCGTTACAGTTGGCAGTGCTTCAACCGGTGTAACGACGGAACTGATCAATGGCTCGGCCTTGTCCGGCGAAGCGGGCTGTTGCCGGTTTTTGTTTGCAGATGGGCCAGAGGAATCAGTCGCAGCCTGTTCGACATTCTCAACTGACATCTCCTCAACAGGAACAGGAGCGGGAACGCGGCCGCGAAGAAGCGTGCTGATGGTAAGCGCGAACACCGCCATAAACGTTAGCAAGGCAAATCCATAGCCGCGCGAACGGCCGCGAGTCGAAGACGCTCGTCGCTGTGGTGGCGGTTCATTAGCAACCCGAGGCGGCGGCGCTGGTCTTGGCATCCTGCCGGAGATCAACTGCTCGTAGGCCTCGTTGATCTCTTTCAGTTTCTCCTGCGCCTTTTCCTGAAGTCGTGGGTCGTGGAGGAAGCGGTCGGGATGCCAGACCTTGGCAAGGTCCCGATGTGCAGTCTTCAGTTCCCGAGCTGAAACGCCGGGTTTTACTCCCAGCACTTCGTAAGCCTTACCAAAGTCTGTGCTCAAATCCCTATCCTCTATGACAGGATGTCAGCCAATCTCGAGAGTCCGCTAAGCAGGTCAGCGGCACGAGGCACGGGCACGCCGATGTAGTGCATCACTGAAACGAGGAAAACACCCAACACCATGCTCGTGACCACGGCTTTCACCATCGCAGCAGCCAACCCACTCACGAACGTCGACACAGAACGCAACACTTGTCGGATTCGCATGTTCAATTCTCCCCAGACGCTAGTCTGTTTTAAATCAATAACTGGTGAGTAGTTCGGGGGCGACCCGCGTCGGCGGCTAGCTGCTCCTGAAAATGCCGTCGACTGGTCTTAGAGGCCTATTGGGGCGTCGGGGACAACGCGAGGCAAGTAGCGCAGACGCATTATGGCAAACCCGGGCGTCATTGACAACATTGTTTTACACCGAGTGGTGGGCTGCAAAAATCGCCCAATTTTTTAGTGTTTTGGCAGGTGGATGGTAAAAATCGTGCCTTTTCCGAGCTCAGAATCGACGGTCACCTCGCCGCCGTGCAGCAATGCCAGATGCTTGACGATAGCGAGCCCCAAGCCGGTGCCCCCCAGATCGCGCGAACGGGCGCGGTCAACCCGGTAGAACCGCTCGAACAGCCTCTCGAGATGCTGCGCCGGAATGCCGTCGCCATTGTCCTCGACGATGATGCGGTCGCGTGTTCCCGACTCGTGCCGGATCGTTACGGTGCCACCCTCGCGGCTGAACTTGATTCCGTTGTCGATGAGGTTTGTGAGCATCTGTTCGAGACGCCGGGCGTCGGCGTAGACGGCAACGGCCGGCCCGACCCGGTTAACGAGCGAGACGCCATGCGCCGCTGCTTTCGCGGCGAGCGACGCGCAGACTTCGGCTGCGAATTCGTGCAGATTGACAGGCGCCGCCCGCAACGTCACGTTCCCGCCTTCGATTGCGGTGAGTTCGAGAATCTCGTCGATCAGACCATGCATACGCGAGGCGTTCTTGCGGATGATGGAGAGGAAGCGTTGCGAGCTTTCCGGATCCTGCATCGCGCCGGTTTCGAGTGTCTCGACAAACGCGATGATTGCCGTCAGTGGCGTGCGCAGCTCGTGCGAAACATTTGAAAGAAACTCCTGCCTGACGATCTCGAGTCGCTCCGTGCGTGTGATGTCGAAGAAGACGCCGAGAGCTCCTTCAGGCCCTTTGCCATTGCCGCCGATCGGCACCACCCGAAGATCGAATACCTGTCGCTCTGGCCCGTGCGTCTCTACTTTCACGCCGCTGCTTTCTACGCCTTTCAGACCATCGAGAAACGCGCTGTAGATCGCCGGGTTGCGAGTAAGTTCAGTGAGACGTTGCGAGTTCAATCGTGGCAGCGAAGAGTTGAAGAGTCGATGGGCTGCGGAATTCGATGCGACCACGCGCATGTCTTTGTCGACGACCAGCAGTCCCTCTCGCATACTGCCCATCGTCGCTTCAAACAACGAGCTGACGGCAAAACTCTCCGGCGACTGCGTGCGGTCCTGAGCGGGGATTGAGCCGAACGTATTCTTGTCAGCGCGGCGGCTGAAGAACGTAATTGCCGCCCAAACAGCGGCGATCAACAATACCAATCCTGCAAGGAAAACACGGATAGAGAAAGATGAAACGATTAGTCCAAGAACGGTGAGAATAACGCAGGCCGCTACCAGGATAGACCGGCCGCGGGCACTAGTTAACATCGCTGTGCACAACCAACAAATCGATAACCAACACCAACCACTGTCTCGATGCAATCGCCGCACTTATCGAGTTTCTGGCGCAGGCGGCGGATGTGTACATCCAGCGTGCGAGCATCGCCATAATAACTGTAGCCCCAAACGCTATCCAGCAATTGCTGGCGCGTGACCACGCGGTCAGCGCTGCGCGCAAGCACGGAAAGCAACATAAATTCCTTGTTGGTGAGCTTGATCTTGATGCCGTCGCAAACGACCCTGATGTCGTCGAAATCGATGATCAGATGATCGTCTTCATAGGTCTTGCCCATTGTTTCGTCGGCACGACGCATCACGGCACGAACTCGCGCCAGTAGCTCGCGCACCGAGAAAGGCTTCGTGATGTAATCGTCGGCGCCGAGGTCCAGACCAGTCACGCGGTCCGACTCGGAAGCTTTTGCGGTGAGCATGATGATCGGCGTGCGTCGTGTTGCGGGTTCGCGTCTGAGACGGCGGCACAACTCGATGCCGCTCATTCCGGGAAGCATCAGGTCGAGAATTATCAGCCGGGGCGGTTCGCGCTCGTTCAAAGCAGCGGCGAGCCCGGCTTCACCGGTGGGAGCAGTAACAGCCGCCAATCCTTCTCGTTCGAAGTTGTACTTCAAACTCTCCGAGATGTCGGCATCATCCTCGATGATCAGGATTGGACGAGTCATAACTAAGTGGTGTGTTTGATGAAAGCTGCTTCCGCCATGTAGACCGTTAGTTCACAAATGTCGGTAACGTAATCGCCGATGCGTTCAAGGTGCTTGGCAACGAACAGCAGGCGCGCGTCGCGAGTTGCCGTTGCGGGCTCGGTGACCATCAATTCGATCAAACGATGAAAAGTGTGGTTGTAGAGGTCGTTGATCTCATTGTCGCTCTTGATCACTTCGCGCGCCGCAATCGCATCGTTTGACGTAAACGCGTCGAGCGCTGCGCGCAGCATTTTCAGCGCATGGTCCGACATGCGGGTCAGGTCGATCACCAACTTCAGTTCGGGTTCGTTGTTCAGGTCGATCGCGGCGCGGGCGATGTTGCAAGCGTGATCGGCGATTCGTTCCAGGACCGGGGCCATTTTCGCGACCGATATCACGAACCGCAGATCGCGGGCCGCGGGCTGGCGCAAAGCGATGATGTCGATGCACTGGCGATCGATCTCCACTTCGAGCTGGTCGACCTGATCGTCGTGGTCCAGTACATCGCGGGCGACTTCGCTGTCGCGCTCGCTGAGCGCGTACATGGCGCGGGCCAGGGCCTGTTCCGCCTCGCCACCCAGCAGCAGGACCCGATCGCGCAGTGAACTTAATTCGTCGTCAAGATGACGGTGTGTTTCCATCGTAAAAAATCCGTGGTTTTACCCAAAACGGCCGGTTATGTAGTCCTCAGTCAGTTTCTCACTTGGGGCGGTGAACATCTTGTCAGTCGTATTTACCTCGATCAACTTTCCGAGCAGGAAAAAGGCCGTGGTGTCGGAAACGCGCGCCGCCTGCTGCATGTTGTGCGTCACGATCACGATCGTGTATTGCTTCTTCAGGTCGAAGATCAGCTCTTCGATCTTTGAAGTTGCGATCGGATCCAGGGCCGAAGCGGGTTCGTCCATTAATAGTACCTCAGGACGGATCGCCAGTGCTCGCGCGATGCACAGTCTCTGCTGTTGTCCTCCGGACAGGCTGAGCGCCGAATTCTTCAAACGGTCCTTGACTTCATTCCACAGCGCCGCGTCTTTCAGTGCCTGTTCCACGCGCCCGGCTAGTTCCGAACTGCTGTTCGTGATGCGGTTGATCTTCAATCCGTACGCAATGTTTTCGAAGATCGACTTCGGAAACGGGTTCGACTTTTGAAAGACCATGCCGACCTTGCGTCTCAAATCGACGACGTCGGTTCCCGGTGCATAGATGTCGTGACCGTCAATCAGTATCTGCCCCTCCACGCGCGTTCCCGGAATGACGTCGTTCATGCGATTGAGCGTTCGCAGGAAAGTCGATTTCCCGCAGCCCGATGGACCAATAAACGCAGTGACGATTCGTTCCCGTATGTCGAGTGAAACGTCGAACAGAGCTTGTTGCGTGCCGTAATAGAAACTCAGGCCACGCACACTGATCTTCGTCGCGCGACTACCCGGAACGGTATCGGGCCGCACACGCGTCGCCGAACTGAAATCTAACTCTGAAACCGGCACCGACATATCTCCACGCTCACCCAAAATGGCCCGTGATGTAGTCCTCGGTCAGTTTATTGGTCGGGTTCTCGAACATCTGCTTCGTTGGTAAAACTTCTATCAACTCTCCCAAATACATGAACGCAGTAAAATCCGACACACGCGCGGCTTGTTGCATGTTGTGAGTCACGATGATCACGGTGACGCGACTCTTCAACTCAAAAATCAGATCTTCAATCTTCGACGTCGCAATCGGATCCAGTGCCGACGTCGGCTCGTCGAACAGAAGCATCTCCGGTTCGGTCGCCAGCGCGCGTGCTATGCAGAGCCGTTGCTGTTGACCACCTGACAGCGTATAAGCCGACTGTTTCAGCCGGTCCTTCACCTCGTCCCACAGAGCAGCCAGGCGCAGCGATTGTTCGACCTGGTCCTGAAGCTCGTTGCCTCTAACGCCACGCAACCGCAATCCGAACGCGACGTTTTCAAATACCGACTTCGGAAAAGCGTTCGGCTTTTGAAAGACCATGCTCATCCGCAAACGCATCTCGAGCGGATCAGTCTCGGGCCCGATTAGGTTGATGCCGCTGGGCTGCAGGATGATCTTTCCTTCGTAACGCGTCTCCGGATAAAGATCGTGAATACGATTAAAGCAACGCAGTAACGTCGATTTTCCGCAACCCGATGGACCAATAATGGCGGCCACCTGGTTTGCCGGAAACACCAGGTTTATGTTCTTGAGCGCCTGCAAGCGGCCATAAAAAAAGTTCAAGCCGGCGACTTCAGCCTTGATTTGCTGCGTATTCGCGCGTTGCACTGATTGAATTTCTGAAACTGCTACCACTTGATTCGCTTTCGTACCCTGTAGCGAATGATGATCGCGATCGCATTCAGAGACAGAGTCACTACTATCAACACCAATCCCGCCGCCGCCGCGTTAACTACAAACTGCTGATCCGGTCGCGACACCCAGTTGAACATTTGAATCGGTAACACTGAAAACGGCGACCATAGCCACTCAAACGAAATAAACGGCGGCTGCGAACTGACGGGCAGTGGCGGCAGGAACGCGATAAACGTAAGCGCGCCGATCGTGATCAGCGGCGCGGTCTCTCCAATCGCCCGCGAAAGCGCGATGATGATTCCCGTCATCGTTCCGCCGACCGAGTACGGCAGAAGATGGTGCCGCACAACCTGCCACTTGGTTGATCCGAGAGCATACGCCGACTCCCGAATCCCTTGTGGAATCGTGCGCAATGCCTCGCGCGTGGCGACGATCACGATCGGAAGAATCAAAAACGCGAGCGTCAACCCCCCGGTCAGAACGCTTTGTCCGAGACGAAACTTATAAACCAGTAATCCCAACGCCATCAGTCCGTAGATGATCGACGGCACACCCGCGAGGTTCGCGATGTTTATCTCGATAAGATTCGTGAGCCAGTTCTTTCGCGCATACTCCTCGAGGTAAACACCCGCGGCAACACCCAGCGGGACCGCGGTACACGCGGTCACGATCATGATCAGCAGCGTACCGACCCACGACGAGAGGATTCCCGCTCTATCGGCAAAGCGCGAGGGAAACGACGTCAGAAAGCCGAGGTCGAGACGACCAATACCATCGACGAGCAGATCGACGAGCAATGCGCCAAGCGTGACGATTCCGATGAGTGTGCACACGATGCCGATGATGTTGAAGACAAAGTCCTGCCGCTTGCGCTTCGCAATGATTTTCTTGAAGTCGCTCACTCAGTACGCCTCTCTGAATCGCTTTCGCAGGATGTAACCCAGGATGTTGAACGCAAGCGTCATGATGAAAAGCGTGATTCCGGCAGCGAAGATCGACTGGTAACCGATGCTCCCATGCGGCAAGTCGCCCAAACTAACCTGGACAATAAACGCGGTGATCGTCGCCGCCGGCTCGCGCGGGTCGAGCGTTAGATTCGGCTGCATGCCCGCTGCAATCGCGACGATCATGGTTTCACCGATGGCCCGTGAAATCGCGAGTATGTAAGAGGCCACAATGCCGGACAGCGCCGATGGGTAAACGACTTTCAGCGCCGTAATTATCCGGTTCGCGCCCAGCGCGTACGCGCCTTCCCGGAGCGACATCGGGACCGCACGCATCGCGTCCTCACTGAGAGAGCTGACGTAGGGAATGATCATGATACCCATGACCATTCCGGCGCTGAGCATGTTGAAGGTAGGTAAACCCGGAATCAATTTCTGAAGCAGCGGCGACATGAACTGCAGTGCAAAGTAGCCGTAGACCACAGTCGGGACCGCGCTGAGTAGTTCAAGCGCCGGCTTGATGATTTCGCGAACCGTCGCTGGAGCAAACTCGCTGAGGTAGATAGCGACGATAGTGCCGATCGGCAAAGCGACGGCGAGCGCAACTGCCGTCGTCACCATTGTCCCGGCGACTAGTGGAAGAATGCCGAAGTGAGGTGAAGCAAAGAGCGGCGTCCAAAGCGGGTCGGTGATGAAATCGCGAAACGGCACGTGGGCGAAAAAGGCGGCGGACTCATACAGCAAAGTACCCACGATGCCCAACGTGATCGCGACCGATGAAAGCGCCGCCAGCAGCAACCCTGACTCGATGATGCGTTCCTTCACTCGCGACAGACGCCGTGCGCGAGCAGAAACGCCGCCGGGTGAAGGCTGTGCAGACAAGTCAGCAGCCAGACCGGCCGGCTGCTCAATCAGTGGCAAATCCTTCATCGGTTACTAATCTGCGTGGTACTTAATCGATCCGTGGTCCCACCTCACCGTTTAAGCCTTCGGCGGTCTCTTCAGGATCTCTTCAACCGGTAAACCAACTTCGGGGATCCCGCCAAAACCAGTTCCGGTTTGCAACGCGCTCACTCGCTGAACGGCCATCTGATACGCGGTTTCCGGCAGCGGCAGATACTTCACTTCCTTCGCGAGTGTCGCCACATGCTTGAGGTAGAAATCGACAAACTCTTTCACCGCCGGCTTATCGATTGACTTGCGGCTGATGTAGATGAAAAGCGGCCGCGAGAGTGGGTTGTAAGTGCCCGCGAGAACGTTCTCCGGACTTGGCATCACAGGACCGGTAACCTTGTTCTTGTCCCACTCGATACCTACCGCTTTCATCCTGCTGCTGTGGGGCGCAAAGTAAGCGTAAGGGATGTAACCGAGAGCGTACTTATTACCTTCGACCCCCTGGACCAACACGTTATCGTCTTCGCTGGCGGTGTAATCACCACGACTGGCTTTCGGCTTGCCGACGATTGCTTCCGTGAAATAGTCGAACGTGCCTGAATCAGCGCCGGCGCCGAATAAGGCAATCTCTTCGTTGGGCCATTCGGGACGAATCTGGTTCCAGCGGGTGATTTTTCCCTGTGCGTCGGGTTCCCAAACCTTCTTCAGCTCAGCTACCGTCATCGAAGTGGCCCACGTGTTTTGCGGATTTACGACGACCGTGAGTGCATCGAACGCGATCGGCAGTTCAAGATACTCAATGCCGTTCGCCTTGGCCTGGGCCATCTCTTCGGTAAGAATCGGACGCGAAGCGTCAGTAACGTCAATCTCGCCGCGCACGAACTTCTTGAATCCGCCGCCCGTACCGGAGATTCCCACGGTGACGTGCACCTTCCCCTGCTTCTCTCTCTGAAACTCTTCGGCGACCGCTTCGGTAATCGGGAATACAGTGCTCGATCCATCGACCTTAATGACCACGGCTTCACCCGTCGCCGGAGCATTCGTGCCGGAACCTCCGCCGCCACACGCGAAACTCAAAATCGCACAGATTGCAATTACCGCTACTGCTACTTTGGAAGCAGGTGCCATAGCATCTCCTGACTGGGTGGTCTAGTTTATTCGCGAAAATGGTATAGGCCGGATGTTACATCCACCTAAATTCGACCTGAACTCTATGTTAAGGACGGTCCTGTTCGAGACGCGTAATCAGTCGATAGCCCACGTTGACCATGGTCTCGATTTGTAGACCAAACTCCGAGAGCTTGGACCGCAATCGATAGATGTAAACGTGGAGGCTTTCGGAATTTAGCGGCTTCTCCCCTCCCCAAACTGAGCTCCAAAGATCCTCCGCCGTGACGATGCGGTTCGGGGTGCGGACCAGCCGCGAGAAGATCAGGAATTCGGTCCGAGGAAGTCTCAGCGGTGTCCCGCCGCACGCGACGTAGTAGTTCCGGTGCTCAACACGGAGAAAGCCGTCGTCGAAGACATCTTCAGGCAACTGAGCCCCTTCTTTGAGGCCGGCAACCGTCATCTCGTTAAGCAACATGATTCTTAACCTCCCTCCCCCAGAATCCCTCACTCTTAAAACTTCAACTTCGCCCTGAACTGCATCACTCGCGGTCCACCGACGGTGGTGGTGATACGACCGAAATCCGGACTGCCCAATTCATAGTCAGGCGCCGCGAAGTTGGCCCGGTTGAAGACGTTGAAAATGTCCCAACCAAACTCGAATGCAACTGTCTCACTCAGCTTCGTGCTCTTCACCACGCCGAAGTCGAACCGCGACTGCGAAGGCGCGCGCAGCACGTTGCGTCCGAGGCTGCCGTTTTGGCCAAACGCCGTGCAAAGAACGGATCCGTTGAATGCTTCTTCGGTGATGTCTGCTCCCTGGCGGCGCAGCTCATCAAGCGAACCGCACAACGACGGTCTGCCAAAGCCGAGGCGGTACAAACCGCCCGAACCGCGCACAAGGTCGGCATACTGCGGCGCACTTCCGATTTCCGGTTCCGGAGAGAAGATGCTAAATGGTGTTCCGGTTTGCGCCTGGAAGAAGCCGGAGAGTTGCCACCCCGTGAAAGCTTTGCTGGTCGAGCCAAGGCTCGGAACGTCGTAAACAAAGCTAAGGCTGAAGCGATGCGTGCGGTCGAAGTCTGAAACCGCGCGGTTCGCCTCGAGATTGCGGAGATCACCCTGGACCACGAAACCGCTGTTAGGCACGTCAGGCTTACCACCTCCGGCAGTGCTTCCCGGATCCGTCGAACTGGTGTCGAGCGACTTGGACCACGTGTAGGACGCGTTGAAGTGCAGACCGCGCGAGAGACGCTGGGTCAGACCAAACTGCGCGCCGTGATACGTCGACTCTCCGTTGGAACGAAGAATGAGCGCTTCGGGAACATTGAACCCGAGAACCGGCGCTCGTGCTTCAAAGTTAATGACCTGGCCGCCACCGAGAGAGTTGCCCGAACAGGTGATCGCATTCGCGAGATTCAGGTCGAGAGGGGCACCCGCGACGCCACCGAGCACTCCGCCAGCGCACGTGGCCGCGCCACCGACACGAAACGGATTCGCAAAGCCGAAGGCCTTTCCAATACCGCGTTCGCGTGCGGTCGACCCGGCGTTGAGTGGACCATTCGGCGCGCCTGCGGCCAGATACGCCTGGTTGAAGCGTTCGTAGATGTGATCCGGGGTTGACGAATCGTTTAGATCGAACCCCTGGTTAAAGGCGAGCGCCTGAAGCAGGTTTTGTCCTCTCGTGTGGACGTAACGAGCTTCGAACATCAGGTTCTTCGTCAATTCATATTGAACACCCAGGTTGTACTGCTGGACGTATGGCGTCTTTAGATCGCGGTCGATGGCGCGGAACTCAAACGTCTCGGCGATATTTCCCGGCGCGGTCACGTTGAGCCGCGGATCCAGCGTTACGCCGGTGTTGTCGCGAATCACGTAGGTACCGCCGCCGCCGGACGTGCGCGTCACGCGGAACGGCAGCCACGAGCTCAACGGAAGCGTGGTTGGCTGCTGAGTAAACGCTGTCGCAATCGGCACGTTGCCTGAAGGCACCGTGATCTCGATCTCACGCAGGAAGGGATAGTTACTGAAGATTGTGTTGACGAACGCAGCCGACGGACGATCGTAGAACATACCGAAACCGCCTCGAATCACCATTCGGTTGTCGGCGAGCGGTGAGTACGCGAAACCGATGCGTGGGGCGAAATTGTTTTTGTCCTGTCCGTTCAGCGTGTGATTGTTGCCGGCACGCGCGGTCACGGCGACGGCGCCGTCGACGTTTGCGAGTCCGGTTGTCTGAACGTTCGCAGGAACGATGAATCCGGGCGACGGGTTGTCGCAGAGCGCGAGTGAGCCGCTGGATTGCGTGAAGCAGGGGTTGAATGCGTTGAAATCGAAGTTACCTATGCGGCCGTCTTTTTCTTCAGGCCACATGAACAGCTCATATCGCAAACCGACGTTTAGCGTCAGCTTTCTTGAAAGTTTCCAGTCGTCGGCGATGTAGCCGGCATAGTCGCGGAAGCGGAAGCTCTTTTCGGTGATACCAAACTGGGTATCGGCCTCGCTGGCGTTACCGGTCAGAAGCTGCGTGATGCTGTCGAACTTCTCAAACTCAGTTGCCTGTTCTTCAGGCAGACTCGAGTCGTACTGGTGGCGCTTGAAGTCGCCGCCGAAGCGAAACGTGTGATTGTTTCTGATGAAGGTAACGTTGTTTGCGATGCTGAACGTCTGTTGCTTGCGTTGATTAAATGAATCGTTTGGACCACCGAAGGAGAACTGCGTCAGGTTCGTGCCGGGCCGGCCGATAAAGTGGCCCAGCCGGCGAGTGCCGGGAGTATCGTCGAACAACAATGCTGGATTGCCGATGCCAACAGCTTCGCTGGTCAACTGCGGCGTCAGGAAGCTGTCGTCAAGTCTTCGCGTGTTGTTCAGCGAGAAGTACCCGAAGGTAAATTCGTTAATGACCGACGGATTGAAGACGTGCTGATCGGAGATCGCGAGCGTACGATTCCGATCCGCACGGCGCAGCACAAACGGCGAGATCAAGCTCGAAGGATCCGGGAACGAGTCGAGCGCGGGGAAGTTGCTGAAAAAGAACGTGCCCGTCATCGTGTTCGTGCTCGTCAGACGGCCGTCGAGCCGCGTCGTGAACTGGTGCTGTTCGAATTCCGAAGGACGAACGTTCAACTGTTGGACCATCGGGTTGTCTTCAAAGAGCGCGCGGCTGTTTACCGGCGCAGTGCCGAACTGGAACGCGCGCGTGGTGATCAAACCTGCGCCAGTTCTGTTTGCGCGGTCCACGCCGATGATGCGCGAGGTCGCTCGTGGTGAGGCGAAAATGAAGTCGCCGGTCGCGGGGTTTTGCAGGTTCAGGAGATTCACAGCCACGGGCGAAATATCAGCCGCCGTTAAGCATCCGGCCGGCAACGGCGTCGTCGCGCATACAGCGGAGAGTCCCTGCGATAGACGAAAGACGTCGCGCGCCTGATTGAAAGCGCCGGCAATTGCCGCCGCCGAACGATCCGACCCGAGGAACCGCATTGCCAGCGGAGTAACCGACAGGCTTCGAGCGGTCGGCACGAACCCGGTGATCGCGTTCGTGTACTGATAAGCGCCAAAGAAGAAGAAGCGATCTTTTAACAGTGGGCCACCGATAGTAAATCCACCTTCGTTTCTGCGCGCCTTGGGCCGGTCGATCCCTTCCTTGTTGAAGAAGTAATCGTTAGCGTTCAGCTTTTCGTTCTGCAGGTAGTAGTAAACGTTGCCGTTGAACCGGTTCGCACCCTGCTTGGTTACGAGCTGGAAGTTGCCGCCGCCGGATCTTCCGGTCGAAGCATCGTAGAGACTTGTCTGCAACTTGACTTCCTGGAGTGTCTCCGGTGCGGGCGCAATATTGTCGTTCAGCGAACCTTCGTTGGTTGTGATGTTCGTTGCGTCCACGCCGTTGAAGAAGAGGCTCGTGCTGGTCGTGCGTGTGCCGTTGACTGAAGGCGACTGATTTCCGTTGCCGTTCGTCAGCACCGGCGAGAGTTCCGTATTGACGCCTGCCTCAGTTGAAAGGAGTTGAGTAAAGCTACGGGTTGAAGTTGGAACTTGCACTAACTGTTCGGATGAGAGCTGACGCGCAACCGCTGACGTTTCAGGAGTAATTAGCGCCGCGCCTTCCGTGATATTGATTACCGCGCCAATCTCGCCGACTTCGAGTTTGTCTTCCAAGCTTCGAGGAACACTCGCTTCCACTTCGACTCGATCGCGAACCAGTCGTTTGAAGCCGGTTATTTCATAGGAGACCTCGTAAGCCCCAACGGGCAAACCGGGCAAGGTCCAATGGCCGTCGCTGTTACTGATTGCGGTGCGAGTGGCGCCGGTAGCGAGGTTCTTTACGACGACGCTGACACCTGGCAAATTCGCGCCGTTAGGATCATGGAGTACGCCCGTTAACGTGCCCACGGTACCCGTTTGGGCCATGACGGCTGGAGCGGCAACACAACACAAGGTCAGCGTTAGCAGTAATAAGATCCGGCGTGGAACCACAAAGGTGAACAAATTCATAGGATTCTCCTGTAGATAAACTCGGTGGTTGTCTAAGTGTGTATGCGTTTCGTTGGAAGCGAAGGGACACACTACTGAGCGGAGGTTAAAGAGCAGTGAATCTCGCCTTAAATGTTTGTTACGCGGGCTTGTGAGGAGTGGGCCAGATTAATTAACAGGGATTTAACATCGACGTAACACGTGAAATCTAGGATCAGCACTCCTTCAAAAGCAGCATCATGGCCATTTCCAACGAACTCAGCAGCGAGATAGCTGCCGCAATTCTGGCTGAAAACAAGACTCCGCGTGACCCGAAGCAGCTAAAGGACATCATTCTGCGGGTCCACTGTGCGTTGCAGGAAATGTCGGAAGAAGTTCGGGCCAGGCGTTTCAAAACACACGTGAGGCAAGGTAGAGAGAGCGAGCGTCGCTCGTCGTGAGCCGCTCCGACTGTCTAACGCCGATTACTCTGCCACTCTGCATCAGCAGCCTGCGCGATCTCTTTCATCGTCCGTTTCGTTAATGCCGATTGATCGTCACGTTTCTTAGACACCGATCGGGTATTGTGGTCTGTCTTGATCAAGTGCCACTTGTCTCTGCTGTCTCGCTCGTTCTTGCCGTCGGTGAAGCGTTGCAAGGTCCATTCACCTTTCAACTTCTCGCCATTGAGATAAACCCGCAGCATCCCCTTGTAGTAATTGCCCTCGATCACTTCATAGGTCCCGATGTCCCAAACCATCACCGTGCCGCCGCCATACTGCCCTTTCGGAATGATCCCCTCGAAGTCGAGATACTCGATCGGATGGTCCTCAGTCGGCATCGCCAGACGGCGTTCGTCCTTCTTGAACGGCGGGCCTTTCGGCACTGACCATGACTTCAGCACGTCGTGCATCTCCAACCGAAAGTCGTAATGCAAATGACTCGCGGCGTGTTTCTGAACCACAAAGCGGCGCCGGCTGCCCTGGCGACTTCGTCCCCGCGCGCCGGGCTTTGGCTCACGCGTTTTCCGGAAATCGCGTTTTGCCTCATACGTCTCAAGGGCTTCGTTACGCTTCGAGGGCTGCGAACGTTGCTGCTCGAAGTAACGTCTCACTTCGGCAGGCAACTTCTGCATCTTCGTCAGCACGGGTTTAAATAAGTCTCCGACTTCGTCGAGCCGCTTAACTGTTTCCTCAGGAGTAAAGAACAACGACTCTGCATCTTTGCTTTTCAACGCATCCGAAACTTCGTCCCAACGCACCGGCACAGACACGTAGGGACGGTAAATTTTGGCGCGCAGTGAATAGACGCTTACGGTAGTTTTAAAATCCGTGTTCTGACTCCAATCGATGAAGACTTTTTTCGCGCGTAAGCGCTTGGGCATTTCCGCAACGATCAGCTTCGGCTCTCGCTGGGCCAACAGTTGTGCGATGCCCTTTGCCAGCGGTTGCGTTTCGTCGTAAGTCACGGCGGAGTTCAGCGGAACGTAAACCTGCAAACCTTTCGATCCCGAAACCTTGACGTAAGAATCAAAGCTCAGCTCCTCAAGGACTTCGCGCAACATCAACGCGACTCGCGCGCAATCCAACAGGTCGGCTCCTTCACCGGGATCGCAGTCGAAGACGATATCGGTCGGACGATCCAGCCGCGAAGCTCGATGCAGAAACGGATGTATTTCGAGAGTGTCGAGGTTTGCGACCCAGACGAGTGTTGGCAGATCGTTGATGAGGATGTAACGAATGTCGGAACCCGCCGTTTCGCGGCGCCGCACGGAAACGGTTTTCACCCACTCGGGAGTGAATGCCGGCGCGTCCTTCTCGTAGAACGCTTCGCCAAACACTCCGTCAGGAAAACGCTTCAGCGTCACCGGACGATCTTTTAAATGTGGCAGCAGGTACTTCGAGACGCTGATGTAGTAATCGATGACTCGCGCCTTGGTGAATTTGGTTCCCGGATAAAGAAGTTTGTTGAGGTTCGCGACGGCGATGCGGCGGCGCCCAACCGTTAACTGTTCCGTCTTACGTGCCATAACAGTTCATCCAACACGCCTTGCAGCAGCGACCACGTAACGCTTCATTACATTTTCACTTTCAAGATGATTGCCAAGCGAAAATCGGGCCGCTAAGTTGCGCCAATGAGCGCAGTCGGGTTTGCACCTTCATCGAGCGAAGACCAGGAGCTTGAGCGTCTGCGAGAGGTTTGTGAGCGTCTGAATTTTGCGATTCGCGGCATCAAGGAAGCACAGGCGAGTCTGAGCAAGTTGAACCTGGGCCAAACTCGCGAGCGACTGAACAACGCGCAGTGGCAAGCGCGAGAAGCGAAGAAAGTTTTGACCGCCATCGGCGCCGCGAAGAAAACTAAAAGGAGAAACAAGTAGTGTCTACAGTGCTTCTACCGGTTTTTGAGTAATCATTTGAATGCGCAGAAACAAAGCGCGTACGGCGAGTTCGTGAGCGATCGATAGCCGCCGGGCAAGGCGTGTAAGTCGCGAGCCAAGGCCGGCAAGCTGCCAGGTGAAGCCATGAAGCCGCGAACTCAATCCTCCAGCTCTTTCGGCGTAACAAACAACTCCAGCCGCCCCGTCTCCTCCGACACGTCACTCCAACTCGCAGCATCAAACTCAATCTTCGCCAAGGCGCAAGTTGGCATGTGCCGGCTGTCACCCGTCATATAACTCAACAGGTTCTCAAAACCCGGGTTGTGGCCCACCAAGATCGCCGTGTCCGACGAATCCGGAATTGAACGTACAACTTCCATTAACGTACGCACGTCCGCTTCGTAAATACGCTCGTCAAAATGAGGCTCGACACGAAGCTCCGCGCTCTCGAGAACCAGTTCGGTGGTCTCGCGCGCCCGCACGGCAGGCGAACTGATCACCAGCGGCGACTTCAGTTTTTCCTCCGCAAAAACCTGGCCCATCCGCTCCGCCGCACGCCGTCCGCGGCGTTTCAGCGGCCGGTCAAAGTCCCGCAGCGTTTCATCTTTCCAGCTTGATTTGGCATGTCGTAAGAGGTACAAAGTTCGCATAAATCCCCGTATTATGTGCTGGCGTTTCACACTCCTGTAACACAAATAGCCTAGGCTCGTGCGCCGATGATCTCATACGGACAACATCAATTTCCCGGCAAACTCTTCGTTGTCGAAGGCACCGACGGCAGCGGCAAATCGACGCAACTCGCGCTGCTGCACCAGTGGCTCAAGGCCGAAGGGTATCCCGTGTTCTTCTCCGAATGGAACTCCTCGCCGCTCGTTAAGGATACGACAAAACGCGCCAAGAAACGTCACCTGTTCACGCCCGCGACGTTCTCGCTGCTGCACGCCACCGATTTTGCCGATCGCACCGAGCGCGACATCATCCCGCCGCTCAAGGCAGGCGCGATCGTGCTGGCCGATCGTTACATCTACACTGCATTTGCGCGCGACGTTGCGCGCGGCTGCGATCGCGGGTGGGTACGCGACGTTTACTCGTTCGCCGTAAAACCGACGGTAGCTTTCTTCTTCCGCGCGCCACTCGACGTCGCGATCGATCGCATCGTGTCCGGCAGACCAAACCTGAAGTATTACGAGACGGGTATGGACCTCGGCTGGTCCGACGATCCGGAAGAAAGTTTTAAAATCTTTCAGGGCCGGATCCTTGAAGAATACGATCGAATGGTGTCAGAGTTTGGATTGACGGTGATCGATGCGAGCCGTTCGATCGAAAGACAACAACGCGAAATGCGCATGTTGATTAGTCCACATCTTAAGAAGAGGCGGTCAAGGTCCCATTAGCAAAAGACAGTCATACGGAACGCCGCTGCCGGGCGTCGAGCACGAAGAGTACAGCGGCAAACTGATCGTCATCGAAGGCACTGACGGCGTCGGCCGCTCGACGCATATCGCTCTGCTTCGCACCTGGCTCGAGTCGCGGGGCCACGCCGTGCTCGATACCGGCATGACGCGCTCGATCCTCGCCGGACGCGGAATCAAAGAGGCAAAGAAGGGACACACTCTCGGCCGCCTCACGATGCAACTCTTCTACGCCACCGACTTCATCGATCGACTGGAAAATGAAATGTTGCCGGCGTTGCGTTCAGGGTTCGTCGTACTCACCGACCGCTACATTTACTCCGCAATGGCGCGCGCCGAAGTGCGCGGCATCGATTCGGCGTGGATCAGATCGATTTACAGCATGGCGCTCGTGCCCGATGCGGTGTTCTACCTGCGCATCTCAACGCCGCAGCAACTCGTCGAACGCGTGCTCAGCTCGGGCCGCGGCTTTGATTACTGGGAATCCGGAATGGACCTGCATCTCGGCGAAGACTTTTACGACAGCTTCATCGCGTATCAAACGCGGATGTTGAAGGTGTTCGATCGCATGAGCAGTGAATATGGGTTTCATGTGTTGAATGCTTCCCGATCGGTCCGTTCAGTCGCAGCCGATCTGCGTCGGGCGGTTACGAAACTGATCGACGAGCAAGCGTTTACGGAAGAGAGAGTTAGTCCAATACAAGCATTGCGAGATAAACCCGCAGTTGCTTCCAAAGCGCCTGTAAATCTGGTCGACCTCAATAAGAAGATCCTGCCTTGAAGTTTGCGGCAATCGACATCGGATCAAACTCCATCAAGCTCGTGGTGGTTGACTCTGCCGCCGGCGATTCTTTCGCCGTGCTCGCGCGCAAACGCGAGATCGTACGGTTGGGCCACGAGACGTTGCTAAAGGGTTACATCAGCCGCGAAGCGATACGACGCGCCGCCAAGTGCATCCGGAGACTGCGGTCGGTCGCGAACGCTCGTGGCGCGGAATCGATCGTGGCGATTGCGACCGCCTCGGTGCGCGAGGCGAATAACTCGGCGCGGTTTATTCAAAAAATGGAAAAGAAAACCGGCGTCCGCGTTGCCGTGCTGTCGGGAGCGGAAGAGGCGCGACTCATCGGTCTTGCCGCATCGCAGGGTTGCAGCAACACAGCCGTTGCGACTCTCAACATCGACATCGGCGGCGGCTCTACCGAGATATCCATCTTTCGCCGGGGACGGCCTCTCAAGCTCCTGTCGATGAAGCTTGGCGCCGTTGGTTTAACCGAGCGATTCCTTACTTCCGATCCGCCGCGCAGGAAGCAATTGGACCAGCTTCGTCAGGAGATCCGAACGGCGCTCAAAATGCCCGCGCGGGAACTGCGCGAACATAAGTGGGGTGCCGCAACCGGAACATCAGGGACGATTCTGGCGGTTAATGCAGCGCTGCGGCTCCAGTCGGCGGAAGGCAATGGCAAAGCAAATCAGAATAGCTCGATCATCAACCTTACAGATCTGACGCAGATGAATGCGACGCTGGCCGTTATGAATACCGATCAACGGCGTAGCTATGCAGGGCTCTCGACTCGACGCGCAGAGATCATCGTTGCCGGGGCAAAGGTGTTGGAAGAGACGATGCGGGCGCTCAATATCGAGTCGTTGCGCACGTGCAACTGGTCTTTGCGTGAGGGAGTGATCATCGATCAACTACGGCAGTGGAATTCGGGTATGAATTAGTTTAAGCGCGGTGCTCGGTTTTCCCGGCAAGAAGGTCGGCGGCGTGTGAGAGCACGGGTTTGACGACGGCGAAACTTTCTTTTACAGCTTTTGGCGAACCGGGGAGGTTGAGGATCAGTGTCCCGCCGCAGACGCCGCAAACACCACGAGAAATCATCGCCATCGGCGTCACTTTCAACGACTCCGCGCGAATCGCTTCTGCTACGCCCGGCGCCTCGCGTTCGATAACTTTCAGAGTTGCTTCAGGAGTGTTGTCGCGTGGTCCAAGACCCGTGCCGCCGGTTGTGACGATCAGGTTCACGTCGCCGCGATCGCATGTCTGACGAAGCAACTGTGTTAGTGGATCGAGATCGTCGGCGATGATCTTCTTCTCCACAATCTCCGCACCCAGTTCACCCAACAGTTCAACCAGGACCTGCCCTGACGTATCTGCGCGATGACCACTCGCACACGCGTCACTCACTGTTATCACAACGGCCCGGATCTTCGTGCTCATACGCTACCTGTTTTTTCTGATGTGCTCTTTCAACCAGCATCGATCCATGACCACCAGTAACCCCGCGTCGAGCGCCCGTTGTGCCGCGTCACGATCGATCACGCCTTCCTGCAACCACACGGCTTTCGCGCCGACCGCGATGGCGTCGTCAACAGCCTTCCCTGCTTCCTCGGAGCGGCGAAACACGTCGACCAGTTCGATCTTCTCCGGCACCGATGCGAGATCCGGATACGACTTCTCGCCAAACACTTCTGTCTCGTTTGGATTAACCGGTATGACCGTGTAGCCCTGAAGTCGCATGTAACCGGACACGCCATGTGAAGGACGCGACGGATCGGACGACAGTCCAACGACGGCTATGGTCCTGCATTCGTCGAGGATCCGACGAATTGTTTCGTGAGAATTGATTTCCACCTGGTTCAGTCTCCCACTGACGATACGGCTTCCACCGTGTCGCGCTTCCCATGCAGCTCCTGAAGCGAGCGCACGTTCGGCGTCGCATGCGACTCAGCCGCCGCAATCGCTTCGACTAGCGCCCGCGCACCGGTCATCGTCGTGACGCATGGCACGTTGTATTGCAGCGCCGCGCGGCGAATCGCCTGCTCGTCGAAGCGCGAAACACGGCCCAGCGGCGTGTTGATGACGAGCGATATGTCTCCACTCTTGATATGGTCCGCGATGTTTGGTCTACCTTCGTTGACTTTGAAAACGTCTTCGACTTTCAGTCCGACTTCGCGCAAACGAGCGGCCGTACCAAGCGTGGCCACGATCTCGAAACCTAACCGGTTCAACTTACGCGCCAGCAGCACAGCGGTTCCCTTGTCGCTGTCCTTCACACTCAGGAAAGCCTTTCCTTTCCTCGGCAGACTCAAGCCCGCGCTCATCATCGCCTTGCCATAGGCCTCGCCGAACGTGTCGCCGATGCCCATCACCTCGCCGGTCGAGTGCATCTCGGGACTCAGTATCGGATCGACGCCGGGAAACTTTGCAAACGGAAAGACGGGCGACTTGATGAAGAAGCGTTTGACCGTCAGCTCCTCGGGCAGGTTGAAACTTTCGAGCTTCTGTCCGGCCATCACGAGCGCCGCAATACGTGCGATCGGAACTCCCGTCGCTTTCGAAACAAACGGCACAGTGCGCGACGCGCGCGGATTGACTTCCAGCACGTAAACGCGATGGTCCTTGATTGCAAACTGGATGTTCATCAAACCGCAAACGGACAGCGCTTTCGCAAGTTTGCGCGTGTAATGACGCATCGTTTCCAGATGTTCGGGATCTATGCGGACCGGCGGCAGCACGCACGACGAGTCGCCGGAGTGAATACCGGCCTCTTCGATATGTTCCTGAATGCCTGCGATTACAACTGCCGTGCCGTCCGCAAGCGCATCGACGTCGAACTCCGCTGCCTGTTCGAGAAACTTGTCAATCAACACGGGCCGGTCCGGCGTGAAACCGACGGCGTTGTGAACGTACTGGTCCAACTGCTCCTGGTCGTAGACGATGGCCATCGCGCGTCCACCCAGCACATAACTGGGACGCACCAGCACCGGATATCCGATACGCGCGGCCACTTCCCGCGCCTCTTCAACCGACGCTGCCATTCCGTTGTCAGGCTGCGGTATGCCGAGTTCCTGTAACAGCGCACCGAAACGTTTCCGGTCTTCCGCGAGATCGATCGAATCGGGCGACGTGCCAATCACTCTCACCCCCGCGTGATGCAACCGCATCGCGAGATTCAACGGAGTCTGACCGCCGAACTGCACGATCACGCCTTCCGGTTTCTCGACGTCGACTATGTTCATCACGTCTTCGAACGTGAGCGGCTCGAAATAAAGACGGTCGGAAGTATCGTAGTCGGTCGAGACTGTCTCGGGATTGCAGTTGACCATGATCGTCTCGAATCCCGCTTCGTGCAGCGCGAATGACGCATGGCAGCAGCAATAATCGAATTCGATTCCCTGGCCGATGCGATTCGGCCCGGAGCCGAGGATCATGATCTTGCGGCGGTTAGTCGGCTGCGACTCGTCCTCTTCTTCGTACGTCGAATAGAGATATGGCGTGTGCGATTCAAACTCCGCGCCGCACGTGTCGACTCGTTTATAAACCGGAACGATCCCCAGTCGCTTGCGATATTCGCGGACTTCATCTTCCGTGCGCTCCGTCAGATAAGCGAGACGCCGGTCAGACAAAGCAACTTCCTTGAAGGCCCGCAACTCCTCCGCGGAAATATCTTCGAGTTTGGAGCCTTCGATGTCGCGCTGGATCTCCATCACCTGTCTTAATTGGTCGAGAAACCACTCGTCGATTTTCGATAAACGGTGGATCTCGGAGATGGGCCAGTCATGTTGAAGCGCGTAGGTTATGTAAGAAAACCGGTGCGAGTTTGGCCTGGCGAGCTTGCGCTGGAGCTCGTCGTCGGAAATGTCTTCGAGACGAAGCGGCTTCACCGCTTCGAGCGAACGCAGTCCTTTAAAGAGTGCTTCCTTGAACGTACGGCCGATGGCCATTACCTCGCCGACAGATTTCATTTGCGTCCCGAGCACGTCTTCGGCTTCGCGAAACTTTTCGAAGTCCCACTTGGGAATCTTCGCGACCACGTAGTCGATCGTTGGTTCGAACGAGGCCGGAGTTTTGCGCGTGATGTCGTTTGGGATCTCGTCGAGCGTGTAACCAACGGCGAGTTTCGCGGCCATTTTCGCGATCGGGAAGCCGGTCGCTTTCGAGGCCAATGCTGAAGAACGGGAGACGCGCGGGTTCATCTCGATGATGCGAATGTCGCCGTTCTCAGGATTGACGCCGAATTGGATGTTTGATCCGCCCGTTTCGACGCCGACTTTGCGAATTACCCGGATCGCGAGGTCGCGCATCGTCTGGTACTCGCGATCGGTGAGTGTTTGCGCGGGCGCGACGGTGATCGAGTCGCCGGTGTGCACGCCCATCGGATCGAAGTTTTCGATCGAGCAGATGATGACGACGTTGTCGGCGAGGTCGCGCATTACCTCGAGCTCGAATTCTTTCCAACCGAGGATCGATTCTTCGATCAGCACTTCGTGAATCGGCGACGCAGCGAGACCGCCGCGAATGATCTCTTCAAACTCTTCAGGGTTGTAGGCGGTGCCACCGCCGGTGCCGCCGAGCGTGAATGATGGTCGAATGATCGCCGGATAACCGGTGTCCTGGACGATGTCTTTTGCTTCGTCCCATGATTTCGCGAAGCCGCCACGCGGCATTTCGAGTCCCGCTTCGTCCATCGCCTGTTTGAACAGCAGACGGTTCTCAGCAACTTTGATCGCGTCGCGGTTTGCGCCGATCATTTCTACGCCGTGCTCTTGTAAAACGCCGGCGTCCGATAGCGCGATCGCCAGGTTCAGTGCGGTTTGACCGCCGACGGTTGGCAACAGCGCGTCTGGCTTCTCGCGACGAATGATCTCGGTGAGTGTCGGGACAGTGAGTGGCTCGATATAAGTGACGTCGGCGGTTTCGGGATCGGTCATGATCGTGGCCGGGTTCGAGTTGACCAGCACGATCTCGTAACCTTCCTGCCGCAACGCCTTGCAGGCTTGAGTTCCGGAATAGTCAAACTCGCACGCCTGTCCAATGACGATCGGACCGGAGCCGATAATCAGAATCTTGTGAATATCAGTGCGTTTGGGCATCTATCAAAAGTCCGGCCGGCGACGCCGGTAGTCTTCTCCATCTATCACCACGTTGGTACACATTTCAAAAAGACGGCTGCGGAGCCGGTAAGTGACTCGTTCTTCGAGCTCCTTGTTCTTATCAAGGTAGTTGGTGGTGAAAATGGTTAGCTTGTTGTCGTTGTAACGTTTGTTGATGATCTGATACATGGTGTCGCGCACCCACTCGGTGGGCACGGTGGCGCCGAGTTCATCGAGCACCAGCACGTCGGACTGGTAGACGGGAGCGAGCACTTTCAACTCAGAAGATTTCGAGATCGGGTTGTAAGAGTCCTGGATTTCTTTGAGGAGCGAGCCGAATTCATAGAATAGACCGCCAAAACCCTTCTCGATCAGATCTTTTAGTACCGAAACGGCGAGGTGGGTCTTGCCGACGCCGGCTGGTCCCATAAACAACAGACCGCGTTCGACAGCCGGATACTCGTTGGCAAACTTGTGCGCGTGAAGCAGTGCGTTGTCCTGCGACGTGCCGGGAGCGCTGTTAAAGTTAGCAAATGAACATTTCTCGTACCGGCGAGGGATACGAGCGACCGCGATCAGTTTGCGAAACCGGTCGGTCTTTCGGCACGGGCAAGGAAGCGCGCCTTTCACCGGATCGACTTTCGTACCGGTGCCAAAACAGTCTTCGCAAACGTCCGTACTCTCCGCCCGGCGGAGTTCACTTTCATTTATCATCTATTTATGCCTTGCCCTAAAAGTCCTACTCTGCTGCTCGTTCTCTGTGTAATCTCCGTGGTCTCTGTGCCTCGGTGGTTGTTTTTTCCAGGGAATAGTGAACCACCGAGACACGGAGGACACCGAGTTATCAGAGAAGAACCCATCTGCCACTTTTAAGGCAAAGCCATCTAGTTACCAAGGGATGAAAAGGTCGAACTTTTTAAGGTCTACCTTTGCAGACCTTAGAATACCTTATACTGGCGTGAAGCAATAATGGACGAGAGGTTTTAACTTACAAATCTATGAGTTTGTGGCAGTCGTTGCTTCGAAAACTTCGCATTCAGTCCGTTCGCGCGGAGCGTCATCCCATCCGCGTCTTTCTACTGGACGACGATGAGCGACGCCATCGCTGGTTTGCGACGCGTTTTAAGGGCGATTTTGTCGACATTGCGAGTAACGTCAGCGAAGCCCTGCAAATGTTGAGCGCAAGTTCCTACGACGCCATCTTTCTCGACCACGATCTTCACCCCGAACACTACAACGCCGATTCAACCGACGACGAAAGGACCGGCTACGCCGTGGCGGTGTGGCTTTGTTCAAACCCCGAATTGCAGCGCGCCTCGACCATCCTGGTCCACACGCGAAATGCTGACGGCGCGATGCGCATGGTCGGCGAACTCCGCCGCGCCGGACGCAGTGCAGACTACGTTCCCTTCCCACTGCTGGCAGAACGAATCAAGCGTTACTGGCAGCGATAGCTGCCGTGGGCCAGTGACGCGTACGATAGCGACGGCGCGGATGCATATTGACATATAGTCCCGCCTTTTGTACGTTGCCCGCCTTCAATCCAAGAGGACAAAGATGAGAAAAAACGTTGCGGCGTTTCTCGTAATAGTGACGGGTCTGTTTGCCCTGCCTGTACCGGCAACGGTGAGCGTGAATGTTTCTGTGTCCGCGCACGGCACCACTTCGGAGTCCATTGATCAACGGGTAGATCAACTACTGTCGCAGATGACGATCGACGAGAAGGTGGGCCAGGTTCACCAAGTCTTCTACTTCAGCCGGTTCATGAATCCACAAATGGTTGAGCCCGCTATTCGCGAAGGCAAAATCGGCTCGCTGCTATTCGTAACCGATCCCGCCATCATCAACCGCTTTCAGAAGATTGCCGTTGAACAGTCAAGGCTGAAGATTCCGCTGCTCTTTGGGTTCGATGTGATTCACGGTTTTCGTACCGTTTTTCCTGTACCGCTGGCAATGGCTTCATCCTGGGATCCCGCACTAATTGAACAAGCGCAGCAGGTCGCGGCGACTGAGGCGCGAGCCGTAGGTATCCGTTGGACTTTCGCGCCGATGATTGACATAGCGCGCGACCCCCGGTGGGGACGCATCGTCGAGGGCCCAGGCGAAGATCCGTTTCTCGGCTCGCGGATGGCCGCCGCTCAAGTGCGCGGATTTCAGGGCCAGGACCCGGCAGGCCCCGGCCGCCTGCTCGCCTGCATGAAACATTTTGCAGGCTACGGCGCAGGCATTGGTGGACGCGACTATGAATCGGCGTTCATTTCGGATGCTGAGCTTCATAACGTTTACCTGCCGCCGTTCAAGGCCGCCGTCGACGCCGGCGTCGGAAGCGCTATGTCGGCCTACATGAATCTCAACGACGTGCCGGCGACCGGCAACGCTTTCCTGATGAACGAGATACTTCGCGAGCAATGGGGCTTTAAAGGATTTGTCGTCAGCGACGCGGATGCAGTGGGCAACCTCGTCACGCACGGCTTTGCGGAAGACAAGGCCGACGCGGCTTATCGTGCGCTCACGGCTGGCGTTGATATGGAGATGTCGCTGCCGGGCAACAGTGTCAGCAGTGCTTATGCGACGAGTCTTACCAAGCTGATCCAGGAAGGTCGAGTGAGTAGAGCGCAGCTCGACGATGCCGTGCGCCGAATTTTGAATGCGAAGTTTAAGGTTGGTCTTTTCGATAATCCTTATGTTGACGAATCACGTGTAGCGGCGATTCACAACAACCCCGAACACCGGCGACTGGCCCGCGCGGTCGCTCAGCGATCTATGGTGTTGCTTCGCAATGAGGGGAACGTCCTTCCGCTGATCAAAGGCGACCCGAAGGTTTCATCTGTTGCCGTCATTGGTCCATTAGCTGACTCCAAACGTGACATGCGCGGTCCGTGGAGTCTCGCCGATGACGTGAACAGCGCCGTCACCGTGCTCGAAGGAATTCGAACAAAGGTTGGTCCGTCGGTAAAAGTGGAGTATGCACAGGGCGTAGACATTGCTCGTGTTTACCCATCGATCTTCGAAATCATAAGCGGGCCGCGACCTGCACCGTGGAGTGAGGCACAGAAGCAGGCAGAGTTTGATAAGGCTGTGTCGCTCGCGCGCTCGTCTGACGTGGTTGTTATGGTGCTCGGTGAACATGAAGAGATGAGTGGTGAGGCAGCGTCCCAATCGACGATCGACCTGCCGGGGCGGCAGCTTGAACTGCTGAAAGCGGTGTCAAGTCTTGGGAAACCTGTGGTGCTCGTGCTCATCAATGGTCGTCCGTTGGACATCTCCTGGGCCGTCTCCAACGTTCCTGCAATCCTCGAAGCGTGGCACCCTGGTGCTGAGGGTGGAAATGCGATTGCGGATACGCTCTATGGCGACGCCACACCCGGCGGTAAGCTCCCGGTGACGTGGCCTCGCAGTGCAGGACAGATCCCGATCTACTACGCGCGCAACCTCACGCAACAACCCGAGACCGCCAGGGATTTCAAGTCGCGCTATTGGGACATCCCCACCTCACCGCTCTATCCGTTCGGCTATGGCCTGAGCTATTCGACTTTTAAGTTCTCCAACCTACGCGTGAGCAAATCGGAAGTCAAAGTGGGCGAGAGCGTAGAACTGTTAGCGGAGGTAGAGAACACAGGAAAGCGCGCGGGTGATGAGGTAGCCCAGCTCTATATTCACCAACGTTACGGCAGCACATCGCGCCCAGTTCGGGAACTAAAGGGCTTCGAGCGCGTTACGCTGGCGCCGGGCGAAAAGAAGACGGTTCGTTTCACGTTAGGTAAGCAGGAACTGACGTACTGGAGCGCCGCGACAAAAGGGTGGGTCCAGGAGCCATCAACTTTCGATGTGTGGGTCGGCGCCGACTCAACGGCCCCGTTGGCGACGACGTTTCGAGTGGTTGGCCGGTAATTACTTCTCTTCAACCGCAACGTTGCAACGCGCATGTAGGTGAGTTACGCCGCGCCGGCCACGGTGCATACTACGTTACGGCAGAACGAATCAAACGCTAATCGATAATCTACTCAGGTTGCCCTGGCTGAACCGGGCCGATGCGATACGGCCGCATCATTTCGTTGTCTTCGTGCTCCACGATGTGACAGTGCCAGACGAACTGGCCCGGCGTATCAAACTTCGCGCGCACGCGCGTGACCTCACCAGGATAGGCAATCACAGTATCTTTGAAACCACTCTCCCAGGGCTCCGCCGGTCTGACGTCACCCGTAAGTTGCACCGGTTGCACCGTCTCTTCTGACTCCTCATCAAGCACGAGCGCCTCCCGGTTAACCACCTCAAACGCCACCTCGTGAACGTGCATCGGATGAGCATCAGCCGTGAAGTTGAAGAATTCCCACATTTCAGTGGCTCCGAGAGCCGGGTTCTCACTAACCTCGTCGGCCCACATCCTCGCCACGGCGTTTCCATTTTCATCGACATGGCCCAGCAACGCTGCGACTGGTCCATCGAAGCCGATCTCCGGAATTACTTCGCCTTCCTCGAGCAGTGCGAGCGGCCGCGTAGACGTTTCGGTTGGCAGCGGCGTGATCGGCGGAAGGATCAGAAACTGCGGTGGCGTCGTTGGATCGTGATCGGCCGCAGGACGAACACGAAACTCCAGCACCTGGCCAGTCGAATCCGCATCCGCCGGATCGAAATCTACGTTCGGAACGCCACCGCCAAATGGCTCGTCCGGACCGACATTCGTCAGCACGAAATCGCCCTGCGGGACGTGCGTAAAGTCGACGATCAGATCGGCGCGTTCTGCGAGCCCCATCAACAGGCGGTTCTCATGGTCCGCGGTGAGATTCACCGGAGCAGCGAGGAATCCACCGTCGTTTCCTATTTGCCAAACCTCCACCCCCGGGATGTGGCTGAAATCAAGAATCAGAAAGCGCGATTGGCATCCGTTCAAGAAGCGGAAACGATACCGGCGTTGCTCGACGTCGAGATAGGGCCAGGTGTTGCCGTTGACCATAATCATGTTGCCGAAAAATTCCGGGTTCCAGATCGGCGAGATTTCCGTTTCCGGAATGGATGGTTGAACGAAGCCGTCAAAGAACGCGCGCGAATCTGGATAGAACAACGACCCGTCGCTGTTGAAAGATCGGTCTTGAATCGCGATAGGAATCTCGTAGTAGGTCTTGTTTGATGGAAACTTATCGTTCTCTTTTGGCGCGGGTCCCGGAAGAGTCGCCGGCGTTCCCGATCGACTGTCGAGCACGTTGTCGTCGCCGGATGGACCACCACGAATCAGGTAGAACCCCGCTGGACCAGCGTACACATTAAGACGAGTCATGCCGAGCGCATGATCGTGGTACCAAATGGTTGAGGCGCGGTTAAGATTTGGATATTGAAACGTCGCGAAGCCCGGTCCCCAGGTCACGCCAAAGCTCTGCGCCGCTTTGCCTTTGAAGAACTCGTACCAGGTACCTTCGCGCGCGAAACCCGCCGGAATGTCTCCCGCATTCGGTAGGTACCAGGCTTCAGCATAACCGTCGGATTCGTCCCCCACACCGACTGCGCCGTGAACATGCGTCACGAGCGGAACTGGCCCGGTGTATCTGGTGTACTGCGTGTTCGGATCCGTGAGGTCAGCGAGCGCGACGTAGGTCTTGCCGCTAAATTCGGGTCGCATGTCACGTCCTTCCAGACCTCCAGGTGGGTTTGCCCAGTGAAGTGTCGGATCGACTGGAAGGAGATGAGGCAGGAAATCTCCGCGCGCGTTCTTCAGGTCGTTGATCCATTTCACGCGGACGGGCGTGTTCCATCTAGCTTCAATCGTCAGCGAAGGCGCATTGTGCACCAGCAGCCCCCTCTTACGGTCGGCCGTCACAGCGCCGTAGCCCCAGACAGTGGTTTCGGGTAAGACTGGCGGCAGAATCTGCTGCGAGATCTGTTTGACAGAGATCTCGTAGTAGTCAATGTTCTTGCCTCCACGCTGTACGAGCCTGCCGGCCTTTGGCATCACAGGCGGAATCAAGAGTGGTGTCTGGAACTTTGGTACTAAATGCGGATCGAGTGTTCCGCCGGGTATCTGCGCGATCGCCTTCGGCAATCCGAATTTGTTGAAGGCGTACCAGGTCAGTGCCGTGCCCGCGGTGTATTTCAGGAAGGTTCGCCGGGTAATCATGTTATGACTCCATTATCAGGGACCATTGTGCGTCGCCAGAGGGTTAGTATGTTTAGGCAGGCGGCAACTGCTATTCCACGGAG
Source organism: uncultured bacterium (assembly GCA_965649955.1). Lineage (GTDB taxonomy): Bacteria > Acidobacteriota > Blastocatellia > Pyrinomonadales > Pyrinomonadaceae > PSRF01. Next base: position 32,173 of record CBFGMX010000025.1, read on the forward strand.
TTCAATGGGTGGATGGATCGCGGTGATTTGCGGTGAGTTTGGTTCTTGTTGATGCCGGATCGTGTGAGTAGGCAGGAGGTTGCGCAAACGGGATGGTTAGGATTATTCCGCGGCAGTGGGGAACTATACGCACCTGTTACGGCCGCGGCTGGTCGTTTTCCTTATTCAATGACAACCCGATCCGTTTTTCCTCTCCCAAAGGTTTCAGGGTGGTACATCTCTTCGGCCTTGGCAGGTGGCACAACAAAAACGCCCGGTGTGGTCGCTCGCGCCACGTAGGAATAGTTGTAAGCACCTTCCCATAACAATGCCGTAAACGCCTCAGCTCGTTCATCGCGCAGGTTCTGATGATCGAACCAAACTGATCGCCAGCGCCACCAGCCATGGCCAATCGATCTACTGCCATACTCGCCAACGCCAGTTGGTCGTTCATCTTCAGGCACGACTTCAGTAGTCGCCAGCACCGGATTGAGTGATTCAAGACCTGCGGGCATGGGATCGACCAGGGCCACGTGATAGCGGCGTCCGGGCGCAATCATCGTTAGGCGTACGCGCACTCTAGCGCCCGCCTTGATGTGCCAGGTTCCGTCGGCATCGCGTTTCACATCGTCAGGTTTATCAATCGCTTCGTAAATGCGTTCGACGGTAAAGCCGTAGTCGGCAGGCTTCAAGTTGAGATCTTCAGGCGCGTAGTTCATTCCGATGCGATAGTAAAGCCGGCCATTGCCAATCTTGCTCATCACCAGATTCTGAGTAGTGGCTTTGCTGGCCAGATAACTCATTGGGACCTTCAACTCCTGTCGATCAGTCGAGCGCCCCTTGAATTGTTGCTCGCCGGCGTAGGCCTCACCGAGCCAGACGCGCGTGACAAAGTTAGGAGTGACTTTCTCGTAGGTGTTGAAATAACGATCAAGCGCCAGCAGAATGAAGACATTCTCCTGCGTGTTTGCCCAACGACCCTTGATGCGATGGCCCAACAGGCCGCGAACGATTTTCGGAATGAGATCGTTTTGCGGCTGATCACCGATGAGCGCTTCGAGAATGATGCCGTCGGCCCTCCGGCTGGAGTTCAGGATCAGGTAATCGCCATCGTCGTATGAGCAGACGAAATGAGCGGTGCCTGCGGTTTCAGAAACGCGATTCCCGAGCAGACGGCGCATCGCCGCAACCTCCGCTGCGGAATCTGTGTCGGGTGACAACACCGAAAGCAGCCAGCCAACTGACTCCAGCGAGAGCTTGTCTAAACCCGCTTCTGCGATCAACTTACGCGCGCGCTCCGGATCGCGATCGTCCATCTGAGCGCGGACATATAGTGCATAGGCGATGATCGCGTGCCTGATATTTTCGCTGTAGTGCTTGGGGATGTGGGTCTCAATCGACTGAAGATACCTTTGCGACTCTTCAAACATGTCGTTTGGAACCGCAAAGTTCTTTTGCTTTGCCCGCGCGAGCGCGTGAGCCACGTGGATGCTCAAAAAGGGCCAGGACTCGTCGCCCTTCCGCCAGAAGCCAAATCCCCCGTCATCGTTTTGCATTCCCTGGAGCGCCTTCAGATCTTGAACGACTGCGGCTTCTATCTCTGACGGTGTGGGAAGATCTCGATTCTTAAAAGCGGTTAGAACATCGCGGAGTGCCGCCACTGAAATAATGCGTGAAGCGAGCTGCTCAGAACACGCGAAAGGATAACGTTGTAAATAGAGAAATGCATCAGTGAGCTGCTGCAGTTGGGTTGAAGAAGTTTGGATGTCAAGACCGCCGAATTGTTTGAACACGTGCGACGGAGCTTTCACTGCTTGAGTAATTGTGCCTTCGTCGACTTCTCCGTAAGTGGCAAAGGCTTCGGTGGTCGCTGGTGTCCACACGGGTAGTTCGATCTCTGACGCATCAGACCAGCCTCGTGACACTGCTGCGATCTGAAATCGCGCCGTGCCAGCTTTGGCAGTGACAGCGGGAAGACGGACTTCAACACGATCGTTTGCAGGAACAGTGACGCGAAGACCTGCCGACCCGTGGCCAACGCCGACAGTGGAACGTCCAACGCTCGCTGTGTTAGCTCGACTTGGGACACCAGTCCCAGTTTGGACTTTAGACGTTGGACTTTGGATGAACCTGACATTGCTAGCTCGCGCCACCACATCAACCGTCATCGGTGTGTCCGTTTGGTTCTGCACGATGATAGGAAGCTCGAACCTATCGCCGAAATTCAAAAAGCGCGGGGCCGAGGGTCGCACCATTAAGGGCTTGCGCGCTGTAATCGCTGACTCACCGGATCCAAATTGCTTGCCACCGGCAACGGCGACCGCCATCACGCGATAGCGAGTGAGATTGTCCGGCAGTTTGAATTGCATCTGTGCAAGGCCCTGGGCATTAGTCCGGAGGCTTGGGGCAAAGACAGCCAACGCATTGAAGTTCTTACGCATACTGATCGCTTTTGTGCTCCCGGCTTCATAAGCGGTAACAGCAACAGTGTCCACTAGCGCACCGGGTTGAAGCGCGAGAAAATTATTGGCGGACCGTCCGCTGATTGGCAGCTCCCGGATCTGTCGGGCCACGATAACGTCACCTCTCGCTAATTCCTCCGCGGTAGCCAGCTTCATACTACTCCGCAAGTGATGGTCAGTGGTTTCCATCTCCCTTAATCGATAGAAAGCCTTGACCGGATCCTCCAGCTGATAATCAGTCAGCGACAGGACTGATTCATCAACAGCAACCAACGCGATCTCGCTTCCGGCAATCGGCTTTCCGGCTGCGTCCTGCACCTTCACAGTGACATTGGCCAGTCCGCCAGGAGCCAAAGTTTTTTTGAGCGGCGTCGCAGTCACCTTTAGCGTGCGAGACAGCGGCGGGATTGAAAGACTGATGTTTCCGCTGGCGAATGCCGGACGCTTGGTTGGGAGCGCAGTCGTTCCACCCGCATTAGATTGGGGAATAACGATGGTCGTTGAGGCAGTGGCACGCTCCGCAGCCCCGACTAGATCCACTTGCACGTGAATGTTTGGCAGCCACGCTTCTTCGACAAGCAAGCGCAAGGTGTGTGTTGGCCCATCCATATGAAAGTGTTCTGTCTTGACGATACCCGAGCGACGCAGAGTCATGACGCCGTCGGCGGGATAAAAGGGAGCTTGAACGAGTACCTGGGCCGTTTCACCGGGATGATATACACGTCGATCCGGAATCAACTCGACCTTGTCCTGGGCCAAATCTCGACTGGCAGGCATGTCGCCCCCGGCGACCCAGAAAGTCATTTCGGTTTCATTCGGCCGGCCCTGGTCGTCATGAATCGTCGCGGTGACGCTGTAGATTCCGCCGTCTCTGGCGGCAAACGTACAGGGGACAGCGCTGGTGCTCGACTTAACTGAGCAGTCTTGTGGCTCTTCATCAACCTGTACCCACGTGCCGTTGATCTGCCGCCATCGGTGTGACACCGTCCTAATCTTAATATCGCGATCGGCGATGGCTTCGCCATCCAGATCAGTCACAATTGCCTGAACGACGAGAGGTTCACCCTTTTGAATAAACGTGCGCTCGCTCTTTAACCCGACGTAGAGTTTTGCTGGATGCACGAGGAGGGTTGTCGAAGAACTCCAAGACTGGCGATTCACGTCCTCCACGCTGGCCTGAGCGAAGACGCTTGAAGGCATGGCTGGTCGTACTGAATCGAAATCGACTCTGATCCGGTGTTGGCCTGTAACATCGGTGCGACCGGAGATTTCCTGGCTGTTGTTTTCCCCGTAATAAGTTTCGCCGGTCCACCACGGAACCCACCGCCCAAAGGTGTAGTCACCACGATTTGGTGGCGTGAATGAAGTTTGCGTGGAGCTGACGGTCCATTTCACCTGGGCGTCCTGGAGACCGCCTCCGGCGAAATATTTCGCCGCCACGGAAATATCTGCGCCGCCACCGACAAATATTGGCCCTTCAGTTTCATTGCGAGCGTTCACTTCATACTCGGGACGGCGAAACTCCTGCACAGAAAAAGTGTGTCGGAACTTCTCATTTTGAAAGCCTTCGAAATCCGTCTCGGTTCTAAACTCAATCTCGCTGTCTCCGAGACTCATATTTGCGGGGAGTTTGAAAGCTGCGTCAAAGCCGCCTAAAGCATTCACCAACACCTCGCCTTTGATCAGTTCGTTATCAGAGGCGTCTTCGACCGTATAGCTAAGCTTCTTGACTACGCCTTCGAGCGGGCCGACATCTCCGTTGATTCCGTGGCCGACGCGTCGTATCCAACCCTTGAAATGGACTTCTTCACCGGGACGATAGAGCTTGCGATCATCGAAGACGTACCAGCGCAAGTCGTCGGGCCGCGCGTAATGTCGCCAATTGCCCCCGTTCGTCCAGATATCGGGGTGTTTAGGGAGAATCGCTACCTCACTTCCACGCCGGGCAACGAGCAAGCCATCGGTTGATATATCTGAAGTTTTGAGATCGATGCGAGCGAGGCCGTTGCGTCCAGTGGTGGCGGAAAGCTTCGCGGGAAGTACCTCTAACTGCACATCCGCCAGGGGCGCTCCATCTTCAAGCGAGTTGGCCCAACCCACCAGTTGATTGTTGTCAGCAAAGGCATCAAGCCCAATTCTGGTCGACTGCACCCAGGCGATCGCTGGATAGCGCAGGGCATCATTCTTCGGATTGATTGCCTCAACCATAACGATGGCCTGCCCAAATTTGTCAATGAACGCAGGGGTTAGATCTATGAGGGTTTCCGCGATCTGGTTGCCAGGCGTCTGCAAATCGAGTTGACGCGAATAGATCAGCTGACCAGGCATCTCAATTTTCAGGTTCTGATTTTGAGCTCGCATCTGCGCGTAACTCTTGAACTGGAACCAGTCTTCCGGTTGAGGCTTGTACAGGCTTACGCGAACGGTTTTGAGGTTGAGGGTGTATAAAGAGATCTGCCGTGGTGCGGCTGGGTCCAGGACGGTGAACCCATTGGCGGACAGAGCCAACTGCGGGACGATGGCGCCGACCGTGAAAGTAACCGTTTCGTCCTTGCCGAGTTGCTGATCAAAGACGTCTGTAACCGACTTATCGATCGTGATCCGATAAGTCGTGTCAGGTTGCTTAATTCCGCCAACCCCGATCCAAACGCCATAGACGTTCGCTGTCGCGCCTGAGGTGGATGGTTCAATGCGGATTTTGGAAGCGAGACTTTCTGGTCTTAGTTGATTGTTGAACCACAAACGAAACATGTCGTTCGGAGTGCAGTTCTTGTTGAAACCGCATTCACTCCTGATCAGCTTCAACGGCCCGTAAGTTCTAAAGCCAAATTCCTGGGCCTTCTCAGTCCGCAGCGGTCCTTCAAGAGAAGGCGTACCTGTGCCGACGGACACGGTGATGTTTGTGTCCAATGGCAAAGCGAGTTTTGTGGCTCCGGTCTGAGCATCTACAGCGCGAAACGCAAGCCACCGATCTTTCTCGGCGTTCTGGATTCGATCGTTAAGCGTCGGATCGGCCTCGATTTCTTCCTTCGTTGCCAATCGAGTAGAGATCTCCGTTCCTTCAGCTCTAACCTTGATGTTTCTCAATACGTCAGTGGGATCAACGCGCTGATCGAATTCAATAAACATCAACGTATCGCGCGCTTGACTTTGTCTGCTGTCTTCGGGATACGTCCGTTTGATAGTTGGCGGTGGAGTAGTAAAGGTCCACGTCACCTCGCTGGCGGTTTGCCCACCATTTTGCGATCTGGTGCCTGCCGGTACTGAAGCGGAGTAGCGGGTAGCCATCGGAAAGCGAACGTCAGGTTCGAACAGCAGGGTGTGGGTTCCTACCCAACGCCATTTCCCTGGTAACTGTGGTGAAAGTCGCACCGGTACATTAGCGGCCGCCTCTTCCTGCGAGCTCAAGGGGATCATTGCCTGTGAGAACGTCACGCTGAGATTGGGGGCGAGAGGGACATCGCCTTCGGGTGAGTAGCGTAGAACCTGCAGTGGTCCAACGCTGGTCTCCGCTGCTGCGATATTTTCAGTTGCTGGAAAGGCGACATTTATTGTCCTACCGGTTAGCGGCGGCGGTAGCGAGCGCTCGCGAAAGGCAAATGGTTGCTGATCGTCAGAATCCATTCTGAGTGGTGAAAGTCGTCGCAGGATATTTGCAATCTGAAGATTTGAGAGCGGAGTCGTGATGGCTGAAGCTTTGTTCTTTTGCGAATCCGGTTGACCAGTTCTCTCGCTCACACGAAATTGCAAGCCAGGCGGATCTGTATCCTGGGCTTGATCCACTTCGTTCGGGTTGCGGTTGGGGGAGGCGATAGTTTTGTGATTCAAGCTGAGGGCGGTCACACGAGGTGTGATAAGACAACCGGCGACAAGACACACAACGAGCGACAGAGAGAGAGCAACGTGCAGACGAGTCATGAACTTTTCCTCGAACAGTAAAGTCTAACGAGCACTAATAGCGGTTGAATAGGAGGGAGACTAAGACCTTTTGGCTAACCGCTTAGACGCTATTTTTAGCGCTTGCGTTGACAGACGATGAATAAATTTCCAATTTTTTGCTTTCATGCCTTTGAGTACTATTACGAGAATAGCTTTTCAATGAAAGTTACAAGCAGGAGAATTGACCGGCACTTGACGTGGCGAGAGGTGTTTCATTGTTTCCAAAAGTAAGTTTGTTGGAGCACGCATGGATAGTTACTTCACCGCGGCGTAGCGCTGTTTCAACTCCGAGAACCAGTTCAGGATCACTCTTGCGCGCGGGCTGTCGACAGACTCCGGATTAGACTTCGGGATTACAAATCGCTGGCCATCACTCGAAACGTCATAATCGCTCGAAAGCTTATAAATGCGTCCACTCGTACTTTCGGGCATCACCTTGGAGAAGAGCACAACTGGCTTTCCCGCTGTAACCGTTGACGCAAGCGTGACGTTCACAGCGAGGAGCTCGTTACCGTTTCTGAAAAAGAGCTCGCGGCCACTCCTTGACCATATCGGCTGCGTGCCACCAGCTACTGAGATCTGCACCCTGTTGCCCGGTTCCTGGTATTGACGGACATAAACTTCATTCCGACTAGACTCATCTGATACATAGGCAACCCAGCGACCATCAGGGGAGAATTGCGCCCCACCCGCATTAAATGGCCCAGAGATGAGTTTCTCAATTGGGTGGTCGCCCTCAATAGATACAACCTTCACTTCCATAAATCCGCTGTCCGCAACACTAGTGATCGCAAGCTTCTTACTATCCGGTGTCCAGGACGTGGGGACGTCAGCGCGTTTCGATGAGGTCAATCGCTGCTCGTCGCTTCCATCAATACGTGCGAACCATGCACCGGCAGTACCGTCGCGGGTAGCTTCATAAGCAACCCGAGTCCCATCCGGGCTCGGGACGGGACCATAGCTCAGTCCCCCATGGATAATTCGAGTTAGAGTTCCGCGGTTGATGTCGTACGACCAAATAGCCGGCTCCGGATCAGCCACTTCCACAAATATAATCCTGCCATCGGCACTCAACCGAGGACTTGAAAAACGTTGTCGTACTTCGGTGAGCGATTGTTCGTTGCCGCGACGGTCCCACCAAACGAGGGGTTGAGCAGCATCACGATTGTCGTCAGAGCGGCCTGCGAGATAGACCAGATCACCACCCCGTGAAAACGAAAACTGCACGCGACCACTGGAGGGAAACATCATGACGGTTTCGAGAACCGTTGTGGGCGAACCCGTTATCTCAAGCTTCTTGAGATCAAAAGGAACCGCGAGTAGGGAGTTACTACGTGCATACACGATGTAACCAGGAATGTAGCGCGGGAAAGCCGCTCCTTTTATTAGTATTCTGTAGTTGCCAGTGGCCAAATCCAACAAGGCCACATTCGCATTCTCGAGGGGATTACCCACATCATACGCAATGCTAAACAGAACGGACTTTCCTCCTGGCAATGCATCGGGCCATCTGTGGGAACGCTCCCGAGCAGAACCATCCAGGGTTGAAACTGGTTTTGGAACACCACCGTTTGCCGAAACCAGGAAGAGTGCATTATCAGTTCCAGGTGTGAAGATGATGGAACCGTCATCGCTCCAGACACCGCCGCGCGGATTTGTGGCTTCGCAGACGGTTTCGGCCGCGCCTCCGGCCAGTGGTACTTTCTTCAGTAAACCATTTGCAAAGTATGCGACCCATTTTCCGTCCGGTGAAAAGAAGGGATCGGATGCACCTTCAGTTCCTTCAATCGGATGAGCACTTGAAGCAGTTAGAGGTCGATCGAAAAGTTTAGACTTACCGGATACTACATTAGTTGAAACGATATGAGTGCCATCTGGAGAGAACAGAAGCGCTACTGATTGCAGGTCAAGTTTGCCGTCAGCGGGCGGTGCTAGTGCAAATTGTCGAACAGGTTCGAGCTCGCCTTTCGAAGAACCTGTCTTGATGTACAGGGCGAAACCAACAATCGACGTCACTAAAAATATCGCTGCAACAGCCCACCCGAGATTTCCGAGACTCAACCACGATTGAGAGGAATTCACCAACGAGTTGGCTATAGTTGCCGGTTGGCTTGTGAATCCGGAGGTGTTGTTTATCGACTCAAGGGCAAACCCTAAGTCATGAGCCGATTGGAACCGACGCTCAGGTTTTTTCTCCAGGCAGCGACGCACAATCCTTTCCAGTGTCGGGTTGACCCTCTTATCGGTCTCGCTAAGTTCCACTGGCTCTTCTCTGAGAATCGCCGTCATGGTTTCAGCCATAGTCTCGCGACGAAAAGCTCGCTGACCGCTGAGCATCTCGTAGAGAATCGAGCCAAATGAGAATATATCCGTCCGATAATCTACGTTGTGTCCGCGTACTTGCTCCGGCGACATATAACTGACCGTACCCATGACAGTGCCCGGATCTGTGATCTGTTTTTCCGTCGCAATTTCTGAGCTGATTACCTCATTCCGTTGCGGGCGAAGCTTGGCCAAACCAAAATCGAGAATCTTCACACGGCCATCAGTCGTGACAAAGAGATTCTCCGGCTTGAGGTCACGATGGGTAATCCCTTTGTCGTGCGCCGCTGCGAGACCCTGTGCGATCTGTCGCGCATAATCAGTCGCTTTGCGCTCAGACATAACACCACTATTCAACTGCTCACGTAGCTCTTCTCCTTCGAGCAATTCGGAAACTATGTAAGGTGAAGCGTCGTGTGTACCAACGTCGTAGACAGTGAGGATGTTTGGATGGTTGAGCGCTGAAGTGGCGCGAGCTTCCTGCTCAAATCTCTTTAGACGATCGGCATCGTTCGCAAGGGTCTTCGGGAGAATCTTAATCGCGACTTCTCGATCGAGCCTGGAATCGCGAGCTCGGTAGACTTCTCCCATACCACCGGCGCCGATTTTGGAGACGATAGAGTAATGTGCGAGCGTCGTCTTGGGGGAAATCGTTTCGCTCAAACTTTACTTCAGTTGTGGTACGCGACGAACAAAGGTTAGGGCATGGCGTGTCAGACGTCTGGGCTCGCCCGCCAAAGCGATTTATCTAGAGAGCTTCAGAACTCAACAAAAAATACCTGCTTGAAGTGGAGTCATTCTAAAACACTCTGGTCACTTCGCCTAGCTTAAGGTCAGACACTGTAAATGTCACAAGCGAACAACTAATCTTGTCAATTCGCCCCAAAGACGCTCAGTATTACAATGAGCTTTTGATCAAACAAAGTGGCTCGACTAGATCTGTTTCAAATGACGGAGCCGAAGAGTATCAAGTAACGCTTCAGGAAAACGGCGACGATGGTCAACCATCAAAATCATCATCGCTTCCGCCTTTACGAAGTCGATAGCGAAGCGCACGCTGACCGGAAACGGCAGGCCACCCGTTGTTAAACCCCTGGCGCGGATTAGGATCCCTTCGTCGGGAAATCTGGTTCCTTTGTCTTGCCATCCTTGTAAATCGTGCAGGCACTATGGTCCTGCCGTTTCTCACCCTTTATCTGACCGTCGATAGACGTCTTCCTGCATCCACCGCTGGCCTGGCTATCACTATCTACGGAATTAGCGCGATCGTCATTGCACCATTGTCTGGACGTTTGTCTGATCGTCTGGGTGGGCTGCGGATCATGAAAGCGTCGCTGGTCCTATCCGGCATGGTGCTGCTGATTTTTTCCTTTGTTCATTCCCTGTCCGGAATCTTCGCAGTCACGGCCGTTTGGGCGATCGCCAGCGAAGCTTTTCGTCCTCCAAGTATGGCCATTATCGGTGAGCTGGCAGGACCACAGCAGCGAAAGGCTGCGTTCGCTCTCACCCGTTTAGCGATAAACCTTGGAATGAGCATTGGCCCGGTGGTCGGTGGTTTT